>CALLVD010000077.1 GCA_938010385.1 uncultured Robiginitomaculum sp.
ACGGACAGCCAACCGAACTGGCGCGGTAAATCGGCCATGACGCTGAGCCAAATTGCAAATGACCCCGCTATCGCTACTATAACAAAGGCTATTAACGCCGCCCGCCAACCCAAGGACACGCCATGACGACTCACGCTACAACGCCCTTTGATGACCAAAAACCCGGCACGTCGGGCCTTCGCAAACAGGTAAAAGTCTTTCAGCAGACGGGTTATCTGGAAAACTTTGTGCAGGCGATATTTGATTGTGTCCCGGATTTGCGCGGGGGCACGTTAATCGTCGGCGGTGACGGGCGGTATTACAACGATACGGCTATTCAAATCATCCTGCGCATGGCGGCCGCCAATGGGGTAGCCAAAGTGCGCGTGGGCCAAGGCGGCCTGCTGTCGACGCCGGCCCTGTCCAACCTTATCCGCGTCTCAAACGCCCAAGGCGGGATTATCCTGTCTGCCAGTCATAATCCCGGCGGGCCAAACGGCGATTTCGGGATTAAGTTTAACGGCGATAATGGCGGTTCAGCGGTGGAATCTGTCACCCAAGCCATATTTGAGCGCACGCTCGAGATTGACAGCTATAACGAAATTTCCGCCGATGATGTGGACCTGTCCGCACTCGGCACGGCGCATATCGGCGATATGCAGATCGAGATTGTCGACCCGGTCACGGACTATATGGCGCTGATGGAAACCCTGTTTGATTTTGACAAAATAAAGGCGATGATTTCGGGCGGGTTTTCAGTCTGTTTTGACGGCATGCACGCCGTCACGGGTCCCTACGCCAAAGCGGCATTTATTCAGCGCTTGGGCGTGCCCGCGGGTTCGCTGATGAATGTTGAGCCGAGCGAGGATTTCGGCGGCGGGCATCCGGACCCCAACCCGGTCTATGCCAAAGCTCTGTTTAACAAAATGTTTGCCGATGACGCTCCGGATTTTGGCGCGGCATCCGACGGTGACGGCGACCGAAACATCGTGCTGGGCAAAGGGCTGTATGTCTCGCCCTCTGACAGTTTGGCGATTTTGGCGGCCAATATTCATTTGGCGCCCGGCTATGAAGAGGGCATTGTCGGCGTGGCACGGTCCATGCCGACCAGCCGCGCAGCTGATTTGGTGGCTAAAAAAGCGGGCGTCGACCTCTTTGAAACGCCGACAGGCTGGAAGTTTTTCGGCAATCTGCTCGACGCCGGCCGCATCACCCTTTGCGGGGAAGAAAGCGCCGGCGCGAGCTCTGACCATGCGCGCGAGAAGGACGGGCTTTGGGCGATTTTGGCGTGGCTGAATATCGTGGCTGCGCGCGGTATGTCGGTCAAAGACATTGTCCGCGACCACTGGGCCACCTATGGCCGGCACTACTATTCGCGCCATGACTATGAGGCTTTGGACACCGCCAAAGCGCAGGCCGTTATGAGCGCCTTAGAAGGCAAGCTCGCCGATTTACCGGGGCAGTCATTACACGGTGAAACTGTGTCGATGGCTGACAGCTTCGCCTATACCGACTCTGTTGACGGCTCTGTATCTAGGAACCAAGGCCTGCGCGTGGAATTTGAAAGCGGCAGCCGGTTTGTTATGCGCCTGTCCGGCACCGGCACGGTCGGAGCAACCCTGCGCCTGTATTTGGAAAAATACGCGCCGCCCGGCGAAGACCACGACGCCGATTTGCAAGAGACGCTGAAACAAATCGCCGCCATTGCGGATGAGCTGACGGATCTAAAAGCGATCACGCAGCGCGCTGCTCCGTCCGTTATGTCTTAGCCGCGCTCGCTTTCATATCACGCAGCTCTCGGCGCAGCCCGATAATGAGGGCCACAGCATAAAGCAGCACAACAAACGTGAACGGCAGAGCCGCCGCAATCGTGCCCGCTTGCAGCGCCTTGAGCGCTTCGTCGCCCCCGCCATATAAAAGCGCAATCGCCGTCAGCCCGATCATTGCTGTCCAGAACACGCGCTGGCGCACGGGCGACGTCGTCTGTCCGCCCGAGGTCAGGCTGTCCACAACGAGCGCGCCGCTGTCGGCTGATGTGACAATGAAGATAATCAGCAGCGCAATTGCGAGCAGCGACGTAATCATCGGCATCGGCAGGCTGCCCAGCATTTGAAACAGGACAAGTGAGGCATCACCCATGCCGCCGGCCAAATCACCGGTCTTATTTTCAAACTGCGATATGGCTGTCTCGCCAAACGCCGTGAACCAGACCAGCCCGATACCCAGCGGCGCGATCAGAACGCCGACCATGAACTCGCGCAAGGTACGGCCTTTGGAAATGCGGGCGATAAACATGCCGACAAAAGGCGACCACGCTATCCACCACGCCCAGTAAAACAGGGTCCAGTCATACATGAATTTCATATCCGGCCGTCCGATCCAATTGGACAGGCGCGCAAAATCAATGGGGAAGGCCGCAGCCGTCGCTCCCATTGATTTGAAAATTGCAACCGTCGGCCCGGCAATAATCACAAAGAGCAGCAGTAAAACCGCGCCGACCATATTGATATTGGACAGCAGCTTCACGCCCCCGTCCATGCCCCGATAGACAGAGCCAATCGCGACCAAGGTAATGACGAAAATAAGCGCAATCTGCGTGCCGACGCCGGGCGTGAACCCGAACATATAAGACAGGCCGCCCGTGGCTTGCGTTGCGCCTATGCCGATGGTGCAAGCCAAACCGAATATGGTCGACACGACGGCGAATAAATCAATGATATGCCCGGGCCAGCCCCAAATGCGGTCGCCCAGAATGGGGTAAAACGCCGAGCGTATCGTCAGCGGCAGGCCGCGATTATAGGCAAAAAATGCCAGTGATACGCCGACCAATGCATAGATTGACCACGCCGAAATGCCCCAGTGAAACAGTGACGTTGTAAAGGCCAAGCGCCGTGCTTCTTCGCTTTGCGCGGTTTCATTAAACGGCACGCCAAACCAATCGGTGTAATAGCCCAGCGGTTCTGCGCTGCCGTAAAACATAAAGCCGATGCCGACCCCGGCCGCAAACAGCATAGCCACCCAAGAACCGTTACTGTGCCGGGCCACGGCGTCTTTCCCGCCCAGACGGATTTTCCCGGTCGGCAGCACCGCAACAGCGATACAGACCGCCATAATAACAAGCGGCGTTGCGGAATAAAGCCAATCAAATTTTTGCAGGGTCCATCCCTTTGCGCCGTTCAAAAGCGCGTTGGACTTTTCCGGAAAAGCAAGGGTTAAAGCCGCAAACAGAAAGATCAAAATCGCGCTGACCGGAAAGACCGGATTGTGCATTTCCAGCCCGAATTTATTGAGCATGTTGGATCGTTGAGACGGATGCACTTGCGGATTTTTATCGCTCATAATGATGGGTCTTTGTGTGGCAGTATTATGTTTTTTTATTCTTGCGCAGCGTGGCCGCTGTGGCAGAGTTTGTAAAGTGTTGACGCGGATTTGGAGGCAATCCGATGCAAAGTATTACCATTGCTCCTGATAAGGTGACCGGCGGGCTGCATTTTTCAGTCGGTGATAAACCCGCCATATTGCTGCATCCTTTATGGCTGAGAGAACGGGTCACGGATGACGAAAGCTTTGACGCACGCAGCGGGCAGCGGCTTTACGAGACAGCCAAACTCGACCCTGACCTTCAGATAAAGCGGGCAGAGATAACGCCGGACGGGTATATGTCGCTCGCATTTTCCGACGGTCATCAAAGCAAGCTGCGCCCTGACTCTCTGGCCTGCGAAATCGGGCAAAGCTGCAATCACGAAACCCTGCCTGCACCAAAAAGCTGGACGGCAGAGACAGGACGGCGCGCGCCGATTGATTGGGAAACACTCGACAATCCGAAGGTGCTCAAGTCTATGCTGCGCGATTTTCTGAAGGACGGTTATTGCATTATGGAAAATACGCCAACTGAGCGCGACAGCCTTTTAAGACTGGCCCGGCGGTTTGGCTTTGTCCGCGACACCCATTGGGGACAGCTGTTTAATGTGGAGAAAAAACCGGCCGCTTCCGATATTGCCTATACGGACGCAGCGTTGGGCGCGCATACGGACAACCCGTACCGTGAGCCTATTCCCGGCCTGCAATATCTGCATTGTCTTGAAAACGGCGTGGCCGGCGGGCTGTCAACACTGGCTGACGGGATTGCGATTGCCGAGCAATTGCGCGCCGAGGCGCCCGAGCAAGCCGATGTCCTTGAGCAAGTTTCAGTACGGTTTCGCTATGAAGGCGAGCGGGCCATATTGGAAAATTACGGCCCGATTATAGAGCGCGACCACGCCGGCATTGTGCGCCGCATGCGCCTGTCATCGCGGCTGGATTTTGTTCCGGCGCTGGATGTCAATACGCTGGATTTGTTCTATAAAGGACGGCGGCGCTTGGATGAACTGGCCAATAGTGACGCTTACCAAATCCGGTTTCCGTTTAAAAAAGGCACGCTTCTGATGATGGATAATTACCGCTTGCTCCACGGACGCACGGCTTTTGACGGGCATGAAGGCCGCCGGCATTTACAAGGCTGCTATACCGATCATGACGGGGTCAGCAGTCTTTACCGCATGCTCGCGCGCGGCAGTCAGATAACCCGGGTGCAGCGCGATGTCTGATATGAAACAGGTTTCCTTTACGCAAATGGCCGACGGCACGCGTGGCGATTATGAATTTCTCGCCCGGCACGAAGCCGAGTTTTGCGCCGCCCTGCCCGACCGCATTTTAGCCGCGCTGGAGAATTTACGCAGCAGCTTTGCCGGCTATAAAATTGACCGGCTGGAGCATAGCCTGCAAACGGCCACGCGCGCATATAATGACGGAGCCGATATGGATTGGGTCGTCAGCGCCTTGGTGCACGATTTGGGTGATGACCTCGCGCCCCTTAATCATGACAGCCTCGCCGCCGCGATTGTCGCGCCTTACGTGCGCGAAGAATGTACATGGGTGATGAAGCATCACGGCATTTTTCAATATAAATATTATGCCGATAAAATCGGGCTCGACCCGGAAGCGCGGCAAAAATATGCCGGCCATGAACATTTCGACAAAGCCGTCGCCTTTTGCGAGCGCTGGGATCAGGCAAGCTTTGACCCTAACTTTGATACCAAACCGCTGTCATTTTTCGAGCCTATGGTGCGCGAAGTCTTCTCCCGCCCGGCGTGGGATGACGATATTACATCAGGCACAGGCGTAATGCAGGCCGCGCGGTAAACATTGGCCCGGCTTATTACGCGGCATTGCAAGTTCTTATCTGCCAAAAGCGGCATTGCCCCTGCCCGCTCTGCCCCTATGGTTGGCCCATGAAGTATTCGGGTTTTAAAGTCATCAAAGAAGCGCTGACCGGCCATAAGGGCTGGAAACCCGTTTGGCGCAAACCCGAGCCTAAGCCTGCCTATGACATTGTTATAATCGGCGGCGGCGGGCACGGCCTTGCCACGGCGCATTATCTGGCGAAAAAATATAAACAGAAAAATATCGCCGTGCTGGAAAAAGGATGGATTGGCGGCGGCAATGTCGGGCGCAATACGACGATTGTGCGCAGTAATTACGGCCTGCACGGCAATGAAGGCTTTTACGAGCTCTCTATGCAATTATGGGAACGGCTGGAACAGGATTTAAACTATAACGCCATGGTCAGTCAGCGCGGGGTTTTAAACCTAATCCACAGCGACCCGCAGCGCGACGCCTTTGTGCGCCGGGCCAATACGATGATTATGAACGGCGCCGATGCGGTCTTGCTGGATGCCAAGGGCGTCAGAGAACACAGCCCGTTGTTAAACTTTGATAACGGGCGATTTCCGATTACCGGCGGACTTTTGCAGCCGCGCGGCGGCACAGTGCGCCATGACGCCGTGGCATGGGGCTATGCCCGTTCTGCCGACAGCGCCGGCGTTGATATTATTGAAAATTGCGAAGCGACCGGCTTTGATATTCAGGCCGGCACTGTCATGGGCGTTCAGACGTCGCGCGGCCCGATAAAAGCCGGCAAAGTCGCCGTCGCGGTTGCGGGTAACAGCTCGCGCGTCATGGCTATGGCGGGCCGCCGCTTGCCCATAGAAAGTCACGTCTTACAAGCCTTTGTGTCCGAAGGCTTAAAACCGCTCCTGCCCGGCGTGATTACCTTCGGGGCCGGGCATTTTTATGTCAGCCAATCGGACAAAGGCGGGCTTGTGTTTGGCGGGGATATTGACGGCTATAATTCCTACGCGCAGCGCGGCAATCTGCCGGTCGTCGAGGACGTCTGCGAAGGGGGCATGGCGATTATGCCGATGATCGGCAAAGCGCGCATGCTGCGTATGTGGGGCGGAATTATGGACATGTCCATGGACGGCAGCCCCATTATAGACCGCACGGATATCAGCGGACTCTATTTTAACGGCGGCTGGTGTTATGGCGGGTTTAAAGCCACGCCGGCCAGCGGTCTGGCTTTTGCGCATTTGCTGGCCACAGATACGCCGCACGACACCGCCACTGCATTTACCCTGGACCGGTTTGAGCGCGGCCTGATGATTGATGAAAAGGGACAGGGCGCGCAGCCTAATCTGCATTGATATGATTATAAACCATCCTCTTCTCGGCCCGCGCGACGCCTCTGAATTTGTCCATATGGGCGACGCCTCGCTAATGCACCGCCCTGACCCAAAATCAGAAACGGCGGCGGATGATTTTTATCGCTATCAATATTTGCGCGATAATCCGGCCGGGCTGTATGCCGAGCTTTGGTTTCACGAACAGGGCGACCGGTCTTGGCTGGTCGTGACGCGCAATACGCTCACCCATGAAATTATTGACGTGCAGCTTGCCCGCCATATCGCGAGGCAAAAATCATGAGCCTTGTGGATTTTGACGCGCCGATAAATTTTAAATTTAACGGCAAAGCCCTGCAAGGTTTTGACGGCGATACGCTCGCCTCTGCCCTGCTTCGAAACGGCGTTAAGGTCGTCGCGCGCAGTTTTAAATATCACCGCCCGCGCGGCATTATGGCCGCCGGCAGCGAAGAGCCTAACGCGTTGGTAGAAATCCACGCCTCCGGCGTGTGCGAGCCTAACCGCCGCGCCACAACCATCAAATTGTTTGAAGGTCTGGACGCGCGAAGTCAAAATTTTGTCGGCAGCGTGGATCGGGATTTACTGGCCATCAACGACCTGCTCTCCCCGTTTTTCGCGGCCGGGTTTTATTATAAAACCTTTATGTGGCCCCGCGCCTTTTGGGAAAAATTATACGAGCCGATTATTCGACGCGCCGCCGGGCTCGGGTCGATTATGAAAACGCCGGACCCTGACAGCTATGACAAAGGGTTTTTACATTGTGACGTCCTGATTATCGGCGGCGGGCCGGCCGGATTGCTGGCGGCCCTAAATGCGGGCGAGGCGGGCAAACAGGTTATTCTATGCGATGAAGATTTTATCTTGGGCGGACGGCTTTTATCCGAAGATATAGATGTTGACGGCACGCCGGCCGCGGATTGGGCAAAGCTAACCGCGCATCGCCTGATGATGATGCCGAATGTGCGCGTGATGAAACGCACCACGGTTTACGGCGTCTATGATCACGGCATTTACGGCGCGCTGGAAACGCGGCGCGACGCGATTGGCCTGAAAACGCCGCGCCATATTTTGTGGCGTATTTATGCCAAGACCTCCATTCTTGCCGCCGGCGCAACGGAGCGCCCCATCGCGTTTGAAAATAATGACCGTCCCGGAATTATGCTCGCCGGCGCGGCGCGGACTTACGCCAATCGATTCGGCGTCACCCTCGGAGATAATGCGGCCCTGCTGACCAATAATGATGACGGGCTGCGCACTTCGGCCCGGCACGTTTTGGATGTGCGCGGCGGCGAGTCTGTTGTGAATACGAAAGGCCGCAGCGGCGTGAAGTCAGTCACGCTGAATTCAGGACAGAGCTTACCTGTCGATGGCCTGTATATGTCCGGCGGCTGGAACCCGAACGTGCATCTGACCTGTCACAAGCGCGGCCGTCCGAAATGGGATGACGTCCTGTCCTGCTTTTTGCCTGACGCCGGTAATTTGCCGGCTGATATGAAGGTTATCGGGTCTGCAAACGGCGCATTTTCCACACAAGCCGTATTCGACAGCGCCAATGCGGCCTGCAAAACCCTTGGCATTAAAGCCGCAATGCGGCCCAAATCCGAAGACGCGCCGGTCAAGGTCACCGCGTTTTGGCACGTGAAAACGAAAGGGCGCGCTTGGGTCGATTTCCAAAATGACGTCACAGCAAAAGACATCGCGCTGGCCCATCAGGAAGGCTTTAGCAGCGTTGAGCATGTCAAACGCTACACCACTCTGGGCATGGCGACGGATCAGGGCAAAACCTCAAATGTGCTCGGCTTGGCCGTTTTGGCGCAAGCCTCCGGACGCACAATCCCGGAGACTGGCACGACCATATTCCGCCCGCCCTACACGCCCGTCCCAATCGGCGCTTTTGCCGGCGCGCATCGCGGCACGCATTTCAAACCGACCCGCCTGACGCCAAGCCACAAATATTCCGCCGAGCAAGGCGCGACTTTTGTCGACACCGGCTATTGGAAACGCGCCCAATGGATTGCCCGCCCCGGCGAGAAAGGCTGGCGCGATAGCGTGGACCGCGAAGTCCTGACGACGCGCGGCTCCGTCGGGATCTGCGATGTGTCAACGCTGGGCAAGATTGATGTGCAGGGCAAGGACGCCGGGAAATTTTTAAATAAAGTCTACGTCAATACCTTCAGCACGCTGAAAGTCGGGCGCTGCCGTTACGGCCTCATGTTGCGTGAAGACGGCATCGCTATGGATGACGGAACGAGTGCACGCCTGTCAAAGACGCACTACATCACCACGACGACAACCGCTAAAGCCGGACCGGTTTATCGCCATATGGAATTTTGCCGCCAAGTTCTGTTCCCTGAAATGGACGTCCATTTAATCTCAACCACGGATCAATGGGCGCAATATTCCGTCGCAGGGCCGAACGCGCGAAAGCTTTTAGAAAAAATCGTCGACCCGAATTTCGATATATCCAACGAAGCCTTTCCCTATATGGCCTGCGGACAAATCACGGTTTGCGGCGGCACGCGGGCCCGCCTTTTCCGCCTGTCTTTTTCCGGGGAGTTGGCTTACGAGATTTCCGTTCCCGCGCGCTATGGCGATGCGCTTATTCGCGCGCTGATGTCAGCCGGTGAAGAGTATGGCGCGGCCCTATATGGCACAGAAGCGCTCGGCGTGATGCGGATTGAAAAAGGCCATGCCGCCGGTAATGAACTGGACGGGCGCACCACAGCGGCGCATTTGGGGTTGGGCGGATTTGTGTCGGGGAAAAAAGACTGTATCGGCAAAGTCCTGTCCGCGCGCGAGGGCCTTAATGACGGCGTGGCCCTTGTCGGCTTTATCGCAGACAATCCGAAAGACACGCTCCATAACGGCGCGCATTTCAGCGCCGAGCTTGGCAAAGCCGGGCCAAACGAAGACCTCGGCCATATGAGCAGCGTCGCTTATTCGCCGGAGCTGAAACACTGGGTCGGGCTGGGCTTTATTGCCGGCGGTAAATCGCGCATCGGCGAGACGGTTTATGCCCGCGATTTCGTGCGCAATCATCACGTCAAAGTTAAAATTGTCAGCCCCCATTTTGTTGACCCGGACGGGGAGCGCCTGCGTGGATAAGCTTACCCCCCTATCAGTTTTTGAAAATTATTCCCGCGATTGGGACGGGTTTTCTATTGCGGAAATTACAGGCGTGGAGCTCGTCAGCCTGTCTGTGGCCGGCGGGCATGAAAAAGAATTTGCTAAAGCCATGAAGACAGCCCTCGGCTGCGCCTTGCCCGCGCCGGGAACGGTTGTTCCTGCCGGTGAAGGATTGGTGATGTGGACCGCGCCCGGGCAATATCTGGCGATGATACCGGGGGGCAATGACCGCGCCGATGAGGAATTAGCCGCAGCAATCGGAGCGACCGGCTACGCTGTTTTGCAAAGCGACGGATGGGGTATATTACAAATTTCAGGCGATAAGATTTTTGATGTCTTAGAACGCTTTGTTCCGCTTAATTTGCGAAACTGCGCGGACAATTTCGCCGCCCGAACAAGCGCCCATCATATGGCCGTCATCTGCGTGCGGCTGCTTGATGGCGCATGGCTCCTGCTGACGCCACGAACAAGCGCCGCAGGCTTTTTAGAAAGTTTGGAACATGTGACGGATAATGTTATCGGTTAGGTCTTGAAAGCTAATTTGAGGCCCGGCCATATGAGACAGATCGTAAAAACACTCTTGACGATTACGGGCATAAGCCTGCTATCCGCCTGTCAAAACTCGAGCCCGGTTACATCCCCGGCAGATAGTTTTGATAGCCTGCCTGTCAATTCCGCTTTGGCGGAGCTGGTCGACAGTCAAACTGTCGCCGGAACATCGGCCCTAATCTATGCGGGCGGAGAGGAAGTTTACTTTGGCGCGTTCGGCCAAGCCAATGTCAAAAATGAAGACCCCATAGAACGCGACACGCAATTTCGAATTTACTCTATGACCAAACCGATTACGGGCGTGACGCTGATGTCATTGTATGAGGACGGTCTCTTTAAACTCACTGATCCGGTTTCAAAATATCTGCCTGAATTTGAGACTGTTAAAGTTCTCTCGCAATCAGACGATACCGGAGAGCCTGAGTTAGAAACACCGCGAAACGCCATGACGGTTATAGATTTGTTTCGCCATACGGCCTGTTTCGGATATGGCTGGGAAGGCACGCCGGCGGCGAAACTCTTAGGGGACGCAGATGTGCTCAATCCCGCGAAACCGTTATCGCAGATGAGTGAAGACCTAGCGGCGGTCCCGCTTTATTGTCACCCCGGCGAGCAATGGAAATATGGCCTGTCTATGGACGTGCTGGCCCGCCTTGCCGAGGTGGTAACAAAACGGCCTTATGAAGACCTTGTTTATGAGCGCGTTCTGACGCCGTTGAAAATGACGGATACGCATTACTTTATCGCGCCGGATGCACGCGGCCGACTGGCGACAGTCTACACTAAGACAGACAGCGGCGCGTTAGAGGCAACGCCGGAAACCGGAAATTGGAAATTTGGAGAGACAAAAGCCGCGCAAACCAATGGCGGTCATGGCCTCATTTCGACCCTTGATGATTACATGCGCTTTGCCTTAATGCTTCAAAACGAAGGGACTTTGAACGGCGTCAAAATTTTAAAACCGGAAACGGTTGCTTTGATGAGCAAAGATCATTTGCCGCCGCAAATTACGCAAAAAGATTTTCTGCCGTCAAAAGGCCAAGTCGGTTTCGGATTGACTATGGCCGTCAGGACTGCCCCGCCCTCAAACACAGCAGAGCCTTACGGCATTGTCGGCGAGTTTTTTTGGGACGGCGCGGCCAGCCCGCTGTTTTGGGTCGATCCGAAAAACGACATTACAGCCGTGTTTATGACGCAGATATACCCGCATAACAGTGACGCGCAAAATGCGTTTCGCAAAGCCGTTTATGAAGGCTTTAACCTATATGAGGTTTCGGCAGATACGCCGAACCCCTAGCTGATATTGCTGTCGGGAAAGCTCGCTTTGCGCTCTTCCATATAGGCGAGCAGTTTAGCGTCAATTTCCGGGTCAAGCTCAGGAAGCGTATATTCGGCCAACATGGTTTTATAAGCCTTCTCCGCGCGGTCTTCGGCGGACAGGGAGCCGTCTTCGACCCATTGCTCGAAACTGTTATTGTCGGAAACATTGGATTGATAAAACGCGGTTTTAAAGTTTTTCTGCGTATGCTCACAGCCCAGGAAATGTTTGCCCGGACCGACTTCAGCAATGGCGCTCATGGCTTGGCCGTTCTCGCTCATATCCACGCCCTTGGCAAAGACCGCCATCATGCCCGCCTGATCTGCGTCCATGATAAATTTCTCATAGCCCATGGCCAGCCCGCCTTCGAGCCAACCGGCCGTGTGAAGCATAAAGTTCACGCCGGCCATCAGTCCGGTTTGAAGTGAGTTCGCCGATTCATATCCGGCCTGCGCATCCGGAATTTTAGAACCGTTAAACCCGCCCGCAGAGCGGAACGGAACGCCGAGCCGCCGCGCCAAAGCTGCGCCCATATTAATAATGGAGGAGGCTTCGGGCGTTCCGAAAGTCGGGGCGCCGGATTGCA
Source organism: uncultured Robiginitomaculum sp. (assembly GCA_938010385.1). Taxonomy (GTDB): domain Bacteria; phylum Pseudomonadota; class Alphaproteobacteria; order Caulobacterales; family Maricaulaceae; genus Robiginitomaculum. Next base: position 12,077 of record CALLVD010000077.1, read on the forward strand.
TGGACATGGACGTCACAAAATTCCCGTAAATCACAGGCGCGCCGGGACGGACAAGCTGCGTCAGCGCCATGCCCACCAGACCTTCGGCTAACGATTGCGCAGCAACGCCGGCCGCCGTCACAGGGGACATCGCTCCGGAGACGACAAACGGGCTCGGCATTGCGCACTGCCCTGCGCGGGCATAATGCTTGAGCGCGCCAAGCATAACGGAATCATAGGTCATCGGCGAGTTAGCATTGATGAGATTCACCAAAACGCAGTTTTCGTTCACGAAATCCTCGCCGTGAACAATCTTCATCATGTCTATCGTATCAAGCGCCCGCTCAGGCGCCGTAACGCTGCCCATCATGGCTTTGTCGGAATATTTGATATGGCTATAATTCATATCAAAATGCCGCTTGTTCACGGGCAAATCGACCGGCTCGCAAATTGTGCCGCCGCTGTGATGAATGCTCGGCGACATATAGGCAAGTTTTACGAAATTGCGAAAATCTTCGATATTCGCGTAACGACGACCGCCCTCTTTTGAATAAACAAAAGGCGGCCCGTAGGCCGGGACCAATACCGTGTTTTTACCGCCGATTTGGACATTGTTTTCGGGGTTGCGGGCATATTGCGTAAATTCAGCCGGAGCGGATTTTTTCACAATTTCACGGCACATGCCGCGCGGAAACCGAACGCGCGAACCGTCTGCCGTTGCGCCGGCTTTGACGAAATATTCGATTGACTCAGGATCGTCTTCGATATTGATACCGACCTCTTCCAAGAGCGTATCGGCATTATGTTCCAAAATGGCCAAATCAGCGTCGCCCAGAATAGAATATTCCGGAATATTGCGCTTGATATACGGCTCGCGTTTCGGCTTTGCCGCTGCATTTGCGGCCGCTCTTGCGGCGCGGCCGCCTCTTGCCCGTCGTGTCATAATGAGCCCTTTATGAATCAATGATATCTGACTTGTGAATGCGCCCGCCCGCAGTGATAGGGAACATAATAAATAGTTATGCAGCGCCCTTATTCGGAACGGCTGCGGCGACGGCGGCGACCGGCATTGGCGGGCGCTTTTTCCGCGGTCGGGAATTTCATGGCGTCGACAAAATAGTCTTGGAATTTCGGCTCAGTAGCGGTTTCCATTTTCTCAATCGTTTTCACCGCTTCGATGATATTACGTTTTTCCTGCACGTTCAGCAAAGCCATGGCCGCGCCCATGCCGGCGGCATTACCGATAGAGCGGATAATGCCGGCCGGTGCCATGGGCACAATGCCGATCTCGGATACATATTTCGGATCCAAATGCGTCCCGAACGCGCCGGCCAGCAAGACTTCATCAAAGCTTTCGCAGCCAATAGATTCGGCCAGTAATTGCGCGCCGGCATAAAGCGCGGCTTTGGCAAGCTGCACAGAGCGGATGTCGGTTTGCTTGACGTAAATCGGATTTTGCGGCTTATCGAGCAGCAAATATTTCCAAACATTGCCCTCTTGTGAAAACCGGTGCGGAGCCAGCTCGGGCTTAAAAAGTCCGCTTTGATCGATAAGCCCGGCATTGGCCAATTCAACCATAACTTCAAAAATTCCGGAGCCGCAAATGCCGGTAATTTTGTGATCGCCTACTTTGCCGTCCGTGTCAGAAATCCAATCATCATGTCCGATAATCTTGACGCGCCCGTCTTTGGTGACGGGGTCGATGCGCACGCGCTCTATCGCGCCCAAAGACGCCCTCACGCCGGAGCTGATTTCTGCGCCTTCCAGCGCCGGGCCGGTCGGGGAGGACGCCGCAGCAATTTTGCCGTTATGGGACAAAACGATTTCCGCGTTTGTGCCGATGTCCACCAGAAGCGTCGAGCCGGTTTTCATCGCGTTCATTTGCGTCAGATAAGCCGCCGCCGTATCCGCGCCGACATGACCGCCGATGAGCGGAAACCACGACACGCGCGCGGCATCAGGCAAGTCTAAATCCAAATCGCGCGCCGGCAGATCCAGCCAGTGCTTGACGGCCAGCGTGAACGGCGCAACGCCAAGCTCGACCGGGTTAATACCGTTAAACAGGTGGTGCATAATCGGATTGCCGACCATGACCACTTCGAGAAATTGATCGGCGTTCAGCTCTAAGCTCTCAATCGCGCCGGTCAGCAGGCTGTTAATTTGCTTTCGGATTTCCGCAGTCAGGCGGGCCTCGCCGCCTTTGTTCATCATGATATAGGACACGCGGCTCATCAAATCTTCGCCGTAGCGGATTTGCGGATTCATCGCCGCTTTTTCAAACACCAAAGCCCCGGTGGACAGGTTAAATACATAAAGCGCCACAGAAGTCGATCCGACATCAATTGCCGCGCCGTAAGCGTCCGCGCCGACCGGCGGCCAGACGTCGATAATCTCGCACCCGTCGCGCACAACGCAAATCACGGTGCGATCGTTTTCTTTGAGCAAATTTTGGATTTTTATCAGCACGCGGTGGCTTGGCCGCGCGGTGACGCCACTCTCGGCCAACGCTTCAGACAGCGCTTCGCCGTCACTGGGATTGTCTTCCAAGGTCGGGACATCCAGCTTGACCATATGCAGTTTGACCGACGGATTGATATCCGTCTCAAAAACCGTGCTTTGCTTTTTAATCGCTGTTTCCGTCTCGCGGGAGCTGTCAGGGATTTCGACGACTAAATCCCTCATGACTTTGGCACGGCAAGACAGGCGGCGGCCGGTTTCCATTTCGCCGTCGTGAATGGCTTTTTTCTCCGTCGGGGTCAGCTTGCCCAGCGCGTTTTCCGTGACATCGACTTTAAACTTGGGATAGCTGCCGGGCTCTACTTCGATTTGACAGCGTTTGCACAGCCCTTTGCCGCCGCAAATGCTTTGAATATCCACGCCGGAGCGCAGCCCCGCCTCATAGACAGTTTCGCCGTGCTCGGCGGTCGTTTGAATACCGCTCGGCGTAAAAATCAGTGTGTGCGTAGCCATGATTTAAAGGTCAAATTCCTCTGTCGGGCGCGTGCCGTCGGGCGGGTAAGTGTCATATTGCGGCAGGCCGTCTGTAATGTCGTAATAATCGCCTTTTTGCGAGACAAAAATGTGGCCTTTTACCGCGAGGCCGTCAGACCCGTTCAGGCTGCCCGCCAGAATGCTGATTGTATCAAAATCGGCAGCGTTCCAGAAAAGATAGCTGCCGCACGCGGCGCAATGGCCGGATTTTGTCCTGTCTGAAACAGGAAGCCAGTTCACATCACCTTCAATCGTAATGTCTTCGCGCTTCGCCCCGGCAGCCGCAATATAATATCCCGTCAAATGCTGACACTGTTTGCAATGGCAATACCAAATGTCTGTCAGATTGACGGCGGAGTACGTCACCCCGCCGCATAAGCATTTTCCGGTATGGACAGTATCAGCCACGGCGGCGACCTCCGCCGCGCCGCCCGGCCCGGCCGCCGCGGCCGCCTTCACCCGCAGCGGGCTTGGGCCGGTAATTCTGAATCCAATTACTGCAATCCGCGTCATTGCCGTTGAGGATGTCCGCCGCGCGCACGGCCGGCACAAGGCCGTCATCCAGCACGTTTACAATCGCCGAAGTCATGCCGGAGCAGGACAGCATGGGTAAAAATGCATTGTTAATCGTATGACGGTTGGGCAAGCCAAAGGCGACGTTGGACGCGCCGCAGGTCGTATTCACGCCCAGCTCGTTTCTCAGGCGGTGAAGCATTCTAAAGACATCTTTACCGGCATTATTCACCGCGCCAATCGGCATAACAAGCGGGTCAACAACCACGTCTTCCGGCTTAATGCCATAGTCTGATGCGCGGTTGACGATACGTTTGGCCACTTCAAAGCGCACGTCCGGGTCTTCGGAAATCCCGGTATCGTCATTGGAAATCGCCACAACGGCGCAGTCATATTTCGCGACCAGGGGCAGGATACGCTCCATCACCTCTTCTTCAGCTGTGGTCGAGTTGAGCAAAGGGCGACCTTTATAGACTTTCAGGCCTTCTTCGAGCGCGTCCATAATCGAGCTGTCGATACACAGCGGCACATCAACCAAGCTTTGGATTAACGGGATGACTTCGGACATAATTTTTGGCTCATCGGCCAGCGGCACACCGACATTAACGTCGAGCACTTGCGCGCCGGCTTCAACCTGCGCGATCGCTTCTTTTTCGACGCGCCAATAATTATGCTCTTTGAGCTCTTTGGAAAAGAGCTTGCGGCCGGTCGGGTTGATGCGCTCTCCGATCATGGTGAAAGCATCATCAAAACCGATGACGTGTTCTTTGGTGGCCGAAGCCAAGATAGTGCGTGCCATATTAAATATGTCCTAGTTAACTGTTCCGATTGTTGTATCTGCTGTGTCCGGAGACCAAGGCGTACGGCCGTCCAATACGCCGGAGCGCTTGACCACATCCCCGACCCATTTCTCCTGTCGATAGGCCATGACGTGCACGCCGGAAGTGCCCGGTAATTCTTTAATTTGCTGCATCAGTTCAATGCAGATATTACGCCCTTCTTTAAGGGGTTTGTCGGCCCCTTCAAGGCGTTTGATGATAGGGTCCGGGATATGCACGCCCGGCACATTTTCGCGCATCCATTTGGCTGTGCGCGCAGACGGCAAGACGCCGACGCCCGGCAGAATAAATGCTTTCTCCGGCAAGCCCATATCAACGGCCCGTGCCATGAAATCGCGCAGCACGTCCATATCAAAGCAATATTGCGATTGGATATACTCCGCGCCGGCGTCAATTTTCTTGGCCAGCTGATCAATGCGCCGATCAACAGGCGGCACAAACGGGTTGATCGTGCTGCCGATAAAAAGCTTTGGCGCATAGTCCAGCTTGCGTCCGGAGAGGAACCGCGATTCCTCGCGCAGGATTTTCAATGTGCGGGTCAGCGAAACAGAGTCGAGATCAAATACCGGCTTGGCTTCCGGATGATCGCCCGCCTGCACCCCGTCCCCGGACAGGCACAGCGCGTTACACACGCCAAGCGCCGCAGCGCCCAATGCGTCACCCTGAATGGCAATGCGATTGCGATCGCGGCAGGACATTTGCAAAATCGGCGAATAGCCCACGCGGGTCAGGATAGCGCAAACGGCCAGACTGCTCATATGGCAATGCGCGCCGGACCCGTCCGTCGCGTTGATGGCATCGACATAGCCGTCAAACAGCGAGGCGCGGGTTAAAACTTCGTCCGGGTCGGCGCTGTCCGGCGGCGCGATTTCGGTGGTGACAGCGAAAAAACCGGCGCGAAGGACTTGCTCAAACCGGCCGTGCGACACGTGGCCCGGCAGCTGCGGAAGCGGATCGCCGGGATTGGTGCCGACGCGCTTAACGTCCTGCACATCTGTTACGTCCGCCTCAGACATTGGTATTCTGCATCGGTTTAACGCTGACTTCCGGCCGCTTTTCGCGCGCCAGTTTCAGCCACGTTGATTTACCTTTGTCGCGGTGATCGCCCGAAAATTCGACATCTTTAATCACGTCGCCGTTTTTCATACGCTCTGACCCGTCCCACGCCAGAACCCAGACGCACTTCATATCCGGCTTGACTTCGCAATTGCCGTCCGGACGCACGCCCCCGCACGGCCCGTTACGCAGGGTTTTGGGACAATTCATCGGGCAGCTCATCCCCGTTTTGGACAGCTGGCATGATCCGCACATTTGGCAATCAAAAAGAAAGCCTTTCAGCCCGCGCTCGGCCGCTGTAATCGGGCGGTCCAGCTTGGTTCCAAACACTTTGGTAATGCCGCGCAGGGTCGCCAAAATGACAGGATTAGACGCGTTATAAAGCGCCTCCATAAAGCGGGCGCGGCGCACCGACCATAACCGAACTTTATACATGGGCAGGCTCTCCCTTCGCGGACTCTATAAAGGTTTTCAAATCATCATACAGCAGGCCATAGCCTGTATCGCGCCGCTCAAAGTCAAGGCCGAGTTTATCTGCTGCGGCTTTGGCTTTGGCCGTAATCGCGGCATCATCAGTCTGCGCCAGATAGACAACCCGCTTATAATTGGCGAAATACATGCCGAGCAGGTCCGGATAGCGGTCCAGCCCCATGCCCTTCCAGATCAGGGTTTCAAAATGCAGCGCCAGATAATCAGTCAGGAAAAAGCTGCCGAGCTCTTCCTGCATCATGGCGTCAAATTCAGGCAGGCCGGCAAAAAATGCATAGCAATGGGCGCCCGGCAGGCGGGTGGCTTTCGGATAAGTCTCCAGTAATCGGTCCAAACCACCGCCGGTCCCGCAATCGCCATAGCCTATCAAGATGCGGTCATACTCATCGCCGCGCGCGTCCAATATGGCCTTCATATCGGGCACGATGTTTTGCGGCGTATTATGATAGCCGGCCGGCAGACATTGCAGGTCAAATTCGACGCCAAGCATCGATTTGAGCTGCACAAGCTCCTTGGCAATCGCGCCGCAAGCCAGCACTAACAGCCGATTGCCCTGCGCTGATATGTTAGCGCGGCCGGACACGGCTTTAGCGGTTCTTTCCGACGATAGCTTTCGCCAGCTCTGAACTCATCGCGGCGTCTCGTCCGTAAGTGTGCGCGTTGATCGCGTCGGCAAATTCTTGGTTCAGCGGCGCGCCGCCGACCATGACCGGCAGGTCTTTGAGCATATCACGCTTGTCGAGTTCCTCAATCACAACGCCCATATAGGGCATGGTCGTAGTCAACAGCGCGGACATGCCGAGGATCGCCGGATCATGCTCATCAATGGCGTGCAGGAACTGATCAACATCGGTGTTAATGCCCAAATCGACCACTTCAAAGCCGGCGCCTTCCAGCATCATGCCGACAAGGTTTTTGCCAATGTCATGAATGTCGCCCTTTACCGTGCCGATAACAAATGTTCCGACAGAGGAATTCACCGAGCTGTTGGCCAGAATCGGCCGCAGCAAGCCCATACCGCCCTTCATGGCGTTCGCGCTCTGCAGCACTTCCGGCACAAATAAGATACCGTCGCGGAAATCTTCGCCGACAATTCGCATCCCTTCAACAAGCGCATCATTGAGCACCATATTGGCATCCCAACCCCGATCCAGCAGGATTTGCGTGCCTTCGGTGACTTCGGGAATCATGCCGTCATACAAATCATCCTGCATTTGGGCGACAAGTTCGTTGTCGTCTAAGTCCTTAAGGATGATATCTTCGTCTTGATCGCTCATTTAGCGCTCCTGAAATGTAACATATAAAAGATTTCTTATATCTTTATATCATGCAAGTCCAACGATTTCGCCGTTTTCATCCAAACCGATATCCAGCGCCGCCGGATGCTTGGGCAATCCCGGCATCCGCATGATAGATCCGCAGACCGCAACAACAAAACCGGCGCCGGCATTCAGCGTCGCTTCTCGCACTTCAACCGTATGGCCGGACGTTGCGCCGAGCTTGCTTGCGTCGGTCGAAAAGCTGCTTTGGGTCTTGGCAATGCAAATCGGCAAATGGCCAAAGCCCATTTTCTCAATCTCACGGAACGATTTGGCGGCATCGGCGGATATTGCAATATCTTGAGCGCGGTAAATCTTTGTCGCGACCTTGCGCACCTTCTCTTTCAGCGAGTCGCCGTCATCATACATAAGTGTGACCGTCGGCGCCGGTTTTTCAAGCTCGGCTTTGACGGCCTTGGCCAAATCTTTGGCCCCTTCCCCGCCTTGCGCCCAATGGCGGGCCACCACCATTTGCACGTTTTCAGCATCGCAGATCGCTTTGATGGCCGCGATTTCTTCGTCCGTGTCGTGGACAAAGTGATTGACGGAGACAATCGGATTGACGCCGAATTTTTTCAGGTTCTGGATATGGCGCTCAACATTTACGCAGCCTGCCTTCACCGCTTCAACATTGGCCGGGCCAAGATCGGATTTCGATACGCCGCCCTGCATTTTCATAGCGCGTACCGTGCAGACCAATACAACCGCGTCAGGACGCAAGCCGGATTGGCGGCATTTGATATCAAGGAATTTCTCCGCGCCTAAATCCGCGCCAAAACCCGCTTCCGTAACCACAACATCAGAGAGCTTCAGCGCCGTTTGCGTCGCGACCACAGAGTTGCAGCCATGGGCGATATTGGCAAAGGGGCCGCCATGAATAAACGCCATATTATGCTCGATAGATTGCACAAGGTTGGGCTGAAACGCGTCTTTGAGCAGGACCGTCACAGCGCCGTCTGCGCCAATGTCGCGAACCGTGACCGGCTTGCGCTTGTGTGTCTTGGCCACGATGATATCGCCGATCCGCTTTTGCAGGTCTTTAAGATCCGTCGCGAGGCAGAAGATGGCCATAATCTCGGACGCCACCGTAATATCAAACCCGTCCTGGCGCACCACGCCTTGTGTCGGGCCGCCCATGCCGATGACGATATCGCGCAGGACGCGGTCATTCATATCGACAACCCGGCGCCACGTAATACGGCGCGGGTCAATGTCAAGCGGATTGCCCCACTGAATTGAATTATCCAGCATGGCCGAGATTAGGCTGTGCGCAGACGTGATGGCGTGGAAATCGCCGTTAAAATGCAGATTGATATCTTCCATAGGCAGCACTTGCGCGCGTCCGCCGCCCGCCGCGCCGCCTTTCATACCGAAACACGGACCCAGAGACGGCTCGCGCAGGCAGACCATAGATTGAACGCCAATCAGGTTCAGTCCGTCGTTCAGGCCCACGGAAGTCGTGGTTTTCCCCTCACCTGCCGGGGTCGGCGTAACCGCCGTGACCAAGACCAGCTTGCCGTTCGGCTTGTCTTTGAGCGAGGCAATATAGTCTAAAGACACTTTGGCTTTAAAATGGCCGTACGGCACGAGCGCTTCGGGCGGAATACCGAAACTGCTTTGCGCCAGCGGCAGGAGCGGCTTCATTTTCGCCGCGCGGGCAATGTCGATATCAGCAGCGCCCGGAGCCGGAAGATTGTCTTGAGTCATGTAAAATACGGCGTCGCCGCTCCCATTAGTTCAGTAATAGTACAGGGCCGGAATCGGCCATATCCATTACTTATTCTTATGCTTCGCGGTCTGTAAATTATAGAAAATTTTGCGCAGTTTGCCTTATAGACATAATAATTAAACCAAATAGTCAGACCGACGCTTGCAAGCACACGCTGTAATCTCATATGCATAGCGAAACCAAAACAAGAGAGACCTATGGCCGACCCGACCGATGAAGAGCTGAGCATAGAGCCGGATGACAGTCCTTGCGTGCTGATTTGCTCTATGGAGCGTGAAAGCGGATTGTGTTTTGGATGTGGGCGCAGCGCGCAGGAAATTGCCTCGTGGACCTTAATTTCCAAAGAAGAGCGCGCCGAGGTGCTCAAAGAATTACCGGCACGCCTGCCGCCTTTGCGCGAAATTTTAGAGCAGCGCCGCGCTAAACGCCGGGTCAATAAGCGCGGATCGCGCGGACGCGGCGGCCCGCCGCCTGCGCCGGGCGAAAGCGCAGGCTAGTTATAACCTGCTTTTTTCGACGTTTTCCCTTGCCGCTTACGAATGCGCGGATCCATGCGCATAATAAGGTTCATGGCGCGCGGACGGGCCATTGAAACATACTCACTGTGCTCTTGCGGCGCTTTGCGCCGGGTGATGCGATACAGCGCATAAATGACCAGTAGGCTGTGCACGCCGGCCGTAAAGGCAAACATTGTTGACGGCCCAAACTGCGCCATGAATATTGGCGCCAGAGACGGCCCGATGACCGATCCGATACCGTAGATTAAAAGCAGCGCGCCGCTGATCGCGACAAAATCATTGGGCCCCGCAAAATCGTTGGCATGCGCCGCGCACAGGCCATAGAGCTGCATCGCGAATATGCCATACAGCGCCGCGCCGATGAGCAGCATGGTTTGAGATTGCGGGGCAAATTGCCATAAAAACAGCCCCGCTCCGATACCGCCGAACGCCACGACCACCATCATTTCGCGGCGGCCCAGCTTGTCTGATAAAAAGCCGACCGGCCATTGCAACAGCGCGCCCGTCGCGATGGTCGCACTCATAAAGGTTGAGACCATAACAATGGGATAGCCGAGCTGCTGCACAAAGACCGGCGCAACACCCCAAAACGCGCCATTGGCCATGCCCACAGCCAAACACCCGGCAGCCGCGAGCGGCGATGTCTTGACCAGTTTTCTGATATTCAGGCTCGTCTGCGTGACTTGGGTCGGGGCCTTGGACGCAGACAAAGAAATCGGGAAAATCGCCAAACAGATACAAATAGCCACCAGCGAGAACAGCACAAATTCAGACGGCGGGGCAAGATTAAGCATGAATTGCCCGGCCGTCACGGCCGTCAAATCAATCATACGATAAATCGATAAGATTTGCCCGCGCTGCGCGTTTGGGGCCTGCTCATTAATCCAGCTCTCAATCAGCATATACAGACCGGCGAAGCTGATGCCGGTCAGCAAGCGCAGCACAACCCAAACCGGGATATTGACAAAGATTACATGAGATAAAACGCAGGCCGCCGTCAGAGCCGAGAGCGCCGCGAAAACGCGAACATGCCCGACCCGCTTCACCAGTTTCGGGGTTAAAACACATCCGCCGATAAAGCCGGCAAAATAGGCCGAGGTCAAAAACCCGATGGCCTCAACCGGAAAGCCTTCAATCTGCGCGCGAACGGCCACAAGGGTCGATAGCAGCCCACCGCCGGCCAACAAAATTGCCGCTGATATCAGCAAAGCGCCGACAGATTGGAGGACAGATTTCATAGCAAACCGGCGCTGCAACGGCCCGGGGAAATCCGGGCCTAAAATCGGTCTTTATGGCGTCTTATCCGCGCCCGCAAGTCAGAAATGCGCGCCTATCGGTTAAAGATGAGATTTGCGATAATGACATAAGTAATGAACATGACAGTGCCTTTCGGTCAGGGGTGAGTGGCAATCTCTTAATGCCACACCCGTCACGCATTGACCGTGATTAAGCCCGTCTGCCGCAGTCTGCGCGTCTGCCGCACGGCAATAAGGCTTACATTAGGCGTGTTTGTCGAATTTTTATCCTTGAGCAGATAACAATCAAGACAGCCGGACCACACTCTCCCCGGCGCGGGCGTAAACGGCCATGCCGGCCTCAGCCGCCTTTCGCAAAGCAAACCCGGTCGGCGCGGATATGCTGACGAGGCTGCTGATTCCGCGTTTGGCCGCTTTTTCAATGATCTCATAAGAGCAGCGCGAGGACATGACGACAAAGCCTTCGGATGCCGGCCTATCGGCGAGCGCCATGGCGCCGAGCAGTTTGTCCAGCGCCGTATGCCGGCCCACATCTTCACGGGTCATGACGATATGACCGGACGGGTCACTCCAAGCCGCAGCGTGGACGGTGCGGGTTTGCGCGTTCAGCGGTTGATGCGCCGCGAGCCCGGCGAGGGCTTTGGCGTAAACCGCCGAGTCAATCTCTTGCGGGGCGACTTTGGGCAAAACCTTAAACAGCGTGTCGGCGTTTTCCAAACCGCAAAGTCCGCAGGACGCGCTGCCGACCATATTGCGGCGGCGGGCGGTAAGGTCCAAACGCTCCAGCGCGTCCTCGCTGATTTTAAAGCGAAGATCTGCGCCCTGCTCTGATAAAATTATGTCGAGGGATTTGATATCGCTGACGGATTTCACGACCTCTTCGGTCAGAGAAAAACCGGTCCCGAAATCAACCAAATCCTGCGGCGTGCCCATAATGACGGCGTAGTTGCGCCGGTTATAGGATAGGGCAATCGGGACTTCTTCGGCGATTTGCCAGCTTTCGCCCCCGGCTAATGATACGGGCGAGGCGACGGCGCGCGTCTCCCCTCGCCGCGTAACGTCGAACATAATTATTCAGCCGGCTCGATTTGGCGATAGGCGTCAAGCTCGCGCTCATAATCCATCTGCCAATCGGATTTATGGTTGGCGGGCGAGACGGAAACCGCAGTCACTTTGTACTCCGGACAAGAGGTTTGCGGGTCTGTGTTCTCTGTCGTGATGACATTCGCGCCCGTATCGGGATGATGAAAGGTGGTGTAGACCACGCCCGGCGCCATGCGCGAAGAATGCACGGCGCGAAGCGTAATCTCGCCTTTGCGCGATTTCAGCGATACCCATTGACCGTCCGCCACGCCTTGCGCTTGCGCGTCGCTCGGGTGGATTTCCAAAACGTCTTCTTCCCACCACAGATTATTCTCTGTGCGGCGGGTCTGCGCACCCACATTATATTGCGATAAAATCCGGCCCGTGGTCAGAATCAGCGGGAAGCGGCGATTGGTTTTTTCCGGCGTCGGAATGTATTCCGTCGGTACAAACTTGCCTTTGCCGCGCACAAACTCGCCGACATGCATAATCTCTGCGCCGTCCGGATTGTCATCATTAACCGGCCATTGCAGCGAGCCCGCCGCGTCCAGCACGTCAAAGCTGACATTGGCAAAGCTTGGCGTCAGATCGGCAATTTCGTCCATAATCTGTGATGAGCTTGTAAAGCCCATTTCAATGCCCAGAGCGCGGCCTAAATCTTGAGTGACTTCCCATTCCTGTTTGCCGGTCGCGCTTTCCATGACCGGGCGCACGCGGTTAATGCGGCGCTCGGCATTGATGAAGGTGCCGTCTTTTTCCAAAAACGATGTGCCGGGCAAGAAGACATGCGCAAAGCGCGCGGTTTCATTTAAGAACAAATCTTGGACAATCAGAATGTCGAGAGATTTCAGCGCCGCCTCAACATGTTTGATATTCGGATCGGACTGCGCCACGTCTTCGCCTTGAATATACATGCCTTTATAATTCCCGGCGCAGGCTTCATCAAACATGTTCGGGATGCGGTAGCCCGGTTTACTGTCCAGCTGCGTGCCCCATTTGGTCTCAAACAGGCCGCGCGCCGCGTCATCACCGACCGGACGATAGCCAGACAGTTCGTGCGGGAAACTGCCCATATCGCAGGACCCTTGAACATTGTTTTGACCGCGCATCGGGTTTACGCCCACACCGGGGCGGCCGATATTGCCGGTCGCCATCGCCAGATTGGCCATGCCCATGACCATCATAGAGCCTTGGCTGTGCTCTGTGACGCCAAGGCCGTAATATATGGCGGAATTGGGCGAGGTTGCATAGAGGCGCGCCGCCGCAATCAAATCATCTTTCGGCACGCCCGTAATGTCTGACACGCGCTCCGGTGAATTGGCCGGGTCTGCAATTTGCGCTTTCCAGGCTTCAAAGCTGACGCCTTCGCAGCGCTCTTTGATAAAATCTTCGTCCAGCAAGCCTTCAGTCAAAGCGATATGGGCCAGACCGTTTATCAGCGCGACATTTGTGCCGGGTTTAAGCTGCAAATGATAATCCGCTTCGATATGCGGCGTGCGCACCAAATCAATGGCGCGCGGGTCAGCGACGATTAACTTGGCTTTGCCTTTTCCGTCCAGACCGCGCAGGCGGCGCTTCATTTGGCTGCCGAAAACCGGATGCGCGTCTGTCGGATTAGAGCCGATAACGATGATGCAATCGGCGTCCATAACGCTGTCAAAATTCTGCGTGCCGGCGCTTTCGCCGAAAGTTTGTTTTAAGCCATAGCCGGTCGGCGAATGACACACCCGCGCGCAGGTATCGACATTATTGTTGCCAAACCCCTGACGGATCAGCCGTTGCACCAACCACACTTCTTCGTTCGTGCAGCGCGACGAGGTAATGCCGCCAATAGCCTTAACGCCGTAATCGGCCTGAGCTTTTTTCAGCTTTTTCGCGGCGTAAGAATAAGCCTCTTCCCATGACACAACGCGCCACGGATCGGTGATGTTTTCACGGATCATCGGCTCTGTAATGCGGTCTTGATGGGTAGCATAACCGAAAGCAAACCGGCCTTTGACGCAAGAATGACCGTGATTGGCTTTGCCGTCTTTTTGCGGGACCATGCGGATTAGCTTGTCGCCTTTCAGCTCGGCCTTAAAGCTGCAGCCGACGCCGCAATAGGCGCAAGTTGTCAGAACGGTGCGATCCGGCATGCCGTCTTCGATAACGCTTTTTTCCTGCAAGCTGTCAGTCGGGCAAGCCTGAACGCAGGCGCCGCAAGACACGCACTCGCTCTCCATAAAGCCTTCATCCATAGAGGCGGCGATTTTGGATTTAAAGCCGCGACCCTCAACGGTCAGCGCCAACGTGCCCTGCACTTCATCACAAGCGCGCACGCATTTTGAGCAGACGATACATTTGCTTTCATCAAACACGAAATACGGATTTGAACTGTCGATTTCCGCGTTGAAATGATTTGCGCCCTCAAGGCCGTAAGGCACGGTATCCACGCCCACGGCCTGCACCATTTTATAAAGCTGATTATGCTCCCCGCCCGGATCGGAAAAGGCGTCGGCCGGATGGTCGGAGAGGTAAAGCTGCATCACGCCTTTGCGAATTTTGGCAATCTGATCATCATGGGTCGTGACAATCATGCCGTCCTCTGACGGCGTCGTGCAGGAGGCGGGCGTGCCGCGCTTACCGTCAATTTTGCAAACGCAAAGCCGGCAAGAGCCGAACGCATCCAAATTATCAGAGGCGCAAAGTTTCGGGATGTCGATCCCGGCTTCGGCGGCCGCGCGCATGACGGACGTGCCTTCGGGCACGGATATGGTCTGCCCGTCAATGGTCAGGGAAATGAGTTTTGACGATTTGACTTCCGGCGTGCCGAAATCTTTTTCGATTAAAATACCCATAGTCTTACTCCGCTGCCTGTTTGGCATTTGGCCCGGCAAATTCATCCGGGAAGTTTTTCATGGCTGTGCGCACCGGCATGGGGGTCAGCCCGCCCATGGCGCAAAGGGACGCTTCTTCCATCAGGTCACACAAATCTTCGAGCACGTCGATATTCGCGGCCACATTGTCACCGGCAATAATCTTATCGAGCGTTTCTTTGCCGCGAACCGATCCGATACGGCAGGGCGTGCATTTCCCGCACGACTCCAGCTCGCAAAATTCCATGGCATAGCGCGCCATTTTTGCCATGTCCGTGGTTTCATTATACACAACAATGCCGCCGTGACCAATCATGCTGCCGGCCTCGGCGAGGCTCTCATAGCCCATGGCGACATCAAAATCATGGGGAGCCACATAGCCGCCGAGCGGGCCGCCGGCCTGAATGGCTTTAACGGATTTGCCTGAGTACGTCCCCCCGCCGAAATCTTCGATCAGCTCGCGCAAAGACACGCCGAACGCTTTTTCAATCAGCCCCCCGCGCGCCACGTCCCCGGCCAGTTGAAAGGGCTGCGTGCCGAGCGAGCGCCCCTGCCCGTAATCGGCATAGGCTTTCGCGCCGTTTGCCAGAATGTAAGGCACGCTGCCCAGGGTCAGCACATTATTGACGATGGTCGGCTTATCAAACAGTCCGGAAATGGCCGGGATAGGCGGCTTAACTTTGACCTGTCCGCGTTTGCCTTCAATGGATTCCAGCATAGAGCTTTCTTCGCCGCAAATATACGCCCCCGCGCCGACGCGAATAATCAGGTGGAAGTCCGTGCCGCTGCCTTTGATGTTATCGCCCAGCCAGCCTGCGCTTTCCATAATGTGAATGGCGCGGCGCATCGTCTTAATCGCGTGGGGATATTCGCTGCGGATATAGGCGTAACCGACCGTGGCCCCGATGGCGCGCGCGCCGATAATCATACCTTCAATCAGCGCGAACGGATCGCCTTCCATCAGCATGCGGTCGGCAAAGGTTCCGCTGTCGCCTTCATCGGCATTGGCGCACATATATTTTTGCGCATTGTCCTGTGCCAGCGCCGTTTTCCATTTTATGCCGGTCGGGAAGCCCGCCCCGCCCCGTCCGCGCAGCCCGCTGTCGAGCACGGTTTGCACAATATCGTCCGGGCTCATGTTCAAGGCAGCTTTCAGGCCGGCCAAGCCGCCATGGGCCTCATAGTCAGCCAAATCAAGCGGGTCGATGACGCCGACGCGGGCAAAAGTCAGGCGTTCTTGCCGCGCGAAATAATCTATCTCTTCCGTCAGGCCGTGACCCAGAGCATGGTCTGCGCCGGTCAAAAATCCGGCGTCAAACAGGCTGTCCACATCATCCGCCGTGACCGGGCCGTATGCGACGCGCCCCTGCGGCGTTTCAACTTCGACTAAAGGCTCAAGATACAGCATACCGCGAGAGCCGTTGCGGATAATTTGCACATCGTTCCCGCCGCGCGCGGCGATGGCGTCGGCCACATCCTGCGCGCCGACCGAGAGAGCGGCGGCGTCAATGGGGATATAAACCTTCACGCTCATGACCGGCCTCCCGCTTTTTTGGCATGTTTAGCCGAAATGGATTTGAGCTTTTCAATATCGACGCGGCCATAAAGCCGGTCATCGACTAAAACGGCCGGGCCCAGTGCGCAATTGCCGAGGCAGTACATGGCCTCCAGACCGACGGTCAGACCGCCTTCATCTATCTTCACCTTGAACGCTTTTTCAGCGGCAGCAATCAGCTCATTTGCGCCAACGGCCTGACACGCTTCGGCGCGGCAGATTTTGAGCGTCTGCGCGGCCTGCTTCTTTAATTTAAAATCATGATAAAATGTGGCTACGCCGTGAACATCGGCGCGCGTAATGTTGAGCGTATGCGCAACGGTCCGCAGCGCGGTCTCCGGCAGATAGCCATGCAAATGTTGCACCCCGTGCAGGATTTCCAGCAAGGCGTCCGGCGCGTCGCCGTAATCGGCGCAAATGCGCCGCGCGGCCTGGTCCTCGATTGTATTTAAAAGCGTAACCACAGGGGCAAATCCTCTTTATTTTCCTTAAGGCTTAGCGGCGAAAAAAGCCCTATGGAAGGGGCCTGTGCAAAGTCATAGGAAGTATAAGTGATTGCGATACCGTTAAGACCCGGCGGCGAGCATGCGGCGCGCCACCCATTTATGAAAATTATGGGTCGGGCCATCCATGACGGGGCTGAATTTTCCGCCGTCAAATTTCGGACCGTGCCGACCTCTCTGCATGCCTTCAACTACGCCGAGATCTTCCATAAAGATGTCACGCCAGATGCGGGCGTTCTCTGCTATCATCGGTTCATAATCTGCGCTCAAATCCTGCGCGTAAAACATGGCCGCGCGCTCCAGCGTTTCTTCCGGCCCTTGCGGGATCAACACAACTGAGAATGCAAAATCGCGGTGCACGCCGGTCAGCATATTGGGAAACCATGACGCATATTCTGAGAGCGTATCCCAGCGCGAGCCGACGCCGTCGAAATCCGGGAATTTTCGCCCGCCTTCGCCGACAAGCTGCCGGTATTTCAGGCTCCCCTGCCCGGCATAGCCCTCATGCTCATCAATATTGTAATGGTCATTGATATTAGAGATTTCATTCAGCTCCGGGTGAATCCACGGCAGGTGATAGGATTCGCAATAATTCTCGATAGCCAATTTCCAGTTTGTTTTCACCGTCATAGAAAACCGGCAGCTGTCTGACGGGACGAAATACGGCTTATCAAATTCGGCCCAGCGCGTCAGAATGTCTTTATGCGCCACCGCGAAATCCGGCGCGTTGCCGGACACATTAACAAAGACTGTGCCGTGCCAAACATGGCTGCGAATTTCAAACAGGCCCAGCGTCGCCGGATCCACATCAGCATGGGTATCAATATCAACGCCGCCCACATAAGGTGTGCGTACCAGCGCGCCTTTCAAATCATAGCACCAGCTGTGATAGGGGCAGCGGATGGGGCCTTTTAGCGTGCCGGGCTTGTCGACCAAAATCATGCCGCGATGACGGCAGGTATTTTGGAACACACGAACTGCGTTATCTTTGCCGCGCACAATAATCAGCGGCATGCCCATGAAATCGACCGGGTAAACGCACGCCGGCGCGGGCGCGTCAGACGCAAAGCCGATGGCCGTCCAGCTATTAAAAAAGATTGTCTCACGCTCTTTGGCGTACATATCGGCGTCAATATAATGCGCGTTTGGCAAGCCTTTAGCCGTCGCAATATCATTTAAAACTGTCTGCAGCGCGTCACTCATAATCCTGCATCGCCTTTGCGTGTTATCCGCGCAAGTCCGGCGCGGCAATTTTGCAAAAGCTTATGATTACCCATAAGCCGTCTTATCGTTCGCCGTCATAATTATGGGCGTCGTCACTGCTCCATTTGAACATAGGTTCCAGCCAAGGGTAAGCGGCGCAGATGTTCGGGACGACGTCTTCTTTAATAATCCGTGTCGCTTCGACTGCCAATTTTTGCGGTACATCGCCCATAGAGTTTTCTCGCGCCAGCAGGTCAAAATGGCGATAAAACTGTCCGCGTGAGAGCGGATGAATTTGCAGTTTCTCCATATGATGCGCGCTTTGCAAAAGGCACATTGGCGTGGTTACGCCCCAGCCGACCCCTTCCGCCACCGCCATTGTATGCGCCGACGCGCTGTCAAACTCCACGAAATCAGGAAATTTCAAGCGCAGCCGGTTGAGCTGGCTTTCAATGCGCAGGCCCATTGCCGATCGAAGCGAGTAACGCAGGAACGGCAGGTCGCGAACGCCGTCCATAATATCGATCGACCCGGTCCAATCTTTGGGAAACACCAACAGATAAGGCTCTTGGAAAATCAAAAACCGGTCCAGATTAGCCACGTCTTCCATGACATTACTGGTCGTAATAATCAGATCGATATTGTGCGATAAAAACTCATCGCGATGATAAGGCGATAAGCCCGCCCATAACCGCCAATAGCTTGATAAATGCTGCATGTTTTTATACAGGCGCGCGCCCAGAACGCCGGCCATGGAATCTGTCATCGCTATGGTCAATGACGCCAGCCTACGCTGTTCTAAGGTCTGCGTTTCGCGAAATGTCTCTTTCGTATCTTTGACGATTTGCCGGCCGCGTTCGAGCAAGATGCGCCCCGCCGCCGTCAGGACAATCGGGCGAACCGTGCGATCAAAAAGCTTGGTTCCGACCGCATCTTCCAGCCCTGCAATAATCTGCGATACCGCCGATTGCGTCATGCGCAAAACCCGCGCAGATTGGGTCATACCGCCTTGGTCAGCGGTGGTGACAAAGACCTGCAGCGAGCGCAGATCAAAATTGCTCGGTATTTTCACGACTCAACATCCCCTTAAATCGTTGTGTTATTAGAACTTCTTATCATAAGGGCGCTTTTGCGCCATGGACTATTTACAGTTATTACGCCGTTTATCCCCGTTTATGCCCCCCGATTAGAAACCGTGATAAGCTTTGAAACGCCTTGATAGGCGGCGCGGGCCTCGCCTATGCCGGGGTTAAATCAGGAGTCATCATGGCCTTTCCGGCGAAAACGAAATATTTGATTATCGGCGCAGGCATTCACGGCCTGTCTACGGCGTACCATTTAGCGCTGAGCCTGAAAGCCGCCGGCAAGGGCAGCGGCGCGGATATTTTGGTCATTGATAAAAACGCGATTGCGTCCGGCGCGTCCGGCATTGCTTGCGGCGTCGTGCGCAACAATTACTACCAACCCGCCATGCGCGAGCTGATGGCGCACAGCGTCGAGCAATGGGAACAGGACATGCAGACCTATTCCTATCACCCCGTCGGCTATATGCAGATTTCCTGCGAATCCATGCACGAAGACGTGGCCAGCATTTACGAGCAGCAGCAAGCCATCGGTTATCAAAGCACATTCCTCGAAGGCGAGGCCGACTGCACCGCCTATATGAAAGACCTTTATTCCGACTGGCAGGCGCAAAACATCACCTCGGTCTTGCATGAAAAACGCGGCGGCTATGCCAATAATTCCAAAGCCATGTATGGCCTGGCCGGCAAAGCGGAAGCCCAAGGCGTGCGCATTTTGGGCGGCGTCGAAGTCACCGGCGTTATCCGCCAAAGCGGGGCAGGATCTGCTATTACCGGCGTGACCACCAAAAAAGGTGATATTGCCTGCGATTATGCGGTCATCGGCGCAGGGCCGTGGGTACGCGACTTCTGGACAATGCTGGAACTGCCCAAAACCATTTCTATCAAGGGCAAAGACGGCAAGACTCATGACGGCCTTGATATGTGGACGTTCTGGCAGCTCGAAGAAGGCGTACTGAATGTTGATCCGTCTATGTTCAAACTCAACAATGGTGACCAACCGCCGGTCATGCATGTTGATACAGACGCCACACTTTACTCCACCGTAGACGGCAGCGTGATTGAGGACGGCAAGATCTGGGGGCTTTATTACAAGCCGGACTTCCATTTCGGCGGCGTGCAGGGCGGTGCCATGCCCTACCCTGTGACCACGCCGGTTGATGAGCTTAAGCTTGACCCTTATGGCCCGGCGTCACCGGAATGGATATCCTCGCCCGAATTTGCTCATATGTGGGTGTCCGCCTTGGCCCATTGCCATAAGCGGTTTGAAGGCGCGATGGATAAATATCACAAAGAACCGTCGGGCGGCGTCGGCTGCTTCACGCCGGACAGTTTCCCGGTCTTTGATGAATTTTGCGACAATGTCTATGTTATCGCCGACAGCAATCACGGCTATAAAATGCTCGGCGTCGGTAAATTAGTCGCTGAGCATATTATGGGTCAGGAATCAGAGCTTTTGAAACCGTTTGCGTTCGGCCGCTACGCCAAAGGCGAGTTGCACCCCACATCCAACAGCCCGTTTCCTTGGAGCTAGTTTAGCGGCGGCGGCGTTTCGCGCGGGCCGCGGCCCGGCCTAACGCAGCATCGCTGGACGGCGGGGCCATTAACGGACCAATCTTAGTAACGATTTCGTCCAAAGTCGGCGGCGTATCCGGCGTATAGGCATCCACAGCTTCGCGCATGGCGGCGATATGCTCCGGCGCAGTCCCGCAGCATCCGCCAACAATGCGAACGCCGCTGTCCACGGCCATCTGCACAAAGTCGCGCATAATCTGCGGCGTGCCGGTGTAAACCGTGTTTTTTCCCTTCACGATTGGAATACCGCAATTGGCTTTGCCGACAATGACAGCGTCGGGGGCGGCTTTGGTCATGGCTTGGTTAGAGACAACCATGTCGGACGCGCCGACGCCGCAATTTGCGCCATACGCCACGGGCTTAACCGACAAAGGCTGCGCCACATCGCCGATATTTTCCGGCGCAATGCCCATCATGGTCTTGCCGGCCGTGTCAAAACTGGCGGTAAAGACGTAGGGCATGTCCAGCGCAATGGCCGCGTTACAGGCGGCCTGAATTTCTTCAGCCGCTGACATGGTTTCAATCCAGATGACGTCCGCGCCGCCGTCTTTCAGGCCGCGCATTTGTTCGTGGAAAAAGTCGAAAGCGGCCTTTTCCGTCATCTCGCCCATAGGCTCAAACAGCTCGCCGGTCGGACCGACAGAGCCGGCAACGACCACCGGGCGATCGGCTTTTTCAGCGACCGCGCCGGCCAACTCTGCGCCGGCCTTATTAATGGCGTAAGTCTGATCCGCTGCGTCATGTAGTTTTAAGCGCGGGGCATTGGCGCCAAACGTGTTGGTCAGGATGATGTCAGAGCCGGCGTCTACAAACATTTGGTGAAGCGCGATCGGCTTTTGCGTCTCGGACAGGTTCCATAAATCCGGCGGAAATCCGGGCTCCAGACCCATTTCCATAAAGTTCGTTCCGGTCGCGCCATCGGCGAGCAGTATCGGTTTTTCGTCCAGCAAAGCCTGCAAAGAAGAGCGCATAGAGAATCCTTTAATTAAACTCGCCGTCTCTTAGCCTAAGCGCGGCGGCAATTAAAGACGCATATCCGCAATTATGCGCGGCGCGTAATCCGCACGCCGACGCCGGCGGCTTCCTCAAACGCTTCGAGCTTAACCACGGTCACGGTGGCGCTGTCGGCCCGCGCATAATCCAGCGCAATTTTCGCGACGTCCTCAGCCAGTGTTTCGACCAAATCGATATGACCGGCCGCCAGATGGGTTTTGATATCGGCGACGATATGGTCATAACGCACAATATTGTTCAGATCATATTCCGCATCCCCGGACAGGGGCGCAAGGTCAACGGTCACATCAAAGCGCACATTTTGCGGCGCTTCATATTCATGCTCAAAAACGCCGATATTGGCTTTTAAGACCAGCCCTTCAATCAGGATTTGGTCCGGCGCAATGTCCGCTTGGGCGGCAGGCGTTAAAACCGCATCGGGTGTATTAATAACTTTAAGCATGGGCAGTCTCGTATTGATGCGAAGGCTTCGCGTCCTTCACTATGCCATGTGGCGGTCTTTCGCCGTTTTTGCAAGGAAATCCCGCAGGTAAGGGGCAAATGAACGCCAGACTTCAACAGTAAATTCATGCTCTGCCGTGCGCCACAGTACAATTGGCGCGCCTTCAAATATTGTGCGCGTGCCCTTCCCCACAGGGAAAGCATCCACAGACAAATCGAGCGGACAGGCCGCATTCAACGCCCGCGCTGCGCCGGGGCCGGTAACAGTAAATTGCAAATTACGGTGAGACACCTCCACGGCGCTGCATATATAATCCGCGCTGAGCTTAGCCATAGTCCCGGCTAATTTTTCTCGCGATTTTGGCAGCGCAACAATCAGCCATTCCTGCGGGCCGAGGCACAGTATCGTTTGACCGGCCGCTATGGACGTGCCGCCGATTTTCGCGGGCAGTTTCAGCCCGCTTGATTTTTTCGCCGCCGCAACATCAGCAGGCTTTAATCGCAAAGAATATCGCACGCGCTCGCCGCTCAGCGACAGGCGCATGACGTCGTCATTCAGGGACTCATCAATTTCTATAGCTTGATTAAACAACATTGAGGCGCTCTCCTTTCGGATCATAAAACGCGGTGCCGGTGACCTTTACGGCATGGGTTTTGCCGGGCATGGGGACGTAGAGCGTCTGATCGTTTAAGTTAAATCCATCCGCAACCAAGGCCATGGCAATGGGCCGGCCGAGCGCGTCGGAATAATAGCTCGACGTGACATGGCCGAGCATAGTCATCGGCAAAGCTTGGTTGGGGTCAGCCACAATTTGCGCGCCTTCTTCAAGCAGAACGCTGTCATCTTCGGGCAGCAATCCGACAAGTTGCTTGCGCCCCTGCGCAACCAAATCAGAGCGTTTCAAAGAGCGGCGGCCGACAAAGTCTTTTTTCTTTTTCGACACAGCCCACGACAGGCCGGCATCATGCGGCGTGACCGTGCCATCTGTGTCTTGGCCGACAATAATAAAGCCCTTCTCGGCCCGTAAAACGTGCATAGTTTCTGTGCCATAAGGCGTGATGTCATATGGCTGTCCGGCCTCAAACAGCGTCTCCCAAACGGCGCGGCCGAAATGGCTCGGCACGTTAATTTCAAAGCCGAGCTCGCCGGAGAAGCTGACTCGGAAAAGGCGGGTTTCCACGCCGCAAATCTTGCCGGTCCGCACTTGCATATGCCCGAAACTTTCGGGCGATAAATCAATGCCGTCGACAAACGGCTCAATCAACTTACGCGCGTTCGGACCGTTCAGCGCAATAACCGACCACTGCTCTGTCGCAGACGTCAGCCAGACATCTAAATCAGTAAATTCTGTTTGCAGATAATCTTCCATATGGCGGAAAACGCGCGGCGCGCCGCCGGTGGTCGTTGTCACGTGAAAGCGGTCCTCGGCCATGCGCCCGACAACGCCGTCATCATAGATAAAGCCTGCCTCGTTGAGCATGAGGCCGTAGCGGCATCCGCCGACTTTGAGGCTGCTCCAAGGATTGGAATATATCAGGTTCATAAACTTGGCGGCGTCCGGCCCGACCACTTCAATTTTGCCCAAAGTTGAGGCGTCAAAAATGCCCAAACTTTCTCGCGTGGCGACGCATTCACGGCGAACCGCTGCGTGCATATCTTCACCCTCTTGCGGGAAATAGCGTGCGCGCATCCAATTGCCGACCGGCTCATAAACTGCGCCGCGTTCACGCGCCCATGGGTCAATCGGCGTGACGCGCTTAACATCAAACAGCTTGCCTTCGCAGTGGCCGATAAGGGCGGCAAATGTTGTCGGCGTATAGGGCGGGCGGAACGTGGTCAGGCCTACCTTTTCCACAGGTTTATCCACAGCCTTTGACGCAATTTGCAGCGCGTTCAGATTGGACGTCTTACCCTGATCCGTCGCCATGCCGTTGGTCGTGTAGCGCTTCACATGTTCAATAGACTTAAAGCCTTCGCGCACGGCCAGCTTGATATCTTTTTCAGTCACGTCATTTTGGAAATCGACAAAGGCTTTTTGCTTTGTGTCTTTGATATAGTTCGGCAGGCTGTCGAGGGTGACGCCCGTACCAAAGTCGCGCTCGGTCACGCTGTATGATTTGCGACCGCCCGCCGCTTTATTCCCGCCGGTCAGCGCCGCCGCTATTCCGAAATCACCGTTACACGCGCCCGCGCAAACTGCGTTTTCATTCGCGACGTCCGGGACATAAGCCGCCATGTCGGCATCCCATTTTATCCCGCCTTTGGAATGAGACCATAAATGCAGGCTTGGCGTCCAGCCGCCGCTCATCAGCAGCGCATCGCATTTAACGGTCCGTTTGGCTCCGCTCTGCGGGTCGTAGATTTCAAGGCCGGTGATGCGCAGCTTGCCGGACGTTTTGGACACGACCTGCCCCGCCGCAATATCAATGCCGCGGCGCTCGGCTTCCGCCCGAAGGTCCGCGCGAATATCATCACGCACATCGATAATAACCGGAATACGAATATTGGCATCGGCCAAATCAAACGCCGCCTGATAAGCGCTGTCATGGCTCGTGAAAACAGCGACTTCATGACCGACAGCAACGCCGTAACGGTTGAGGAATGTCTGCCCCGCGCCGGCGAGCATCACGCCCGGTACATCATTGCCGTTAAAGACCAAAGGCCGCTCAATCGCGCCTTGGGCGAGGATGACTTTTCCGGCGCGAATGCGGTGGGTTTCTTCGCGCGGCGCGCCGTCTTTGGGATTGGCGATATGGTCCGTCAGGCGCTGATTTAGCGCGACAAAATTATCGTGATAATAGCCGATTGCCGTGGTGCGGTTCATCACCGTCACGTTGGCCGCTTTGCCCAAAGTCTTCACCGCGGCGGCGAGCCAATCTGCGGCGGGCTTGCCGTCAATCTCGCAATTCGGCGCGTCAATTAGGGACCCGCCGATTTTCACGCGCTCATCAACTAAAATGACCCGCTCGCCGGATTTAGCCGCTTGCAGCGCCGCCGCTATCCCGGCCGGTCCGCCGCCGACAATCAGAACCTCGCAATGGCCGTAAGAGCTTGCATAGCTGTCAGGGTCAACCGCCGTCGGCGCAGGACCAAGGCCGGCCATATTGCGGATAAACGGCTCATAGACTTTATCCCAAAAGCTTTTCGGCCACATGAAAGTTTTGTTGTAAAACCCGGCCGGGAAAAACAGAGAGAACGTATTGTTGAACGCGCCGATATCAAATTTTAAATTCGGAAAGCTGTTTTGGCTGCGGGCAACCATTCCGTCAAAAATCTCGACCGATGTTGCGCGCAAATTGACGCTTTCGCGGCCCGTACCGCGATCGACAACAACCAGCGCATTAGGCTCTTCGCTGCCCGCGCCGACGGGACCGCGCGGACGATGATATTTAAACGACCGCCCCATCAGGTGAACGCCGTTCGCAATTAAAGCCGAGGCGAGCGTATCGCCTTTCACGCCGGTATATTTTTTGCCGTCAAATGTGAAGTTGACAGACACAGCCGTGTTGACCGCGCCGCGGCCCGGTTTGCGAAACGCGCTCATTTTGCGCCTCCCGTCTTTTTCGCAGCCGGCAGCTTGGCATTGCTCGCGCTGGCTTTAGGCGGCAATTCACCCATTTTATACGTGACCAAAAACTTATCCGTGACCGTATTGCGCACAGCATTGAAAAACATATTGCAGCCATTTGCATGCCACCAACGCTCGGCATGATCGCCGCGTTTATTGTCGCGCAAAAACATGAAATGCGACCATTCCTCGTCCGTCATATCGTCAGCATCTTTCACAGGGCGATGGATGTGCGCTTCGCCGGCATAGGCGAACTCAATTTCGGGGCGTTTTTCTTCGCAATAGGGACAGTGAATTAACATCATGGCTAATGCTCCACAGCGGCAGCCGCCGCTTCATCAATCAGGCGGCCGGTGGCGAACCGCTGCAGCGTGTAAGGCGCGTTAATGCGGTGCGGCGAATCATGGGCGATGGTGTGCGCGAGCATATCGGCCGCGCCGGGCGTGGCCTTAAACCCGCCGGTTCCCCATCCGCAATTTACATAAAGCCCCGGCACCGGCGTCTTGCCCAATATCGGGCTTCGGTCATGGGTGACGTCTACCACCCCGCCCCAACTGCGCAGCATACGCTGGCGGCGAAATATGGGGAAAATCTCACAGATTGCCGAAATATTATGCTCGGAAATATGCAGCGCCCCGCGCTGGCTATAGCTTGTATATTGATCAGTACCCGCGCCCAAAACCAGCTCACCTTTATCGGATTGGCTGATATAGGCGTGAACCGCATTAGACATGACCACGCAGGGGAAAACCGGCTTAATCGGCTCTGAGACCAAAGCTTGCAGCGGAAAGCTCTCCAAAGGCATACGAATGCCGGCCATTTCCATGATAACGGACGTATTGCCGGCCGCCGAAACGCCGATTTTACCGGCGCCGATAAAGCCTTTTTGCGTCTCTACGCCGGTGACTTCTCCGCTCGGCGCGCGGCGAATTCCCGTCACGGCGCAGTTTTGAATAATATCCACGCCCAGCTTTGACGCAGCGCGGGCATAGCCCCACGCCACGCTGTCATGGCGGGCCGTTCCGGCGCGCATTTGTAGCGCCCCGCCCATAACCGGATAGCGGCGATTTTGGGAAATATCGAGCGGCGGGCAAAAGTCTTTGCATTCTTCGGGCGTCAACCATTTATTATCGACGCCGTTCAGCCGGTTAGCGTGAACATGACGGGTAAAGCTTTGCACATCATGGACATTATGGGCGAGCATCAGCACGCCGCGTTTAGAGAACATGATATTATAGTTCAGCTCTTGTGACAGCCCGTCCCACAAATCGACCGCGTGGTCATAAAGCGCAGCCGATTCATCAAATAAGTAATTCGAGCGAATAATCGTCGTATTGCGCCCGGTATTGCCGCCGCCCAGCCAGCCTTTTTCAATCACGGCGACATTGGTAATGCCATGCTTTTTCGCCAGATAATAGGCCGCGCCGAGGCCGTGCCCGCCCGCGCCGACAATCACCACATCATACCGGGATTTCGGCTCTTTATTCGGGAACTGCTCCGGCCATTTTTTATGACCGGACAGCGCATTAGCGAAAAGGGATGCAGCAGAAAACTTCACGCCTAGCTCCGCAATTTCTCATTGGCGGGGTCATGCGGGCTGTCCTCTAGGACGGTGCATTTATACCGCTTGCCGAGAATCTCTATCTCCAAATTCGTGCCGACTGCAGACAGGTCAGGTCGCACCATAGCCAGCGCCAAAGACGTTTCCATGCGCCAACCATAACCGCCCGATGTTGCCCGGCCGATAACCTCACCGCCAAAGTAAATCGGGTTATTGCCAATGACGTCCGCATCATCGACGTCATACACGGCGAGCGTCACAAAGGCATTATCAAAGCCGCGTTTTTCCCACGCCAATAAGCCTTCGCGGCCGATGAAATCGCCTTTCTTTTTCAGGTTTACAAAGCGGTGCAAGCCGGACTCGTATGCGGAATATTCAATCGACATTTCCGTCCCGACCAAGCGGTAGGATTTCTCAAGCCGCATAGAGTTCATGGCGCGAATGCCAAACGGTTTTAAGCCATGCTTGTCACCGTTTTTAAACAG
This sequence comes from uncultured Robiginitomaculum sp., assembly GCA_938010385.1. Taxonomy (GTDB): domain Bacteria; phylum Pseudomonadota; class Alphaproteobacteria; order Caulobacterales; family Maricaulaceae; genus Robiginitomaculum. Next base: position 39,692 of record CALLVD010000077.1, read on the forward strand.
GGCATCAAAGATGTGGTTTTGATATTCAATCGGGTGATGGATTTCATAGCCAAGCTCGCCGACAAAATTGACGCGCATCAGTTTTACCGGCGCGTAGCCGACAGAGGTTTCTTTACCGGTCAACCACGGGAAGGCCTCATTAGACAAATCCGTGCCTGTGAGCGGCTGCATAAGGTCGCGCGCTTTTGGGCCGGCGATAACAAAGACGCCCATCGCGCCGGTCAAATCCGTCATCTGAACGGAGCCATCCGTCGGCATATGCTTGCGCAGCCAGTCATGGTCAAGGCGATGGTTTGCGCCGGCCGATACCATGTAAAAGCTCTGCTTGCTCTCGCGCTGCACCGTAAATTCGCTGTGCACGCCGCCCTTATCGGTCAGGCCGTGCGCCAGCGCCAAACGCCCGATTGTGACCGGCATTTTTTGCGCGAACATAAAGTTCAGCCATTTGGCTGCGCCCGGCCCTTCGACCCGGCATTTGGCAAACGCCGTCATATCCAGAAGGCCGACATTTTCGGCGACGTTTTTACACTCATTACCGACATGCTCGAAATAAGATGAGCGGCGGAAGGACCAATCGTCTTTTTGCTCCACGCCCTCAGGGGCAAACCAGTTCGGGCGCTCCCAACCGAATAATTGGCCGAACACCGCGCCTTTTTCTTTCATGCGGTCATAGCACGGCGATGTGCGCAGCGGACGGGCCGCCGGGCGTTCTTCATCCGGATAGTGAATGGCAAAAACATCGGCATAAGCTTCTTCGTTTTTGTCATGCATATAGGCTTTGGTAGAATATGGCCCGAAGCGGCGCGGATCCACGCCGAGCATATCGACCGTCGGCTCGCCTTCGACGATCCATTCGGCCAGTTGCCAGCCCGCGCCGCCGGCGGCAGTGATGCCAAAGCTGTGGCCTTCATTCAGCCAGAAGTTTTTCTTATCCCACGCCGGGCCGACGATTGGGTTGCCATCCGGTGTGTAGGCAATCGCGCCGTTATAAACTTTCTTGATTCCCATCTCTTCAAAGATCGGCACGCGGGCAATGGCGCTTTCAATGTGCGGCATGAGGCGGTCAATATCTTCCTGAAACAGCTCATATTCCGACTGCTTATCCGGACCGTCCGGATAGCAAACAGGCGCGCCGTGCTCATACGGGCCAAGGATAAGTCCGCCGGCTTCTTCGCGCATATACCAGCTGCCGTCAGACTCGCGCAAAACGCCGAGCTCGGGCTCGCCGGCCTCGCGGCGGGCGACGATATCGGGATGGCTTTCCGTGACGATATATTGATGCTCAACCGGCAGGACAGGGATATCGAGGCCAATCATCTCGCCGGTCTTGCGCGCAAAGGAACCGGTGCAGGACACCACATGTTCGGCGAGAACATCGCCCTTATCCGTGGACACTTTCCACTTGCCGTCGGCCATTTGCTCAATGCCTTCAACCGTCGTGTAGCGATAGATTTTGCCGCCACCTTCGCGCGCGCCTTTCGCCAAAGCTTGGGTCAAATCCGCCGGCTGCACATAGCCGTCTTCCGGATGACGCATGGCGCCGACCAGGCCGTCTTTTTTGGCGAAGGGCCAGATTTCCAAAACTTCTTCCGGCGTCATAAATTCGACTTTAACCCCGATCGTCTGCGCCACGCCGGCATATTGGCGGTATTCGTCCATGCGGTCCTGATTGGTCGCAAGGCGAATATTGGAGACAGGGCGGATGCCGACATCTTGGCCGGTTTCTTCGCCCAAACGCTTGTAAAGCTCGACAGAGTATTTGTGCAGCTGCCCGACAGAATAAGACATATTAAACAGCGGCAGCAGGCCCGCCGCATGCCAAGTGGATCCGGACGTCAGCTCTTTACGCTCAATCAGGCAGCAATCGCTCCACCCTTTTTTGACGAGGTGATATAGGGTCGACACGCCGACAACGCCGCCGCCGATGACAACAACTTTCGCTGTTTTTTGAATATCGCTCATGCTGCTTTTCCTTTTGCGCAGGTCTGAATGTCGCGAATAATGGTCTCCATCATCGCCGTATAAATATCGCGTGTTTCGGCGGCGTCGGTGCAGCCGCCCAAATGCAATTCAATCCAAAGCCCGCGATGCAGCGCGTTCAAACGCAGGGCATAACTGCGGGCCATAGCGCGCGGCATGCCGGCGGCGTGCAGGTCATAGGTGAAATTGGAAATCATCCGGGCATTGTAAATATGAAACAGGCGCGCTGTCGCTTTGTCTGTGCCGGCATGCACCCAGAGCTGCGGCCAGATTTTCACCGTATCGCCGGTCACCTGTGCTTTGCTGAAAAATACGTCCAACGTGGCACGAATACGGGTCAGCGGGTCAGCGCTTTGGCGCGCGCCGGCAAACTGGCGGCGAATATTGCGAATGACCGCAGCAAAACTCTCATAAATGAGCCGCTCTTTGGTATCGAAGAAATAATGGATAGCGCCGGTCGAAACCGCAGCGCGTTCCGATACCCGCTTGGTGGTCAGTTGTGGCAGTCCGTCTTTGGCCATAACAGAAATCGCCCCCGCAATGATAGCTTGAGGCGTGTCGGCGCTGAGGCGATTGGCTTGCGATTGGCTCACGATAGGCTCACGATAGGCTCACTTACTGACTGTTCAGTCAGTCGCATAAATCGGGAATCGTCCGCCGTCAAAGGGGCAAGCCGCCTTATTAGCGTTTCTGATGAAGCGCAGTTTTCAAACCGATACATCGCTCCGTCTGCCTAAGCGGTGAAAGCGCGCATTGACCGCGCGCCCGGCGCGGTTCAAATACGCGGCAGACACTTCGCGAGCGCGCATCATGCCTAAGCCATATGTATTTCTGGACGACCAAATCGGCGGCACAGCCCGCCGGTACGGCGCGCCGTTACGGGTCATACGCGCCTTGCAAGCGGCAGACGTGCCGGCGGCTCTGGCCGAGGTGCAGCGCGCATTGAATAGCGGAAAGTATGTCGCCGGCTACGCCGCCTATGAGCTCGGCTATGCGCTGGATAAGAAACTGCTGCCGCTCATGCCGGAGGGCGCCGGCCCCTTGCTCGAGTTTGGCGTGTTTGAGGGCTTTCAAAGCGACGGGCCAATCCCTGTCAAAGGCCGCGCCGCCCTGCCCGACTTATCGCCGCAATGGACTGAGGCGCAGTACACTGCAAAATTTGACCGCTTGCTCGCCTATATCAAAGCCGGCGATATTTATCAGGCGAACCTGACCTTCCCCTATCGCGGACGCAGCGAGGCCGCGCCGGATATGGCGGCGCTATATCAAACGCTGCGCGGGCGGCAGCCTGTGCGATATGGCGCGATTGTCGATCTGGGCCAGCGGCAAATCCTGTCGCTATCACCGGAACTGTTTTTCAGCATTAATGACCGCATCGCCCGCGCCCGCCCGATGAAAGGCACGGCTGCCCGCGACGCGGACCCGGCCATTGACGCCGCCAATGCCCGCGCCATGCAGGATGATGAAAAATCAAAGGCTGAAAACCTGATGATTGTTGATTTGCTTCGCAATGATTTATCACGCATCGCCGCGCCGGGCAGCGTTGAGGTTACAGATTTATTTTCCGTCGAAACCTTCCCGACCCTGCATCAAATGACGTCCGGTATTCAGGCGAGATTGTCAGATGATGTCACGGCGGCAGACGTGTTCAAAAAACTGTTTCCCTGCGGGTCTGTGACCGGCGCGCCGAAAATTCGGGCCATGGAAATTATCCGCGAATTAGAAGACAGGCCGCGCGGGCCGTATTGCGGCGCTATCGGCTATTTTGATCCGAATGGGCAGTGCAGCTTTAACGTTGCCATCCGAACCCTGACCGCGCAGCCGGCGCCAGGCGGCGGATACGATTTGGAATATAATGTGGGCAGCGGCGTTGTCTTTGACAGCCGCGCCGATGATGAATATGCCGAATGCCGACTGAAAGCGAAAATCCTCGCGCCGCGACAACCGGACTTGATTGAGACCCTGAAATGGACGCCGGCCGGCGGGTTTGATTATCTTGAGGGCCATATGATCCGCCTGATGCGCGCGGCGAATGATTTGGGCCGCACGCTTGATAACGGCGCGGTGATGGGCGCGCTCGATGATGCTGTGGCCGGCAAAACTCAAGAGATGCGCGTCCGTTTAGCCGTATCTGAAGCCGGCGCGATTGCGGTGCAAACGGCAAAAATTTTGACCATGCCGAAGCTGATGCGCGTTCGTCTGAGCGCGGAGACGGTACAATCCGGCGACCCCAAATTTGCCCATAAAACCGCCCCCATGCCGCTCTACGACGCCGCGCGCAAAACGGTCAAAGACAGCCCCGAATTTGACGAGCTGCTGTTTGTCAATGAGCGGGGCGAGCTGACCGAAGGCAGTTTTACCAATATCTTTGTTCGCATTAACGGCGCGCTTTTCACGCCGCCTTTGTCATCAGGCTTGCTGCCGGGCGTGTTGCGCGCGCATTTGCTGGAAACCGGCGCAGCCACAGAGCGGGTCTTGAAGCGGGCGGACTTAGCGGGCAGTAATGAGCTCTATATCGGAAACTCTGTGCGGGGATTAATGCGCGCAAACCTGATTTGAGGATTTATGAAGGCAATATTCCTGACCGCAGCCCTGCTCTCCGCATCTGCATTATCCGCCTGCACGTCGCAGGCCGAAGTCAAGCCGGAGCGCAAAGCCAAGAACGTGATCCTGTTCATCGGCGACGGCATGGGCGTGTCGACAGTCACCGCCGCGCGCATATTTGCCGGTCAATCCAAGGGCCTTGCGGGCGAAGAGTATGAGCTGTCTTTTGAAAAATTTGACAATCTGGCGCTGATTAAGACTTATAATCTGGACGCCCAAGTCCCAGACAGCGCGGGCACGGCCAGCGCCATGAATACGGGCATTAAGACGCAAATCGGAAAAATCAATGTTACGCAAGCCGATAATTTCGGCGGATGCGCAGACCGCAAAGCGCCGGTCAAAATTGCGGACTTAGCGGATGCAGCCGGATTGTCGATTGGCATTGTGTCCACGGCGCGCATTACCCACGCCACGCCCGCTGCCGTCTACGGCCATGCTGCCGCGCGCGGGTTTGAGAGCGACGCTGACGTGAGTAAAAATGCCCGTGACGCGGGCTGTACGGATTTGGCTGCGCAGCTTATCGCTTCCAAGGCAGACTATGTTCTGGGCGGCGGCACGGCACCCTTTACGGCAGGGCGAAACGACGGGCGGGACCTTACGGCCGAATGGGCCGCGAAGTCCCCGGACCACGCCTATGTGTCAAAGGCAAGTGACCTGCGAGCCTTGCCCTCTGCCGGCAAAGATGTGCTCGGCCTGTTCACCAAATCCCATATGGCGTTTGAAGCGGACCGGGATAACAGCCGCGAGCCGTCCATAAAAGAAATGACGCAGCGGGCAATTGATAACCTGTCGGCGCGCGATACGGGCTATTTTTTGATGGTCGAGGGCGGGCGTATAGATCATGCCCATCACGGCACAAATGCCTACCGCGCTTTAACAGACACCGTCGCATTTGCCGACGCCGTTGAAGCGGCCGTAAAGTCCACGGATCCGAGCGAGACCTTAATCCTCGTAACGGCCGATCACTCGCACGTCTTTACGATTGCGGGATATCCGAAACGCGGCAATCCGATTTTAGGACTGGTCGACAGCGCCGCTGGCAAGGCCTTTGCCTATGATAAAGACGGCAATCCCTATACAACGCTAGGCTATCATAACGGGCCGAACATCCGAAAGCCCGTCAGCGAGCCGCTCACCCAAGCGCAGGTTTTAAAGCCCGATTACAGGCAACAAACCGCCGTCGCTATGAACGCAGAAACCCATGCGGGCGAAGACGTTGCCCTCTACGCCACAGGCCCCGGCAGTGAAGCCGTGCGCGGCGTCATGGACCAGACAGAGATTTTTGACGTCATCACCGGCGCGCTGGGACTTACGCCAAACGAATAATTATTCCTCGCGAAGCGCGCGGGAGAATTGGTCGCTGGCCGGCTTAATCAGGTAGTTCCAAACGCTGCGCTGCTCTGTTTGCATGAACGCTTCGGCCGGCATCCCCGGGATAAGCTGCTGACCGTTTAAGCGCTTTAATTGATCCGGGCCGACTTCGACTTTGACCGTGTAATACGGGATCCCGGTCACCTGATCGATTGTCGTGCTGGCCGCGACGGAAATGACCTCACCGATAAGCTCCGGCGTGGTGCGCATATTAAACGCAGACATGCGCACATCGGTTTTCTGACCGACATAGACTTGGTCAACATTGGTCGGATCAATGCGCGCTTCGACAATCAAAGCCGTGTCCGTCGGGATGATTTCCATAATCGGATTGGCCGGGGACACGACGCC
>CALLVD010000078.1 GCA_938010385.1 uncultured Robiginitomaculum sp.
TATCGATGCTGCGCCTGAGGACATATTTCCTTACTTCAACAATCTCGAAACCCATGTTTACTGGTCACCCTGGCTGACCGGTGATGCGGATATCGACATTGTTTACGGCGGTCCGCCAAACGGGCGCGGGCAAACCATGGCTTGGCGAAGCACAAACGCCGATATCGGCGTCGGCACGCAAGAAATCGCTGAAAGCCAGCCCGGCAGCTTTGTGCGCGCCGATATGGAAACGGAAAAACAAGGCTTGGTCATGACCTATGCCGTTTCTGAAAATGATGACGGTGACACGGTCGCGCTTATGGGCGCGCAAATTGATCTGGGCGGATTTCCGTTTGTGCAGCGCCTCTTTGCGGGAAGCCGCATTAAGGCACTCGACGAAAAACTCGCCGCCGGTTTGGACACGCTGGAAAGCGTGGTGACGGAAAACTCCGGCGACTGATTGCCGCCTTAAGGCTTAATCTCTTCTGTCAGTGACCAGGGGTCTTCGCCCTCAGCAGCTTCGGGCACGTCTTTTATTGTCAGGTCGAGTCCGCCGCTCGGTTGGTTGCCCAGCAGGCCGGATAGGTCGCTTTGCGGACGTCCGACGGCAATGGGGTTATTTCTGAATGTGCGCTCAAACCCGGCATCATCCAATACAGATGTGCTCGGCCCGCCATTGGTATGTTGGCTGTAGTCTGTGCCGAGTTGATTGCCGGATGCGCCTACGCGCCGCGGCCGCGGCGGGGCAGCGCGGCCCGAGCCGGCGACAGAGTGCGCGCCAAAGCTTTCCGTACCGTCCGCAGCCCGGCCTGAAGGCTTAGCGACATATTCCGGACAGTCGGCGTGCGTGCGAAAACGGTCGCGACATTTCATATCTATTGATATGCCGCCCAGCCCGCCTGTCGGCGCGTCGCCCGGCGTGCTCGGCGATAACGTCCATGATCCGCCGGCGCCGGGGCGCGCGCGGCCGGGAACGCCGGAAGGCGGAGGCGCGCTATTGCCGCCGCCAAACAAAGGCTGTCCGCCGCCCCCGCCGATTGTCGGGGTCGTATAGCGCCCGCCGCCGCCGGGCGACGCGGGCGGCGCGCCGGTTGCGGCGCGGGATTTATCTACGGCGCGGGCTTTTTCCGTTGCTGTTTCGGGCGCGTCACTGTCGGCTAAGACTTTCGGCGCGCTTGTGACGACCGGCGCTGTATCAATCGGCGCGGCCGGGTCCGGGAGGACTTCCGGTTCAGGCTCGGTGAGCACGGGAGCGGGCTCAACAAACTCGATGATTTCAGGCTCCGGCTGCGGGACGGGCACGATTGGCAGCTGCTCAATCGGCGCAGGAACAGGCTCTTCAATGATCGCGCCGGGCGCGGCGTCGGGGATAATCTCCTCCGGCGGCAGCGGCGCATCAATAATGATGTCAGGAATAATTTCCGGCTCCGGGAGGGGGAGCGGTTCAAAGATTTCAATTTGCGGCTCAGGCTCGGGCACAGGCTCAATGATAATGGGCTCTATGACCGGCTCAATCGGCTGCGGCTCATAAATCGGATCCGGGATGGGGTCAGGGATGATTTCAGGAATAATCTCCGGCACGATTTCGGGAATAATCTCGGGCACATATTCGGGAATGATCTCCGGCTCCGGTATCGGCGTTTCGATAATCGGTTCCGGGATCGGTTTGGGCCGGTTTTGCGCTTCATAGCGCTCTTGCATGCGGGCAATGGCGGCGGCGCGCACTTCATCAGAAACCAGCTTTGGCTCGGCAATCGCGTTGTCATCAGGCGCGCTTTGCGCAAGCACCGGCGGCGGCGGGGCCGGGACAGGCTCCGGCGTTTCAATAACGTCCGGCAAGGGCAGAGGCTCGGGCGCGGCGACCGGCGGCGGGGGCGGCGGAGCAGGGCGCGGCTTGGGCGCAGGCTTGGGAGACGGAGCGGCGGGCGTTATCACAGTTTCGACCGGCGCCGGCGCAGGAGCAGGCTCCGCCGCTTCGGCAGCAACAATCCGAATGGGGATGACGTCCGGCTCAATAATTTTGGGCGGCAGCAAAAAGACTGTCATTGAAAATGTGATGAACAGCGCCGTATGCAGTAAAAGCGCAAAACCGGCGGCCCAAGCCGCCCGGTAGTCCTCCATCACGTCCAGAAGCGGCGCGGGGTCCATATAGGGCGAAAAACTGTCTGCTATTTTCGCCTGTACGCGCAAAGGGTCACCTTCAAAACTAAAGATGCACCTTTAAGCGGGTTTGACGTCTGCGCCAAGGTGCAGACTGTCAATAGCTGCAAAAGAGGCGTCAGCGTAACTTAAATTTGCGTAAATCCGGTAATCAGAAGCCTCAGGGCTGCAGGCTTTCCACAGAGGCGCGGGGCGCGCCATAACCATATTCCGCGCTCGGCCCGGCGTTAAACCCGTTTTGCGGCGCAGCCTGCGGGTCAGGGACCATTAAAAGACCAAGGCAGATGACCAAGACAAAGGCGAACAGGCCTCTTTGAATGGCATTTTGTTTGGCTGAGTTGTCGTTACGGGCGCGGGGCATGGTTTATCCTTATTCTTGCGTTTGAATAAGAAATATCCGGGTGATGGGGCAGGCAAAGGGCGCAAAAAAGGCCATTTTCAGGCATTTGCATTCAGCCGGCATTTATGTTTCGCCGGCCGCGGCTTGCGTCTTTGGTTTTCGGCTGCGTGCGAGGATCAGGTAAACGCCGCCGGCTGTCATGGCCCCGCCGATAATTAAAGGCGCGCTGACAGGCTCTTTTAAAATCAACACGCCGGCTGTGACGCCCACCAGCGGATTAATCAGGCCGGTCCCGGCAATCTGATACATTGGCAGCCGGCCCAGCAGCCAATAATAAGCCGCGTGGGCCACGACTGATGCGCCGATGACGGAATAGGCGAGCGCCAGAGAAAACTGAACGCGAGTCTCGGGCGCAAAAACTGCAAACTGATTTTGCTCAAAGATAAAGGTCAGCGGCCAGAGCACGGCCGTGCCGACCACGCCAAACCACGCCAAAAGCTGAAACGGCCCGACATCTTTGATGGATTTGATAAAAATGGCGCCGACGGCTTCAAAAAAGCCTGCTGCTCCGATCAGGACGATGCCGAGAATAAACAGCCGCCCCGCGTCTTCCGGCGGTTTTCCGAAACTGATAACGACGACGCCCGCAAAAGCGAGGGCGATGCCTAAAATGCGGGGCAGGCCGACCCGCTCCCCTAAAAATATGACGGCCAGAATTATCGAAAACGGCACGTAAAGCTCAATCGCTATGGACCCCGCGCCTGCTGTTGTCATGCCCATCGCCGGGAAAATCAGTGCAAAATTCAGCGCGCCAAAGCCCAGTCCCGCCGGCAAGATATAGCGCATTTTCCCGCTGTGCCATTTCAAAAACGGCAGTAAGATTAAGCCGACGCAGCTCATCCGCATGGCCGCATAAAACAGCGGGTTTGATAATTCACTGACCGTCATCCGCATTACGGTAAAATGCAGACCCCAAAGCGTGCAAACCATCAATAAAACAAAAAATTCACGAACAGGCATTGCGGCGGGCTAGCACGGGATTGAAGTCGCGCCAATAAAAAGTAAAAAACGACTATCAAAATTCGCCGAAAACAATGCGCTGAGTTCACAAAAGTGTGTTGAATATAACTTACTATAACTGAGCCGTTCATTTGACATAAAGACATTATGATTTAGCCTAAGGTTATAAAGGCTCCTATTTAGAGCAATATAAACCCGGGGACTGAAGAATATGCATGAATCATCGTGTTGCTGTATAGCGTGTATGTCCGAGGGCGAGGACGCCATTGAAGGTCTTAACAGCGGTTTCGCTTGGACGGGCCCTGTAGAGTACTCTTTTCCGACCGATAATGCTGAATATGGCGGAAGCAATTATGCCAACGGGGCAGACGATGCGCCGCTGAATAATTTTATGGCTGTTTCCGCGGCGCAGCAAACGGCTGTTCAATTTGCGTTGGATGCTAATGTCGGTCCGGCCGTGCAGTCCGGTTTTTCCGTTGAAGGGTTTACGAATCTGGACATAACACTGACCACCGCCGCCGGTGCTGAGATACGGTCGGGGCAAAGCGCATCGGCCAATCCGACGGCTTATGCCTATTTGCCGTCTGAAGGGTTTGATGCGGGCGGTGATATCTGGTTTGGCGACAATATTGATTTTCGCAATCCGGTCATGGGGGATTATTCTTTTACAACGCATTTACACGAAGTCGGACATGCTCTGGGTCTTGCCCATTCCCATGAAGGGAATTCGATAACGCCGGGACCTTACGACCATGTTGCCTATACGGTGATGTCTTATCGCTCTTTTGAGGGCGCGCCATTAACCGGGTACACCAATGGCGTTTTCGGATTTCCGCAGACCTATATGCAACTGGATATTGCTGCTTTGCAGGAGCTTTATGGTGCAGATTACAGCGCAAACAGCGGCGATACGGTTTATTCCTGGACGCCGGGAAACAGCGATACACTGATAGACGGCGTCGTCGCCCTTAACCCCGGCGGGGACGCAATATTTGCAACGCTCTGGGACGGCGGCGGGGTCGATACTTATGATCTCAGTGCTTACAGCACAGATTTGCGTTTGGATTTGACCGAAGGCGGTTACAGCGTCTTTGACCCGGCACAGCTTGCCCTTTTAGATTTTTCCGGTCGAACGGCGGAAGGCAGCATTTATAATGCTCTGATGTTTGGCGGTAATCAGGCCTCGCTGATTGAAAACGCAATCGGCGGCAGCGGCGATGATTTGTTCTTGGCCAACCAAGCCGATAATACACTGACCGGCGGCGCAGGAACCAACACAGTCTCTTACGAAATTGACACAGCCGGCGTGACAGTTGATCTGGCCGCGCAAACGGCTTCAGGCACGGACACCGGAAGCGATACGCTTACCGGATTCTCAAACGCTTATGGCGGTGATGGCGATGACACACTTTCCGGGACGAGCGGCGCGAACGAACTGGTCGGCGGCTTCGGCGCTGACACGCTCATCGGCGGTGACGGCGATGATGTTCTGACGGGCGGCCTTTTGAACTTCGTGACGTCTTTGCCGAGCGCGCTGGGTATGGGCAGCGGGACTTATACGCGGCCGGCCAATACAAACAATACGACTTTTGCAAATGCTGTTGATATTACGAACCTGTTTGCTTTAACAGCCGACGCCGACATTCAGGACGCAACGACTGTTCCGCACGTGTCCATTTCTGCGACAGGCGATACTGCGCAAGCCGTACATTTTTATTCCGTGACGTTAAACGTCAGCGGCACAGTTTTAACGCTGGATATTGACTACGGATCGGAAACTAATAACGGCGCGCTTTCGACAGATATGGACAGCTGGGTTACGCTTTATGGCCCGAGCGGTAATGAAGTGGCATTTAACGATGACGGACCGTCGCTTGACTCCGGTAGTGCCACGTCTTTGGATTCTTACCTGTCCTATCAAACAACTGAGATCGGCACCTATACGTTCGCTGTCGGGACTTATAATGAATTGGCCCCTATTCCGTCCGGCGGAACGTATGAGCTGCAAGTCTCGGTCGAAGAAGGCACGCCCCCCACGGATGATATGAGCTCAGATATCCTTGAAGGCGGCACCGGGAATGACATTCTCAACGGTAATGCCGGCATTGATTACGCGGTCTATACCGGCGGCACATTCAACGATTATACAATTACCGACAACGGAAACGGAAACTACACCGTTGCTGCCTTTGGAACCCAGGGGACTGATACACTCTCTAATATCGAGTTTCTGCGCATTGACGGCGTTGATTACGCGATTGACGGTTCAAGTTCCGGTCCGGTCTTTACCGAGGGTAATGATAATGAAGACGGCACCGAGGGTGCCGATGTTCTGGACGGGCTCGGCGGAAACGACATCATAAACGGTCTT
>CALLVD010000079.1 GCA_938010385.1 uncultured Robiginitomaculum sp.
CGGCGCATTGGAATCATGCAGAAGGGACAGGGGCACATCAGCCATATAATCCGTGCGCGGCCCGCGTTCTAAAAAGCGGGACATGGGTCCGGGCTTTTGGAAAAAATCGATCATGCGCTCGCTGACGCCGCCGGCCAGAACTGCGCCGCCCCGCGCGCCGCCGGCCAGAACCAAATCCGCCATAGCGCCCATTGTCGCGCAGGCCCGCACCTCAACAATATCGCGGCAAACCGGATCGCCGGCGAGCGCTTTCTCGCCAATGTCGGCCGGCGTCATTGGCGCGTAAGGCTTGCCGTGAACGGCGCACATTGCTTTGTGAACAGCAATCAAACCGCTGCCTGAGCTGACCCGCTCAAGCGACACAAACTTATAAGTCTCCTGCAGCCTTGTCAGCAGCGCCATTTCAAGGTCTGTTACGGGCGCATAAGCCTTATGCCCGCCCTCTGTCGTCATGACGTGCCAGCCGGTTTTTATCGGGACTAAGTAACCGACGCCGAAACCTGTGCCGGGACCGGCGACCAGAACCGGCGCCGTCTTGTCCGGCGTCCCCGGCCGCAAAACCTCAAACGCGTCAACATTCAGCTCCGGGATAGAGCGGGTCATCGCCGCGAAATCATTGACAATGCGGCAATGCTTCAGCCCATGATTTTTACGAAGCGCATTACCGTCAATGGTCCAATCAGCATTGGTCAATTTGACCTTATTGTCGTTAACAACCCCGGCCGCGCAAATGGCCAGTTTCGTCGCCGGCTCGCCGACTTCGCCGACAAAATCACGCATAGCATGGTCAAATGTGTCAAAATCGGCAACGCGCACTTTCTTGAAACCGTCCACATCCCAGCCCGATGTAGGGCGATGCGTTAAATAGGCAAAGCGGGCATTCGTGCCGCCGACATCCGCGGCCAAGATGGACGTGCGATCCGTCATGTCTGTGTCCCTGACTTACAGTCTTTTTATTATGGCCGCAGACTGAGAATGTCCGTTTGGCATTTTGTCGTCCTAGCGCGCCATGACAGCGCTGTCAATTAATGCGGTTTGCGCTTAAAACTCGGACGCAAAGCTCCTGCGCAACGCCTCAAAAGCCTGCGCGTCAGACTGCCAGCTGTCACCGTCAATCCCGTAGGCAGCAACAACGTCAAAATATCCGCGCCCTATGGCTTGGTTCATCAGGCTTTCGGCCGACAGGCAAGTACGGCCGGCAATCTCTTCCGGCGTAAAGCGAATATCACCGGCCATGTGATAGGTTCTGTATATCAGCTCTGTGCAAGCCAATCGGTCAGCGGAGGCAAAATCAAAGGCAAAGTCATATAGCTTGCCGACATGAGTCATGGCGCAGGTCAGCGCCGCGCGCAGCGCTTCATCGCTCAGCACCGGGCGCATAATGATAAAGGCATCAAGCTCCAGCGTGTCTTCAACCGGGCGAAACAGAACGCCGTCTTTCTTGGATTCCATGAACACGATGCGCTCGCCGTGCCGGTGGCGCGCCGTTTCAATATCGGGCAAGCCGAGCGCACGTCGCTGATCGGCATTTCCGATAAACAAAGCCGCATGAGGCCAGAAGCCCGGCAGGAAAACATTGGACAGGGCATCATCATGGCGGGTGACAAACACATCCCCCGGCTTGCAAAACGCTAAAACCTTCGCGCGGACCTCATCCGTGACCCGCTTCGGACTGCCGGCCGGCTTAATGAATGGCTGCTTCAGCTCGGCAATACGCGCGCCGGAGACTTCAAATACCGCAAACAGTGATTTGCGGGCGGCAGAGATATGCCGGCGACGATAAGAAAAGCCGCGAAACAAAAGCCGCTCGCCCAGCCAGCCTTTAATCGTCGGCGGCGCAAATCCGGCCTCAGCTTCCAGCAAAGGCATGATGCGCTCAAACGGATCGCCCTGCATGGCGGCCTGTATTTGCGCCGTGTTGCGGCGATAAAATCGCCAAGAGCGCCTGTACTTCGCCATGATTTTCGGCGCCGTCAGGCCGTCATACATATAGGTGAAGGTTTTGCGCTCTATGCCAAAGCGCGGCTCCGCTTCATCAAGCTTTTTCCACACCACATCACGGCCCTGCGCCATATCCAGAAGCGCATGGCCGGTGCGCCAAAGCATAGCCGAGGCGCAAAGGGCGATAGCGTAGCTGCGATAAAAATCAGCTTTTTTCGCCCGGGCTTTACGGTCCACAATCGGCAGCAATTTTTGGACTGTCTGCCAAAGCGAGACCCGCACAGCCAGATAACGGTGAAAGCTGTCACGCAGGCGCTCGTCTTCATCCGGCAGGTAATAGCCGCGCCGCTGCGCCGCCACGCCGTCTGACAGCTCCACCGCTAAATCTTCACGGGCCGGCAGGCCGGGCGCGGCCGCGAGCACCGCCATAGCCGCATCAATCACTTGCTGATCGGCGACCTTGCGCGCCGCTTTAGTGCTCATCCCAACCGCCGGGATTACGGGCGCGTTTTTTCAGCCACAGCACGCCGCGCAAATCCGCAATGGAAACCCGCAGCCGGCCGAAATTGGTGTATTTACTCTCGCCGAATTCACGGGCGCGATGATTGACCGGCATAAACTCTGAGACGTAACCCTCGCGCGCCATCAGCGCCGGGATGTAGCGGTGGATATGGTCAAAATAGGGCAAGCGCAAAAATGCCTCGCGCCGAAACACTTTCAGCCCGCACCCGGTGTCATTGCAATCATCATCCAGCAGGCGTTTGCGAATGCCGTTACCAAGCTTTGACGCGAGCTTTTTCGCCGCCGTATCTTTGCGGCCGGCCGTTCTGTCCCCGCCGACCAGGGCCAGATTGTCCGGCGCATCCGGGGATGTCAGACGGGCAAGCATTTTCGGAATATCGGCCGGGTCGTTTTGCATGTCGCCGTCCAGAGTCGCAATGACGGGAGCACGCGCGGCTAATATGCCGGTGCGTACGCCCCGGCTTTGCCCGGCATTATTGCGGTGAGACACGGCGCGAAGGGCCGGCAGCTCCGCCTTGAGCGCCTGCAAGCGCTCCGGCGTGTCATCGGTGGAGCAGTCATTGACAAATATCATCTCATAAGGGGTGCCGGACAGGGCCGCGTCGATTTCGCGCGCCAAAGGCCCGACATTATCGCGCTCATTATAGACCGGAATCACAACGGATATTTCGGGGGCTGTCGTCTTGGCCATGGGGCGCTCCTGTGATGTTTGCGGTCATAGCCCGCATAGGCAAAACCCGCAAGGCCGGCCGCGGCGCGATTGACCC
>CALLVD010000080.1 GCA_938010385.1 uncultured Robiginitomaculum sp.
AAACGGGATTGGTCGGAACGGAATCGCTCGGCCCTTGGGGTTTGTAGTGTTCTTCTATGGCGAGAGCGATGTTGGCTTGGGTTTGGCGCGTGAAACGCCCCCCACCCTCGGTCCCTCCCCGCAAGGGGGAGGGAGGCGCAAGGTTTGCCGCCCGTGTTTCATCTGATGCAGAAGTTGATACGGAGGCCGAAAGGGATTCCCCTACCCCTTGCGGGGAGGGGTTAGGGGTGGAGGGAGCGTCCGGATGCGCAACCTCCCGCTCATACATTAACCGCCCAATCTGTCCCTGCAGGCTCGTAAATTCAATCACCATATTGGTGACCAAATCACACTTAGCGAGCTTGGCCGCGTAGGCCGCAGCCTCCGGGTCCGCGCCCACCTTCGGCGCGAGTTCTTTGGCCAGAGCCGCAACCCGCTCCGCTTTATCGCGCACGCTGCCGAGCTCTTTGTGAAATACCACGGTGTGCAGTTTGTCGTAATAGCCGATTAAGTCCTGTTTGGCGTCTTGCTCTTCAAAGAACAGCGCATCGGACAGGCGCGCGGATAAAACCCGGCTGTTACCGGCCGCAATCGCTTTGCCGCCATCCGGCGCGACTTTGTTAGCCACCACAATAAAGTTTGGCGCAAGCGCGCCCGTTTTCGGGTCGCGCACGGCAAAGTATTTTTGATGCGTACGCATAGACAGGCGGATAACCTCGCCGGGAAGTTTCAAAAATGCCGGGTCCATATCGCCGAGGATGACCACCGGATATTCTGCGAGACCCGCGACTTCGCTGAGCAAGCCTTCGTCTTCAACCAATTCCAACCCCTTGGCCGCGCAGGCTTCACGCGCGCCGGTCAGGATGATGTCTTTACGCGCCGCGGCGTCCAGCACGACATGGCCCGGCACTTCAAGCTGCGCTTTATAATCTTTCAGGCCCGTTACCGTGAACGGCCCGCGTCCCATGCGGCGATGGCCTTCTGTCGTCACGCCGGAGGCAATCCCGCCGACTTCAAACCCGACGGGCTTGCCGCCGAGCAGGCAAATCATGGACGTCAGCGGACGCACCCATTTGAAATTGCTCGTGCCCGATTTCATCGATTTCGGCCACGGGAAATTATTCATCACGTCCGGGATGAGCGCGGCGAGAATGTCCGCGGATGCCTCCCCCGGTTTTTCAATCACGGCGACGTAAAACTCGCCCTTCTTATCGCTGCGCGTCTCGGCCTGTGAAATATCGGACAGCCCGGCGCCGCGCAAAAAGCCGGCGAGCGCTTGCTCCGGCGCGGATGTGCGCGGACCCTTACGCTCTTCGGAAATGTCAGGACTGCGCGCCGGAATGTCAGCCGTAAACACCAGCCGCCGCGGCCCGGTCATCACGGCGGCATCGTCAACGCTCAGCCCGGCTTTGGTCAAGCCGTCCATCAAGGCTTTAGACAAATCCCGCCCGGCCTTTTCCTGCATACGCGCCGGGATTTCTTCGCAGAATATTTCGAATAAAAGCTCAGCCATTACGCCTTCTCCCCCGCAATCAATTCTGCCTCGCATTCTTTCCACGCGACGGCGCTGCCTTTGGCCAAATCGCGCACGCGTTTGATGTAGCTTGCGCGCTCGGTCGGGGAGACCACGCCGCGGGCGTCGAGCAGATTAAAGAAATGGGACGCCTTTAGCGCATATTCATAGGCCGGCAGCGGAAGCGGCTTATCACGCTCAAGGAGTTTCGCGCATTCTTTTTCCGCACCTTCAAACCAGTCTTTGAGCATATCGACGGAGGCGGCTTCGAAGTTATAAGCGCTTTGTTGCACTTCATTTTGGTGAAACACGTCGCGGTAATAAAGCTGATTGTCGGGGTTTTCCGGATTGTTCCAGCGCAGATCGTAAATGCTCTCCACGCCCTGCACATACATAGCGAGGCGTTCCAAACCGTAGGTCAACTCTCCTGAGACCATGTCGAGGTCAAGCCCGCCAACTTGCTGAAAATAGGTAAATTGCGACACTTCCATACCGTCACACCATACTTCCCAGCCAAGGCCCCAAGCGCCGACGGTCGGGTTTTCCCAATCATCTTCTACAAAGCGAATATCGTGAAGGTCCATATCGATGCCGATAGCCGCCAGCGATCCCAAATATAAATCCTGAATGTCCGGCGGGTTAGGCTTAAGCAATACTTGAAACTGATAATAATGCTGCAAGCGGTTCGGGTTTTCCCCGTAACGCCCGTCGGCCGGACGGCGGGACGGCTGGGCGTAAGCCACATTCCACCGCTTTGGCCCGAGCGAGCGCAGCACGGTTGCCGGATGCAATGTCCCGGCCCCGACATTGGCATCAAAAGGCTGCAGCACGGCGCAGCCCTGATTGCCCCAATAGGTCTGCAAGGTCAGGATGAGGTCTTGAAAACAGAGCGGCTGCGCGGCGTCAGTCATGGTAAGGGCCTTGTATAAATTTGCCCCGTAGTAAGGCCGCCCGCCCCGCTAATCAAGTCCTGTCAGGCGGTTAGCGAAGCGGCTCTAACTCATCGCCCAAATCGGCCAGTTCGAGCGCGCGGCGCGCGGCAGCAAGGTCTTCGTCAATCACCATGACCCGGCGCGGAATAATCCCGATAGAGCCTTCGACAATGCTGTTATGGGTATCGGCCACAAAACACATTATACCGGCCTCTTTTAACACGGCTTCGGCAAAGCTGATGGTGACGATATTATTGGTCGCAATGACCGTTTGCATGGCCATTTAAAGCGCCTCGCCTTCGACGTCGCCGGACAGAAACTCTACCCGTTCTTTGACAGGCTCAAGCGCCGGGTAGACTTTCAGCGCCTCGCTGTAGGCCTCAAAGGCTTCATCCTTTTGGCCAAGCTGCTCGAATATATTGCCCAGTGTCCACAGGCCGTAAAAATGGCGCGGCTCATAAATCAGGCCTTGGGTAATTTCGGCGGCGGCGCGGGCCAGCTCTTTATTTTCCAGCGCCAGCCGGCCGGACCGGATCCAGCCTTCGGCATAGTCGGGCTCAAGCCTGATGACGTGGTCATACATGCGCGCAGCCAGATCAACGCGGCCGGATTTTTGCGCCGCATTGCCCCGTCCGAGCACGTAATCAATAGACGCGCTGCCGGAGCGCAGCCAGACCGCCCAGATTTCTTCGGCAATCAGGTTTGCCGCATCCGAATCATCTTCGGCCTTCAATTTGGCAAACAGCTCGTCGAGCTTTTGCGCGCGCTCGGCGTCATTGGTGATGATAATATCGGGCCGCGCCTGCTCCACCTCATCGGCAAGGCTCGGCTCTTCAGGGGCCGGTTGCAGGTCAATCGTCGGGGGCTCCGGAACATCCTGCGGGGCAATTTCCGGCGCAGGAAAATCCTCAAGCAGTTGTGCATATGCAGGCGCAGCTGCAGTCAGGAGCAAAGCAGACAGAGCTGCGTTAAGAACGGCTTTCATAAATGTAAAATGACGCCCCTTGCTGATATTGCAAGAGGCGTCATCATATATACTTAAATTTAAACGCGCCGCAGCGCGAGCGGTCAAAGCTTAGCCTTGACGCGCCTTAAAACGGGGATCCGTTTTGTTGATGACGTAAAGGCGACCTTTACGGCGAACAATTTGACAATCGCGGTGGCGATTTTTCAAAGATCTCAAAGAAGACCGTACTTTCATGGCAACACCTATAGTCTGAATTTCGTAAATCAGCGCGCTAACTAAGGGGCGCTATGGCGTAAGTCAAGCGTAATAGACGGTTAAAAGCGCTGCAATTTAACCCTTTTTCAGTGGCAGTCACGCCGCGCGCGCGTTAGATTCGGCTTATGCTTAGATATGTTATGATTTGCGCCCTGTCGCTGACCGCCTGTGCTACCACGCCGACCTCAACCCAAGCCGCCGGCGCGAAAACTGTGCCTGTGCCGTCTTTGTCGCCCAAACGCGACCCCGAAGTCTTGGCGCAAGCCGACAAATTTAAGACGTGGCAGGCGGATTTTACCGCGCGCGCCATCGCCAAAGGCTATGAGCCAAGTTTGGTGCGCGGCCTGATCGGCAGGGCCAAGTTTCGCGCCTCAGCCGTCAAAGCCAATGATTCTCAGCCGGAGTTTACCAAGCCGGTCTGGAGCTACGTGCAAGGCGCGGCCTCGGCAAGCCGGCTTAATCGCGGCAGAGCCAAAATGGCAGAAAACCGCGCAAGCTTTGACCGGATTGAGGCGCGCTACGGCGTAGACCGCAATATACTGACCGCCATTTGGGGGCTTGAGAGTAATTACGGCGGTAATTTAGGCACATATGACGTGGTCGATGCACTGGCCAGCTTTGCCTATGACGGGCGGCGCATGGCGTTCGGCGAAGCGCAGCTTTTTGCCGTTCTGGACCTGCTGCGAGACGGCAAGGTTCGGCGTGATCAGCTGAAATCTTCATGGGCCGGCGCCATGGGCATGACGCAATTCATTCCCGCCACGTTTCGCGATTACGCGGTCGATTTTAACGCAGACGGCAATTTTGATTTATGGGGCGAGGCGCAAGACGCGCTCGGTTCGGCGGCTAATTACCTATCACGCAGCGGATGGGAACGCGGCGTGCCGGTTATGGCCGAGGTGAGACTGCCGGCCGGCTTTGATTATTCCCTGTCAGACGGACGCAAAATGACAGTTTCGAGGTGGGCGGCGCTCGGCGCGGCGCCTGTTCAGGGCGGCGGCTTCACGCCTGCGGCTTCAAATATCGACGCCAAGCTTTACGTCCCGGCCGGCAGCAAGGGCCCGGCTCTGCTGACCTTTAAAAACTTTGACGTCATTAAGCGCTATAATAACTCCAACAGCTACGCCATGGGCATAACCGCCCTTGCTCTGGGCTTTGACGGCAAACAAGCGATTGTCACGCCTTGGCCCGAAAGCGACGAAGCGCTCTCGCTGTCGCAAAAGAAAAAGCTGCAAGAGGCGCTGACCAAGCAAGGCTATAATACAGGCGGCGTAGACGGACTCATCGGTCCGAACTCTATGAAAGCGATACGCGCCTGGCAAAGCGCCAACGGCGTGATTGCGGACGGCTATGTTGAGAAACGGTTATGGCTGCGGATACTTAAAGCGGCCGGGATGACGCCTTAGGGGGCGTGACACGAACCCGTTCGCCGGGCCCCTCTCCATCGCTCATGCCGCCGCAGGGCGGGACCCACGCTAAGACAGCAGCAAACGCTGACTCTGATTTAGATCCCAAAAGCGCAATCAATCCCTACTGACCTCTCAAATTGCGCCGAGGCTTTAGACCGGCGTGGATCCCGGCCTTCGCCGGGATGAGCGAATTGAGAGAGAAGTCATAACTGAACCGAATGCCCGCCGATATTGAAATCAGCCGAGCGAGAGGTGGTATCCAATATCTCAATCAGTCACCCGGCCGCGCCCTTGGCGCCTTCTCCTTGGGGAGAAGGTGCGCGAAGCGCGGATGAGGGGAATTAATGTGACGGTGCGAAAAAGACGAAAACCGAAGAGGGTCGCAATATCGCTTAGTTTCAGGCCTAAGCCCCGCCCCCGGCACTCAACCACCAAAGCAGCAAGCCGCCTACAGCCACGCGGTAAATCATGAACGGCAGGAAGCTGACCCGCGCGACGAGCTTCATGAACACGGCAATCGCGGCCCATGCGGCGAAGAATGACAGCACGACAACTAAGGCCGCGTCGGTCAGACTGCCCGCGCCCTGCCCTTCGGTCGCCAGTTTTAACGCCGCATAAGCGCCGCCGACCATGATGACCGGAATCGCCATAAGCATAGAGAACCGCGCCGCTTCGGGCCGGGTGTAGCCGAGCGCGCGGGCGGCGGTCATGGTGATGCCGCTGCGCGATGTGCCGGGGATAAGGGCGATTGTCTGGGCAAGGCCGATAACGGCAGCGCCCTTCCAGCTCATAATGTCTACGGATTTGATTTTCTTGCCGTAAATATCAGACAGCCACAAAATGATGCCGAACACGATAAAGGCGCCGGCGATAACATATTCATTGCGGACTTTTTCATCGAGGCCGGAAAACGCCATGATCGCGCCGACAATCAGGACCGGCGGCGTGGCCACGATAATATTCATGGCAAGCTTGGCATTTTGGCTGTGCTGACGCGGCTTACCCATAGCGAGCAGGTCAAAGCCGCCGGCAATCATCTTGGCAACATCTTTGCGAAAATAGACGAAAACTGCGCCGAGGCTGCCTAAATGGGCCATCAAATCAATCAGCGGGCCTTGATCTTCCCAATGCAGGACTTTCGCGGGCAGGATAAGATGCGCGCTGCTTGAGACCGGCAGAAACTCAGTCAGGCCTTGGATAATCGCCAATAAAATCAAATGCAAAAGAGACATGAAACGGCCATAACGCAGGAGAGTTACCAAGCGGTTAGGAGCGCAATACGGCCAAATTTAGCGCGGCAGCGACGAAACAGCCCGGATGCAAGCGCTGTTACGAATATAAATTTATAGTTAATACCCATCGGAAGTAGAATTTACTGCATAAAATCAATACGATAGATTAAATAAATTTTGGATTTATATCATTTAATGACAAATTGTCGCATATTGACGCTGTTCGCTTTCGCCTGTATGTCACCCATCACTGCGCGAGTTTTACGCGCAACTCACTGAATACACGTACCCCCGGAGGCTCACATGGCCAATAAAATGCTGCAATTCGTTCAAACAGAACGCGACATGCCTGAAAAGCGTGACGCGGACGTGCGTAACGAAGACTTCATGGAAATCTACGGCGATTACGTTGAGGCCAAGGCCGAAGAACAAGCCAGCCGGTGCAGCCAGTGCGGCGTGCCGTTTTGTCAAAACCATTGCCCGCTGGAAAACAATATCCCGGACTGGCTGAAACTCACCGCAGAAGGCCGAACGGAAGAAGCTTACCGCGTATCCGCCGCTACTAATAATATGCCGGAAATTTGCGGCCGCATCTGCCCGCAGGACCGCCTTTGCGAAGGCTCCTGCGTGATTGAGCAATCCGGCCACGGCACAGTTACCATCGGTTCTGTCGAGCGTTACCTGTCTGACACAGCATGGGAAAACGGCTGGGTCGCACCGATAAAGCCGCGCCGCGAATTGCCTTTGTCTGTAGGCATTGTCGGCGCGGGCCCGGCCGGGTTGGCCGCAGCCGAGCAGCTGCGCGAGAAAGGCTGGCAGGTCACGGTCTATGACCGTCATGATCGCGCCGGCGGCCTTTTGATTTACGGTATTCCGAACTTCAAGCTGGATAAAAAGATTGTCGAGCGCCGCACGAAGCGTTTGGAAGACGGCGGCATTGAATTTGTCCTAAACTGCAATGTCGGCACAGATATCAGTTTTGAAAAACTGCGCGAAAAGCATCAGAGCATTCTGATTGCGACCGGCGTTTATAATGCCCGAGATCTGGACGTGCCGGGCGGCGGCGCCAAGGGCGTGACTGCGGCCCTGCCCTTCCTGATTGATTCCAATCGCCGTAATCTGGGCGATTTGGTTAAAACTGAAACGGCTGAGGGCAAAGACGTTGTTGTCATCGGCGGCGGCGATACGGCTATGGATTGCGTTCGCACCGCCGTTCGCCAAGGCGCAAAATCTGTGACCTGTCTTTATCGCCGTGACCACGCCAACATGCCGGGGTCGCGCCGCGAAACCGCGAACGCCCAGGAAGAAGGCGTTGTTTTTGAATGGCTCGCCTCACCGAAGTCTGTTCACGATGACGGCGGAAGCGCTTCGGCCGTTCGCGCGGACCGTATGCGTTTGGGCCCGAAAGACCCAAGCGGCCGTCAGCGTCCGGAAGCGATTGAAGGCGCGGAATTTGACGTCAAAGCGGACCTTGTCATCAAAGCGCTCGGGTTTACGCCTGAAAATCTGCACAATATCACAGAGCAGCTTCAACTTACGCGCTGGTCGACCGTTCGCGTTAACCCGCTGACATTTGAAACCAATCTGCCGGGCGTTTATGCCGCCGGCGATATTGTTCGCGGTGCATCCCTCGTCGTTTGGGCTATCCGCGAAGGTCGCGACGCCGCCGCTCACATGCACACATACCTTAAGGCGCAAATGATCGCCGACGCCCAAGTGGCCGCAGAGTAGGCCCGCCGGCCTGCCTCAACAGTTTAAAGCAAGAAGAGAAAACTATGTCTGAATGGCTTAAAAAATACGAAGCATCCCGTGACGCCTTAATCGCCGCCGGAGCTTATGATCCCGCGCATGAACATGATAATTGCGGCGTCGGCCTGGTCGCCTCCATTAAAGGCGAAGCCCGCCGTGACGTGGTCACGCGCGCGGTTGCGGCGCTGAAAAATGTCTGGCACCGCGGCGCGGTTGACGCGGACGGCAAAACCGGCGACGGCGCCGGCATTCGCCTTGATATTCCGCAGGAATTTTTCCGCGCCCAAGTCGAGCGGACCGGCCATAAGCCGTCTCAGGCTAAAATCGCGGTCGGCATGATCTTTCTGCCGCGCACAGATTTCAAAGCTCAGGAAGCGGCGCGGACGATTGTCGAAACTGAATTGCTGAAAGAAGGCTTTTATATTTATGGCTGGCGTCAGGTTCCGATTGACGTCTCCGTCATCGGCGAAAAAGCCCGGGCGACCCGGCCTGCGATCGAACAGGTCATGTTCCGCGATCCTAAAGGACGCAAAGGCGATAAGCTGGAACGCGAGCTTTACATTGTGCGCCGCCGTATTGAAAAAGCCTGCATCGCCGCTGCTATCCCGAGCTTTTACGTTTGCTCCCTGTCCGTTCAGACCATCATCTATAAAGGCATGTTCCTCGCGGAGGACATTGATGCATTTTATCCGGATTTGCAGCACGATCTTTTTGTCTCGCGTGCAGCGCTTTATCATCAGCGCTACTCCACCAACACCTTCCCGCAATGGTCATTGGCGCAGCCCTTCCGCATGCTGGCCCATAACGGCGAGATCAATACGGTCAAAGCCAATATTAATCACATGCGCAGCCATGAAAACCGCATGGCCTCGCGCGCCTTCGGCGATCAGGCCGAAGAGGTCAAACCGATTGTTCAGGCCGGCGGATCCGACTCCGCCGCTCTGGACCAAGTGTTTGAATTATTGGTTCGCGCCGGACGTATCGCGCCAATGGCAAAAACCTTGCTCGTGCCCGAAGCTTATTCCAAGCGCGGTGATTTAATGCCGAAGAAATGGCGTCACCTTTATGAGTATTGTAATGCTGTCATGGAGCCGTGGGACGGCCCGGCCGCCCTGGTGGCCTATGACGGAAATTGGTGTGTTGCCGGCCTTGACCGCAACGGTCTGCGTCCGCTGCGTTATGCCATTACCGATGACGGCCTGATGGCAGTCGGTTCCGAAACCGGCATGTGCCCGCTGGACGAAAAAGACATTGTCACCAAAGGCGCGCTGGAGCCGGGCCGCATGATTGCTGTCGATTTGGAGGACGCCAAGTTTTACGACAGCCATGCCATTATGAACAAGCTCGCTGATGCGCGGCCGTATGAAAAATGGATCAGCGCGACGGTTGATTTGGACGAGAAACTGTCCGGTCCTGAGCCGAAATCCGGCTATAGCGCCGAGGATCTGGCCCGCCGTCAAATGTCTTGCGGGCAAACCCTCGAAGATCTGGAACTGGTCCTCTCGCCTATGGCAGAGACCGGCAAGGAAGCCATCGGCTCTATGGGCGATGATACGCCTCTGGCCGTTTTGTCGGACATTTATCGTCCGCTGTCGCATTATTTCAGACAGAACTTCTCACAGGTTACCAACCCGCCGATTGACCCGCTGCGCGAAACCCGCGTTATGGGCTTGAAGACGCGCTTTAGAAATCTGCGCAACATTCTTAATGACAGCAAGTCGCAAACCAATGCGATGTACACGCTCGAAAGCCCGGTCATGACGACCGGCATGTATCAGCGTTACGCTAAAATGGTCGGTAAAAACCTGCGCGTTATTGATTGTACCTTCCCTGTGCCTGAGCTTGGCGCTGTGCCGGGCCGCGCGCTGCGCGAAGCGATTGAGCGTATTAAATCCGACGCGGCTGCGGCTGTGGAAGACGGCGTTGAAAACGTGGTCCTGTCTGACGAGGCCGCCGGTGAAGACCGCGTTGCTGCGCCGATGATTTTGTGCGTTGGCGCTGTTCAGGGGCATTTGGTCTCTAATAAGCTGCGCTCGTTCTGCTCTATTTTGGTGCGCAGCGCGGAATGTATGGACACGCATTATTTCGCCGTTCTGATTGGCGCAGGCGCTACAACCGTCAACGCCTATCTGGCGCAAGCGTCTTTGGAAGATCGCGTTAATCGCGGGCTTTTGGATATGTCGATTGATGACGCGGCCGCCAAATATAAATACGCAATTGAGCAAGGCCTTTTGAAGATTATCTCCAAAATGGGCATCAGCGTTATTTCCTCCTATCGCGGCGGGAATAATTTTGAAGCGCTTGGCCTGTCCCGCGCCTTGGTCGGGGAGTTTTTCCCGGGCATGACATCGCGCATTTCCGGTATCGGTCTGGGCGGTCTTGAGACAAAGCTTTTGCAAAACCACGAACGCGCTTTCGAGCCGTCCGTTGTGACCCTGCCGGTGGGCGGTCTGTACCGCGTTCGCGCCAAAGGCGAGCGTCATGCCTATAAGGCGGACATGATTCACATGCTCCAAGAAGCGGTCGGCGCTGACGATTATCAGCTTTACAAAACTTACGCCGATAAAGTGAATAATGATCACCCGATCCAAATTCGTGATCTTTTGGATATGCAGCCGGCCGGCGATCCCGTGCCGCTGCGCGAAGTGCAATCGGTCAACGAAATTCGCAAACGGTTCTGCACCCCCGGCATGTCGCTGGGCGCGCTTTCGCCCGAGGCGCACGGCACGCTGAACATTGCTATGAACCGCATCGGCGCCAAATCCGTGTCCGGCGAAGGCGGCGAAGATCGCGCGCGCTACAAGCCGCTTCCAAACGGTGACAATCCGAACTCTGCGGTCAAGCAAATTGCTTCCGGCCGGTTCGGCGTGACAGCGGAATATCTAAACCAATGCCGCGAGATTGAAATTAAAGTGGCCCAAGGCGCAAAGCCCGGCGAAGGCGGGCAGCTGCCCGGCTTTAAAGTCACGGAAATGATCGCTAAATTCAGAAACGCCACACCCGGCGTGACGCTGATTTCACCGCCGCCTCATCACGATATTTATTCTATCGAAGATTTGGCGCAGCTGATTTACGATTTAAAGCAAATCAATCCGGTCGCCCGCGTCGCCGTTAAGCTCGTCGCCGCGTCCGGCGTCGGAACGATTGCGGCCGGCGTCGCCAAAGCCGAAGCGGACACTATCCTGATTGCCGGCCATAATGGCGGCACCGGGGCGAGCCCGCAGACCAGCCTGAAATATGCAGGCATTCCGTGGGAGCTCGGCCTGTCCGAAGCCCACCAGGTTTTGACGCTGAATAATCTGCGTGACCGCATCACGCTGCGCACGGATGGCGGGCTGAAAACCGGCCGCGACATTGTTATTGCAGCGATGCTGGGCGCGGAAGAATACGGCATCGGTACGCTTTCACTCGTGGCTATGGGCTGCATAATGGTGCGTCAGTGCCACAGCAATACTTGCCCGGTCGGCGTCTGCGTTCAGGCCCCTGCCCTGCGTGAGAAGTTCACCGGCACGCCGGAGAAAGTCATCAATTTGATGAGCTTTATTGCCGAAGAAGTTCGCGAGATTTTGGCGTCTTTGGGCGTAAAGTCTTTGGACGAAATTATCGGACGCACCGATTTGCTCGCCCAAGTATCGCGCGGCTCAGCCGAGCTGGATGATTTGGACCTAAACCCGATTTTGGCCATGGTCGATAATCGCGCTGTCGTTTCATCACGCAAGAAACGCAATGAAGTGCCGGACACGCTGGACGCGGAAATTGTCCGTGACGGCGCGCAAGCCTTTGAGCGCGGCGAGAAAACGCAGCTGACTTATGCGGTGCAAAACACGCACCGCGCCATCGGCACGCGGACCAGCTCGCACATTTATCAAAACTTCGGCCGGGATGGTCTTCCTGACGGACAACTGACCGTGCGTCTGCGCGGATCTGCCGGGCAATCCCTCGGCGCGTTCGGGATGACCGGACTTAAGCTGATCGTGGACGGCGATGCCAATGACTATGTAGGCAAAGGCCTGTCCGGCGCGCATATCATTGTCGCCCCGCAAGGCGG
>CALLVD010000081.1 GCA_938010385.1 uncultured Robiginitomaculum sp.
GCATTGAAGCCATGGCTGTTCACGGGCCAAGCGGCGATGTCTTGGCCATCGACAGTGCGCGGGGCCGCGTTCTGCGTCTGCGCGACCGCAATAAGGACGGCATATCAGAAATTAAATCGACATGGCTGTCCGGTTTTGACCGGCCTTCGGGTATTGCGGTCGGTGATGACCGGATATTTATCGCCGATGCGCGGGGCGTTTGGCACGCGCCGTCCGGCGGCGGACTGACCGCACGCGCGCCCGCCGTTTTGCTGGCAGATATGACCAAGGTGAAAACCGCGCCTATGCCCCGTCCGCTCGCGCTGCTTGATGACGGCAAAACCCTGCTGGTCGGACTCAGCGCCCTGAGCGCGCGGGACGAGGAAGCAGCGCCGGCCGGCTCTGTCATTGCGGTCGATACACACACCGGCCGAGCCTCTGTCTATGCGTCCGGCCTGCGCAGCGTGACAGCGCTGAGCGTTT
Source organism: uncultured Robiginitomaculum sp. (assembly GCA_938010385.1). Classification (GTDB taxonomy): domain Bacteria; phylum Pseudomonadota; class Alphaproteobacteria; order Caulobacterales; family Maricaulaceae; genus Robiginitomaculum. The sequence goes on from CALLVD010000081.1 coordinate 463, forward strand.
CCAAAGACGGCAAGGTTGCGGCCTTGGTCGATGAAAGCCCGCCGGCGGCCGACTATGTCGCGCTTATAGAGAAAGGCGGGTTTTATGGCTGGCCATATGCTTACGGGTCGCAAACCCCTGTGGTGGGTCTTGCCCGCCGCGATCCGTATAAGGTTGCCACAATGCGCGCCCCGCTGTTTACCCTTGGTGATAAAAATGCAGGCACCGCCTTATTGATGCCGTGGGGCAGCGGCGGCGGCGGGCCGGGTACGGGGGATATTACGCTCATTGCAGGTGAGCGCTCACTCAATATTTTGCTTTATAATCCGGCAACAGCCATGCTTGGCGATGAGGAGGCTTCGCCGGATGAAATGCTTTCAGGTTTTGGCTCTTCGCGCGGCGCAATGTGGGGCGAGCCAAGTGCATTGGTTTATGATGGCTTTGGCGGTTTACTGGTCGGGGATCGCTTTGCGCAAACCGTATGGCGGGTGAGCGGTTCCGCACCGAAGATTGCGCCGCTTCCGCCGGTTGAGGCCGAGCCTGATCTTACCCCGGACGCCCCGCAAGACCTGACGCCGGATGTCAAAAAGCCGCTGAAATTTCGTAGTCAGACCGGCGGCGCGCGGCCCGTCGGGGAAGACCGTTAGTCCTCGGACTCTGCATCGCTGTCGGCGTTATCATCGCCGCCGGCAACCGTCCAATTAGAGCGCGCGCTGACCCCAATCATGTCGGCCAGCTTTTTCAGCCGCAAAACCCCGCGCCGGTTCAGCATGGCCTCCTCGCCTGTTTTGACCGTCAGGCTCAGCCCGCTTTCATCACCGGTCAGGGAAAAGTCGGATAAAAGGTCAGCCGTTCGCCCGCTGATAACCGCGCCAAGGCGCATGGCCGTGCCGTAAACCCGCGCCGCCGTTTTCTCCCGTTCCATCAGGTGATAGTCAATGGCTGCATCATTCGGCGTGGCGGAGCTGCCGCGATAAGAGCTGTAGAGCATAAGCGCCAGATAGGCGCGTTCTTTATGGGTCAGCCCGGCCAGCGGCGCATAGAGAACATCGGAAAAGACTAAATCGGCGCGGTGGTCAGGATGCAGGCCTTTGCCGATACCGACCAGAAGACAGGCCGCGCGGCGCAGCCGGTCTTCGGCGTCCTGCTCAAAGGCGCGCGGGAACAGCGCCGACGCGCTTGCCAGCCAATCGTAAAGCGGCTCGCCGAAATTAAGCGCCTGCATATTGCCGGCGGCCAAATGGCGGCAAGCATCAAACAGGGCGACGCGCGAACGGGTTGCCGGAGACAGGTCTTGATACAAAATCCCCTCGCGCAAACCGGTTGGCGAAATAACAATGCGCGACGGTTTTGAAAGTCCCAGCAGCACTTTTAAGACCAATCCGGAATAGGGCAGGGTTTCTGCCCGCGCCCGCGAAATGCCGGGCCATGTCAGTAAATCTTCGGCTGCGGCGACACTTGCCCAATCGGCAAGTTCCATCGCAGATTCCGGCGACATCGAAAAATTGTGCAGAATCTGAAGCGGGTAGCGGCGGCGGGCATTGTCAATCAGCGCCAAATTTCGCCACGCCCCGCCCACCAGATACAGCGTCTTTCCCTTAGCCGAGAAATTCGCCTTTGTGCTCGCCAGCGCTTTGCGCAGAACGGGGAGAATTTTGGCCGGCTTAATCGGCCCGTCCATGATCGCAAACGGGCCGACGGGAAAGGTCTCGCCATGCCCGATTTGTGTGTCTTTCACGCTGATTAATTCAAGGCTGGAGCCGCCCAAATCGGCGACAATACCGTCAGAGCGTTTGTCGCCGTGGATCACGCCGTAAGCGGCAGCCTGCGCTTCTTCCTCTCCGGACAGGACGCGAATGTCCAGCCCGGCTTGCGCTTTGGCGGCGGCGACAAAATCCGGCCCGTCAACCGCGTCGCGCATAGCGGCGGTGGCTACCGGAATGATACTTGTCAGGCCTTGCGCGTCCGAAATGGCTTTAAAACGGCAAAGCGCTTTTAAGGCTTGCGCGACGCCGTCCGGATAAAGCCGTCCCGTACGGCGCAAATCCCGGCCCAAACCGGCGAGCACTTTTTCATTAAATACGGGGACAGCCGACGCGCCGAAGCGCTCATAAATGACCAGGCGAACCGAGTTAGACCCGATATCAATCACCCCGGTCCGGCTCAGCGCCGCTATGCCGCTGTCATCAGGCAGAATCTTTGCCGATTGGTTTGGGGATATTGTCATTCAGCTCTGCCTTTTTTCGGCCGGACGCCGGGCGCAGCTGCGCGCTTAAAACCGGCTCATTCGGTCTGTCATATTTGAGCGATTTCCCCCGCCCCGACAAGGACGGATTATTCATAAAATAAGCATGGGCCGAAAACGGTGCATCAATACCTTCGGTCTCGCGGCGCTTATATTTTCCGTCCGGCTGCAAGTCCCAAGACCCCGCTTCATCCAGCAAGTTGGCGACCATAATCTGATTCATAATTTGCCGGCGCACGGTCGGATTGTGAATCGGGATAAGCGTCTCGACGCGGCGGTCCAGATTGCGCGGCATCCAGTCGGCAGAACTGAAATAGACTTTCGCGGATGTACTCGGCAGCGCTTTGCCGTTGGCAAAGCACAAGATACGCGCATGTTCCAAATACCGGCCGACAATAGATTTGACGCGAATGTTTTCCGACAGGCCGGGCAGTCCGGGGCGCAGGCAGCAAATGCCGCGCACAACCAGATCGATTTGCACGCCGGCACCCGACGCTTCATAGAGCTTATCAATAACCTGCGTATCGACCAGCGCGTTCATCTTTGCCCAAATTTGCGCCGGCTTGCCGGCTTTGGCATTGGCGATTTCATTATCGATTTGCGCGATAATATGCGGCCGCAATCCGGTCGGCGCGATAATCAGTTTTTCCAGATTTTGCGGGGGACTGTAAGAGGTGACAAAATTAAAAATTTGCCCGACATCGCGGCCATAGGCGGGGTCTGCCGTGAACAGGGCCAAATCCGTATAAACCTTGGCGTTTTGCGCGTGATAATTACCCGTGCCTAAATGGGTATAAGCGCGCAAGGTTCGGCCTTCTTTGCGCAAAACCAAACTGACTTTGGCGTGGGTCTTATAGTCGATAAAGCCGTAAACCACATGCGCGCCGGCGCGTTCCAGATTACGCGCCCAGCGCAGATTGGTTTCCTCGTCAAAACGCGCTTTAAGCTCGACCAAAGCCGTGACGTTTTTGCCCCGCTCGGCGGCGTCAATCAGGGCTTGCACAATCGGGCTGTCATCACTGACGCGGTAAAGGGTCTGCTTAATCGCCACCACGTCCGGGTCCAGCGCCGCTTGCTTGAGGAACTGCACCACCACATCAAATTCCTCATAAGGGTGATGGACCAAAATATCTTTGGCTTTAATCGCGGCAAAGCAGTCACCGTCATGGTCGCGAATGCGCTCCGGGAAGCGCGCGGTAAAGGGCTTAAACAATAACTCCGGCCGGTCTTTGGTAATTAATTGCGACAGGCCCGTCATGCCCATGAGGCCATCAAGTTCAAACACTTCTTCGTCGCGGGCGTTAAAGCTGTCTTTTAAAAATTCTTTCAAATCTTCCGGCGTGCCGGCTTCCAGTCGCAGGCGAATAACCTCGCCGCGCCGGCGTTTCTTCAGCAGGTTTTCAAAGTGCAGAACCAAATCTTCTGCTTTTTCGTCAATGGCAATATCGGAATCGCGGGTAATTCTGAAAAGCCCTGATCCGGCCGTGCTGTGATCCGGGAAAAAGTCTGCCGCAAAATGGCGCAGCATATCTTCCAGCGCCACATAGCTATGGGTCTTGCCGCCGGAGGATCGCGCAATACGGATAAAGCGCGGCACATTGGTCGGCACAGTAATCAGCGCGCGGCGCGAGGATTTGTTTTTCTTGTGGCGCAAATCCAAAACAATGCCGAAGCCTAAATTGGGCACAAACGGAAACGGATGCGCCGGGTCGAGCGCCATGGGCGTAAGGATCGGCATAATCTCGCTGCGGTAAATGCGCGTCACCGTTTCCAGCTCGGACTCTGACAGGCCGGACAGTTTTTTGACCTTCACGCCGTTTTTATAAAGCCTGGCCTGCAAATCTTCCCAGCACGCAATCTGGCCTTTAATCAGCTTGGTCGCGCGCTTGCGTATTTTACCCAGCTGCCGCTGCGGGGTATATCCGTCTTGGCTGGGCGTGGTCATGCCGGCTTTTACCTGGCCGCGCAGGCCCGCCACGCGTACCATGTAAAACTCATCCAGATTAGACGCGGATATAGATAAAAACCGCAAACGCTCCAAAAGCGGATTGGCCGGGTTGGATGCCTCTTCAAGCACCCGCGTGTTAAACATCAGCCATGACAGCTCGCGATTAAAAAACCGCTTTTCACTGTCTTTATCAAAATCCGTCTTGGCCATAGCGTTCATCCTATCAGTATGGAGTCATCATATGGCAGTCAGGCGACAGAGTCACACTTTAGATAATTAAAGCGCTTTTGCGGCCTTGCTTTTGGGCGGCAGCGGGAAGAATCCGGACGTGTTTTCTATATAGTCGCGGTAGGCTTTGCGCTTTTTCATATCGCGCTCCAAAAGGTCACGGCCGGAGACGCGGGTCAGTAATATTGTCATCACAATCGGCGCAAAGATTGTCACCCATCCCCATGGCGCTGCGCAGGCGACAATATAAATCCCCCACCACATACAGGCATTGCCGAAATAATTGGGATGGCGCGTATATTTCCAAAGCCCGGTGTTCAGCACCGGCTTGTCATCAAGCGGGCCGTCATAATCTTTATGCTTGGCCTTAAACGCGGCCAGTTGCATGTCGCCGATTGCTTCAAACAGAAAGCCGACAAGCCAGAGGATTGCACCGATTACAGCAAGAAATCCGATAGGGGTTACCCGGTCGGTGTCCCAGTTATCGCCCGCAATCAGGTCGCCGCCATAATTTAAGCCGGCCGGTAAATTACCTGTGGCCATCGCCACCCAGACCGGCGCGCTGACGAGCAAGATTAAAAACCCCTGTCCGTAATAAATAGAAAACAGCGTGCCTTTGCGCCATTGGTCCTCGGTCTTGCCCTTTTTCTCGGCCCGCTCTTTCATAGCGACATAGCGTTTGTCCTCGCCGTGCCCCAAATTGCGTTTGGCCAAATAGAGCGACAGGCGAACCGCCCAGATAAACGGCATGGCGGCCAGCAGCCACAGATAAGGCGTCATCACTTCACTGTTGAGCGCGCAGACGATTGCCACAATCCCAAACCCCGCGCCCCAGAAAATATCAACAAGGCTGGCATCTTTGACGCGATAACTGATAACCCAGAGCGCGGTCAGGCAAATAATCAGGGCAAGGGCCGACAGGCCGAGATTGGAAAAGGCAGACATAGGAAACTCCGATTGCTGAAATATCTACGCGCCGGCGCTGATTAGGGTTCAGGTCTCCCGCACGGCTTCGTACATGGCGACGGCTGCGGCGGTAGACACGTTCAGACTTTCCGCGCCTCCGGGCATAGGGATATGAGCCAGATGATCGCAACATTGGCGCACACGCGGGCGCAGCCCCGGCCCTTCCGCGCCCATGACGATGACATTGGCTTTTTCCGTTGCGTTTTTCGGCAAGGCCAGCGCTTGGGTGATATTAAGCGCGCCTTCGCCGGCCAGTCCCGTGACAATCCAGCCGCGCTCGCGCAAATCGAGCAGCGTATTGGCGATATTGGACACGAGGGCATGAGGTACGGTTTCCACGCAGCCCACGGCGACTTTGGCGGTGGCGCCCGAGAGCGGCGGGGCTTTGCGGTCCTGCATAATCAGTCCCCGCGCACCGAACGCCGCGCACAGGCGAAAAATAGCCCCGACATTGTGCGGATCGGTCACTTGGTCGAGCACGATGATGAGCCCGCTCGCCGGGCTTGCTATGTCCTCAACCCGCACGTCTTTGGGCGGATTGGCGCGCACCGCTATGCCCTGATGGGCGGCGTCGCCGATCAGGCGGTCAAGTTCGGCGGGCTCCACCTCCAGTGCTGATACGCCGGCCGGCAGGGTCAAACGGCGGGCGGCCGCCGGCGTTATCAACACCTCTTTGATATGACGGCCGGGATTATTCAGCGCGGCAAGGGCGGCATGGCTGCCCCAGATGAGATCTTGTGAATTTCCGCGGGCCCCGGATTTTGACTTGGCAGGGCGTTTGGGGCGGGATTTGCCGTGTTTTGCCCCGGAATCTGCGCGAGTCCGGGCGGTTCGCCGCGCGGAGTCGCTATTCCCCTGTTTTTGGCTTGTTTTTTTGCCAAATCGGCTATTGCGTGGCGGTGTCGACATCTCTATAAAACGCGCTCAATTAAGGAAGAGCCCCTTGTTTATGTACCGGTCATGGAAACACCGGTCCGGCAAAGGGCATTTTTTGTTGGAGTTGAGAGTTTCTTACACGGGCCTGTTTAACCGGCAAGCCCAAAGGTAAAATGGGCAGGTGGCCGAGTGGTTAAAGGCGTCAGACTGTAAATCTGATCACTATGTGTACGTTGGTTCGAATCCAACCCTGCCCACCATTACCGCGAGAGACCTCAAGGGCTTTAAGAGCCGGAAAATTATCCGGCGGGTATAGCACAATGGTAGTGCAGCAGCCTTCCAAGCTGAATATGCGGGTTCGATTCCCGCTACCCGCTCCATTATCCGTTCGGGCGGAGGGCTTGTAATAAAGTCTTTGGGCACAACATAGACGACTAACCGGCCGGCGTGGCCAAAATTGAGTAACCTTGGCGCAGCGTCGCCGCAGATTAAAGAGTAGCAAAATGGCTAAAGAGAAGTTTGAACGCAATAAGCCGCACGCGAACGTTGGCACGATCGGTCACGTTGACCACGGCAAAACGACGCTGACTGCGGCGATCACGAAGTATTTCGGTGATTTCCAGGATTATGACCAGATTGAC
>CALLVD010000082.1 GCA_938010385.1 uncultured Robiginitomaculum sp.
GCGTTAAACGCCCCGGTCGAGAGCATGTGCACCTCGTCAATAATATAGACTTTATAGCGCGCAGAGACCGGCGCATACCGAACGCTGTCGAGCATTTCGCGCATATTTTCCACGCCGGTGCGCGAGGCCGCATCCATTTCCAAAACGTCCATATGGCTGCTGGCCATGATGCTCTCGCAATGCTCGCCGGCCGGGGTGAAGTCAACGCTCGGCCCGTCATGATCATCGCTTTGATAATTTAAGGCCCGGGCCAGCAATCGCGCCGTGGTCGTCTTGCCGATACCGCGCACGCCGGTCAGCATAAAGGCATGGGCAATGCGTCCGGTCTTAAACGCATTGGTCAATGTGGTGACCATGGCCTCTTGGCCGATCATATCTTCAAAGGTGGACGGGCGATATTTTCGCGCCAAGACCTGATAGCCTGCGGCAGATTCGGATGGTGTCGGGGACTCGCTCATAGGCTCTTATAGAGCGGGCAGCGGCGGGGTCAAAGCGGGAATGGGAACAGCCACAGGATTCTTTAAGTCAGTTGGGTAAAATTGGACCGCCAACACGTATTGTTTTTTTATTTTCGCTGAGGCCGGGAGAGAGGAACTGCTACGTGTTTTCGTTGAAAACACTCGACGCAGTTTTCGCGCCTTTTGCTTTGCAAAAGACGCTGAGTGCGCTGCTACGCGTTTTTGGCAAAACGCTCCACGCAGCGTTCCTTCATTTTCGCGAAGCGAAAAATGAAGGTGAGTGGAAGACCGAACTCTGACCCGAGAAAAAACCTACATGTGGCTGCTACGTTCCCGTCCTGACCAAGTTAGCGGGCGACCCGTCCAAAGCCGATCTTCCGAGCGGGCTTATGGCAAAGCCGCGCGGGGATGGCAAGTCTTAGCTCAGCAGCCCCGGCAGGACGAAGGCGGAAAATGCGCCGATTGCCCAGACGGCAAAGCCGGTCCAAAGCACGCGGCCGCCAAAGGCGCGCATGCGGGCGCAGAGCTTTGCTTGCGCCGGGTCGGCGGGGCAGGGCATGTTACGGGTTAAATGTCTGACGACCCACGCCAGACAGAGCAAAACAAAAGAGCCGATAAAAACAAGCGGCTTATGCGCTGATATCCAAATCAGCTGCGGGACATTGGCGGTCAGGGACGACAGCGCCGCCCCCATGCCCAGCGTAATCATCACCGCCGGCAATGTGCAGCACACCAAAGTTGACAGGCTCGTAAGCAGAGCCACGGCCGGGCCGGCGGTTTCGCGCAGGGCTAATTTGGCTTTGCTCATCGATTTTACTTGGCGGGCGGGGCGTAAACGCTGCCGTCTTTTCGGGCAATGCTGACCGTATTATAGCCGGCCTTTTCGACCAGTTTCATAATGTCATCATTGGAAATGTCTGCGCCGTCTTTTAAATCCAGCGACAGAATTTTCGTGTCCAGATCCACATAAGTCGCCAAGACTTCGGCCCGTTTTTTAAACGTCTTATTGAGCGCGATAGAGCAAAAATCACAGACCAAGCCGTTCAGCTCGACCGAAATATCGGCAATCTCAACCAGCTCCGGTCCGGCGAGTTTTGCGCCGGCCGCCATTGCGGCGGGCGCAGTTGTCAACATGATCGCGCCCATAGCGGCAGATAAAATCAGTTTCATCTCAGTCTCCTTTAATACCGATGAATATAGTTAAGCAAAGGCGTGCCCCTGTCGTCTACGCCAAATTCCAGCAGGGACGGCCCTTTAAACAGTCGCACCAATGCCGATGCGCCGGTCTCATCCGCATCATCCGGGCGGTAATGCCCTTCCACCATCAACCATGTATGCAGCGCGCCGGTATTTGCAATATAGGGCGCAATGCCGGCGCGTGAATGCAGGCTTTTGGTCTGCCCGAACCGGCCGTTATCCCAATACTCTGCGCTCCCCGAGACAAAGTAGCGCCGGGTTTCCCAATCGGCGGACAGACCCAAAAACAGCGCCGCATCAGTGTCGCGCTTGGCTCTGTTCTCGCCGGGGTCTTTATCATCACTGACCACGCCCGCGCCGATACGCCCGTATAGATTGGCTTGGCTGTCGCGTGTATTGCGGCGCTTTATCAGCCGGTTAAGCTGCGCGCCGGTAAAAACGAAATCCCTGCTTCGGTCATAGCGGACCCGCGCGCCGATACTGTGCTTGGTATCAAATGTGTAGTGAACATGCGCGCTGTTTTGGTCCGCGTCATTGCGCAGCATCAGGGTCCAGCCTTCCGGATAGGAGACGGGCCGCGCCGAAGCAGCGGCGGGAAACAGCATCAAAATGATGAATAGGATTGCACTATATCGCATACCCCCCTATGGTATATTTTATGAGCGATGACAACTCACAAAATCGTAATATCATTTCCCGCCCGCGAGAGACGCGGCGCGCCGGCAGCGCGAAACGGCTGGCCCGGATTGAGGGCCAGGTGCGGGGCCTGCAAAACATGATTGCAGAAGATCGGTACTGCGTTGATATTTTAGTGCAGATTAAAGCAGTCAGCGCGGCGCTGAAAAAAGTCGAAGGCGAGCTTTTAAAAGATCATGTCAGCCACTGCCTCGCCGCCGCGATTGCCGGTGATGATGTGACCGAGCGCGAAGAGAAAGTCGCCGAATTGGTAGATTTATTGTCTAAGCGTTAGCCGCCCGGCGCAGTCAACTGCACGCCCGGCGCGAGGTATAAATTATCATAGCGCACGCCCCCATTTCCGTAAGGGGATTTGGCCGGGCCGGTATTGGTAATCGCGACAAAGCCGGTCAGGGGCGCGCCCCGTTTCATGCGAAAGGTCGCGCCGCTATAGGCTTTGGTTTGCGCGGCAAACTCGCCTCCGCGAATATACAAATCATAGCTTTGCCCGCCGTCCGCCTCGGGCGCGTTATTAATGACGGCCCAAATTTCATACCATGTGCCGGGGGTCATGGGCCGGGCGGGCGCGTCGCCGTTCTCAATTTTGGCATATTGCTTATACCCGCTGAGCACCATCAGCGTCCCGTCATTCTTATCGCCGTTTGATTCCGCTTTGTCGGTTATGCGGATCATCGGTTCAAACGCATTGTAGTTTTCCGCGGCGATATTATCCTGCGCGATATTTGTCAGGCCATAGGCGTGATTGTTCGGGAATGCCTCCACATTGACGCGGCTGTAAAATGTGTAGGTGTCCCCGGCCGGTATGGCCCGGGGCAGGGCTTTGTAAATCAGGGCTTTGCGATTGCCGACAATGCCGTCTGCGGCCGGCTTGCGCAGCAGAAATTGATTGCCCGCTTCTGTCCTGATTTCAGAAATTTGCGGATTTTCAATGCGCGGGTCCGTATCATTTTGCGCATCAATTTTCACCCAGCCGGAAAGCGGCCCCGTTTCAAAATCATCAATCTTTACCCAAGGGTTTTGCGTGCAGGCGGTCAGACCGGCCGCGACAAAGGCGAGGGTGACATGTTTAAAGACCATGGCCAAGCTACCCCGTTTTGGTGAAATCAAAATCACTGACCGGCAGGCTGCGCAGGCGTTTGCCGGTGGCGTTGAAAATCGCATTGGTCAGGGCTGGGGTGACCGGCGGCGTTCCCGGCTCGCCCGCCCCGCCCAGTTTCGCGTCAGTGATAACAATATCCACGTCAATCTCGGGCGCATTATCCATGCGGATCATCTCGTAATCATGGAAATTAGACTGCATCACCGCGCCGTCCCCGATGGAAATTTTGCCAAACAGGGCCGCGGTCAGGCCGTAGATAATCCCGCTTTCCATCTGCGCCTTGAACCCGTCGGGATTGACCGCCATGCCGGCATCGGCGGCGCAGGCCACGTGCAGAACTTTGGGCGTGCCTTCGCTCATATCCACGGTCAGGACTTCGGCCACAATTGTCCCGAAGCTTTCCATAATCGCTATGCCCTTAGCTTGGCCTGCGGGCAGTTTTTCGTCCCATTTGCCCAGCTTAGCGGCGCGGTCGAGCACGTTTAAAAAGCGCGGCTTTCCGGCCAGAAGTTTACGCCGGTAAGCATAGCCGTCCATGCCGGCCTTGGCGGCGAGCTCGTCAACAACGCTTTCAATAAAAAAGCCGTGCTGCGTATGATCAACGGAGCGCCACGGGCCGAGCGGCACATGGGCCGGACCGTCCACATAATGCGCCTTGAGCGCGCCGACATTGTAGCAGGGCAGGCTGCTTTCGACCGGGTCCATTTTATGGGTAAAGATATGGTCCCATGCGACGGGCAGGCCGGCCTCATTCAGCCCGATTTTAAACCGGCTCGCCACGGCCGGGCGATAAAAATCATGCTGCGTTGATTCTTCGCGTGACCAGATCAGCTTGACGGGGTGTCCGGATTTTTGCGCGACCTCGACGGCCTGCACAAAATAATCGGTCATGGCCCGGCGGCCGAACCCGCCGCCTAAAAACTGATTGTGTAACGTGACATTGTCCAGATCCGTGTCCAGAATTTTGGCGACCGCCGCCCGCGTACCGAGCGGGTTTTGCGTCCCCGTCCACACGTCACATTTGCCGTCTCTGACCCATGCTGTGGCATTCATCGGTTCCATGCAGGCATGGGCCAGATAGGGCACGCTGTAGCGGGCCTTAAATATCTCGCTTGCGCCCTCAAACGCTTTTTTCAAATTACCGGATTTATGCAGGGATTTTGATTTTCCGCCGGCGGCGACGTCATCCAGCGCTTTGTCATAGCCGGCGAAAATATCCGCCTGACTGACCGCGTCACTGTCAGTTTTGGAAAATTTAATATCCATCGCGTCAATGGCCTGCTGCGCGGCCCACCAGCCGTCAGCAATGACGGCGACATAGCTGCCCATATTCAGCACATCAATCACGCCCGGCATAGCTTTGCCCGTGATTGTGTCGGCGTTGACCACACTTGCGCCAAAGACAGGCGCTGCCTTTACGGCGGCGTATTTCATGCCGGGAATCACGGCATCAATTCCGAAATTGGCCGTCCCGTCGACTTTGGCGGGGATATCACGGCGGGGCAGGGATGTGCCCATCAGGTTATAGTCTTTGCGGGATTTTAATTTGGGCCGGGAGCTTGGCTTATGCTTGCCGGCCTCAACGGCAAAGTCGGCGTAAGGCGCGCTGCGCCCGCTCGCGTGATGATAGACCCGGCTTTTTTGCGTGCGCAAAGACTTGGCCGGCACGTCCCAGATTTTCGCCGCCGCTTCGACAATTAAATCGCGCGCGGCCGCGCCGGCAATTTGCATGCCGCCGGCGCCGGTGTAGCGCACGGACAGGCTGCCGCCGGTGATTTGCAAATTAATTGCGCCGGTCAGTTTCATAAACGCGCCGTTTATGGTGTCTTGGACAAAGCCGGGTACTTTCTTGTCGCCCAGCATGAACTCCCGCCCGGCGACAAAGCTGGCATAGTCTTTTTCCGCCGGCGCTTCGATGACGTCGAGCTTTTCCCAATCCACATCCATTTCTTCGGCCAGCATAGCGCCCAGAGCCGTCAGCACGCCTTGGCCCATTTCCACATGGGGCACGATGGCCGTGACCGTATTATCCGGCGCGATTTTGACAAAAGTGGCCAGAACTGTCTCGCCGTCATCGGCAACATATTTGGCGAGCTTCGGCCCCCGGTGACCCGGCCGTATGGCTACGCCGACCACCAGCGCGCCGCCGGCCAAAACGCCGGCCGTTATAAAGCCGCGGCGGCTCCATTTTTGCGCTTTGCTGCGCGGTTTTTTGCCGGCCGGAGTCCCATCTAAAACTTGTTTTCCCATGATCCGCTCCTACGCTTTGGCTGCGGATTTAATGGCGGCGCGAATGCGGCTATACATGCCGCAGCGGCAAATATTACCGCGCATGGCCGCGTCAATATCGGCGTCGCTTGGGTCGGGTGTGTCATTGAGAAGCGCGACCGCCGACATAATCTGCCCGGATTGGCAATAGCCGCATTGGGGGACCTGGTGATCAACCCAGGCTTGCTGCACTTTATGGAGCCTGCCGTCGGCGCCGGCCAGACCTTCAATGGTGGTGACGTCTAAGCCTTCCGCAGCGGATAAGGGCGTGGAGCAAGACCGCACCGGCTGTCCGTTGACATGGACGGTGCACGCCCCGCAAAGCCCGGCGCCGCATCCGAATTTGGTCCCGCTCAGGCCCAACTTTTCACGCACAGCCCATAAAAGCGGCGTGTCCGAATCCATGTCTATCGTTTGAGGCGTCCCGTTGACAATCAGCGCAACCATAATCTTTTCCCGATTTTTTATTATCCGGAATTTCTATAGCACAATTTCAATCACAGAGACAGGCGAAGCGTGAACGCGGTCTATGCAGGAATGACGGCCGGTTATTTCTTTGCGCCGGACCCAAACCGGCGGCGCATAAATTTGGAAATTCCGCTGCGCGCCTGCGCCGTCTCTTCTTCGACTTTGTCGCCGAACTCGCGAACGCTGTCGCCGATGTCTTCGGTAATCGGGTCGACATGTTTTGTCTTCAGTCCGAACACAAAACGGCGCAGCTTCCATAAAATCAAAATCAAAAGCGCGATGAAAATAATATTAAACCACGGAATTAAGAGCGCGTCGGGGCCGCGCACTTGTTTAATCGAAGTGGCGTTAGGGAAGATTGAAAACATTTTTATCCGCCAGCCGTAATGGCGCACGGCAACCCATTGGGTTTCTGACCGCCCGGCCAGATCGGACGCTTTGGCGGAGACATCAGAGCTGTCAAATTTAAAATAAAACGGAAAGCCCCAGCCGGTGTCTTCATTGCGGTAAACCATCGGCTTGTCATTGGGGCGGATCGTACTGATATAGCGTACGTCGCGGGTGGCGCTGTTTTGCGTGCCGGCGTCCGGCTTATCCCAGCCCCAGGCCTTATCGCCGATATCCATGCGTTTCACGTCCGTATCGACAACGCGGACAATGTCGCGCTGCGGCAGGAAATAGTGCAAAAACGCAAATCCGATCACGAATAACAGGACGCGAATAACCCATTTTAAACTGCTCATCGTTTTGTTCCTTTATCCGTATTGGGCCAAGTATATCAGAAGGCCGGCGAAAAATAACGGAATTAAATACACGCCGACAATCAGCTTGCGCCGCAAAGATTTTTGATACTTCGCAATGCCCGCGTCCAGAAACGCCTCTTCGGATAATGGCGTCTGCGATTTTGTATAATCCCCGCGCACTTTATCGGCGGCGCGGCGGCGACCGAGATAACTCAGCGCCGCGTACACGGCCGTCAAGACGGCGATGATGATAACTAAATTTCGAACCAGTCCGATCATAGCTTAGCCTCTCCAATTGTCGCGTAGCCAGCGGATGTCTTCCAAATCCTGCCGGTTTTTCTCGGCGCGGTCTTTGGCTTTTTGCCGCTCTGATCGCGTGTCTTTTTCGCGCTTTTTAGGCCGGGATTTACGGCGCGGGTGGCGGCGCTCGTCTCTGTCATCGTCGTCGTCATAGCGTATGCCCCAGGGCGAGCGGCTGTCGTCCTCATCATCTCGGCGTCGGGGTTTCTTCGCCTGCCGCCCGGACGGCTCCACCAGCGCGATGGTATCGGGCGAGAGATAATCGCCTTGGCCGCGGCCGGCGGACGGGCGATCCTGCATGGACGGCTCGGGCCCGAACAGGGCTTCGCGCGCGCCGGCTTTGTCGACCACATATTCCTCGGCCAAAAACTGCGCGACATAGTCTTTCTTGCTCTCGCTGAAGGTGTTGTAGCGCGCATAAAACGCATCTTTGTTGCAGATAAAAAGCTGGCGAAAATCAAGCGGCGATAAATCTGACAGCAGCATATTGACCAAATCTTTATCGCCGTGCCGAGAGGAGCGCAGCGCATAAAAATAGGCGTCATGGGCCGGCGTTAAATTCGGAAAAGCCCCGCCCATGGTCGCCCATCGCCAAATATCCATCAGGCCGTGATAGGCCTCGGGCATTTTGCTGATATATTTGCGCTCAACATTGCGAATGCTTTGGCGGTGCAGCCCGGTTAAGTCCTCGCCGTGCTCGGCCGCTGTGGCAATGGTGATGAAGTCGATTTTCTGGCGAATAATCTGCGCCACATTACGCTCGCGCGACGCCACGATAAGCTCGGCCAGGCGCATGTCATGCAGGAAGCGCGCAATGCCGGATCGGTCGTCAAAACTCAAAACCTGATCCACCGGAAGGCCGGATAAATCGACGCTCGGGTCGCGCGCAATAACCGTCGATGTTTGCGTGTCACGAAAGACGTAAAGCCCGCCGAAATGCGCCGTGTAGAAATTGCCTTGCGTATAGGTCCCGTCTTTCAGGCTGACCGGATGGCGCATAATGTTGCCGGTATCTTTGCCCAGCTCTATCATCTGCGCGATTAACACATCATCCCACCACGCATCGCGCCGGGTTAAAAATGTATCGATTTTTTCCTGCAGCTTATTGGCATTGGCGACGTGGTCACCGATGGTATCGGCTTCAATTAATATGCGGCGAATGTTGAAAAGGTCGGCCGGACTCGAGACTTCGAACACAGAATTTAAAAGCTCGCCGGTCACGGCCTCGCGCGCGGTCAGGGCAAACAGCTCGCTTTCATTATCCTCAATCCAGCTTTTTAAAATAGCATGAGAGGTGGAAAATTTTGTCGACAATAACGGCGCGGTTTTCTGCTCGGCAGACAGCAGGATAAATTGCTGATTGCACCCTTCGGGGTTTAAATACCAATCATCATTCAGCTCATGCCCAATCTCAGGACTATAGCCGGATATATCAATATGAAACTCGCTCAGCGCCGTTTCCTTACCCGTCAAATGCTTCATCGCCCGGTTATACCGCGCCACCATACCGGGCGCAGACACCTCGATAAGGTTGCCGAACATAAGCCCGTTTTTGATGAGGCGCATCATGATTTGCGGCCTAAATATTTCTTCAGATAATTGTCTATCTTTGCAAGAATTTCTTCTAATTTATCATTGTAATCATCTTCAGGCCGCAAGTCGCCATAAATTATATCAAGGTTCGCATTGTTTTTATCAATCAGATATTGAGACACTTTTTTTCGAGGAGAGTGTTCAACAATAAGCATTACCCTGATTGCAAGCGCCAGCTTTGCAACATGTGCACTCAAAGCCTGAAGCAAATTACTCAACTCATTTCCCCAGATAACTTCAGCCTCTAAAAGTAAAGGATGAAGTTCAGCTTGCACAGTATTCACCTTTTCCCAACGACTTTTATAGACCCGTTTCACTTTCAAGTTTTCAAGCTCTGCACCCGCCAATTCTTTGTCTTCTTCTTTCAATGCATTTGACACTTCTTCAGAGTAGATGCCTGGAGAGCGGACTTCACCTATAGCAGTTCGAAGAAGGTACAATTTTAACAAGATGCTCTTCGCTAAGTGCCTATTTTCCTCCCACTTTTTTTGCTTTTTCCAAGAGTTGAGACCTGCCAGCGCAACATATATTCCAGTCGTGGCCGCCAAAGTTACGGCTACGTCTTTCATGACCCCAAGAAACTGAACAAAATCGGCGAAACACATGATTTAGGTTTTACCCTCCAAATACCGCTTCTTCGCTTCTTCCTGCCGGCCGAAGTCTCTCACCATGTTCTCAATCGCGACCTCATCCGACTTGTCGGCATAGCGGAATTCGCTGTCCGCGTAGCGGTTGATTTCCTGAATGACCATGTCGACGGTGATGGGTTGGGATAAATCGGCGATCATGTCGCGTTTCGTGTCATACGGTTTTTGTAAAAACAGCTCGGGATTTTCCATCCATTCGTCGGGCAGTTCAAAATCCATGGCGCGGACTTTGACGGCGTCGGTGATGTTTTTAATCGCCCGGCCGGTAAAGCGCGGATCGGCTTCCTGAATGCCTTTTAAATAGGTGCCGAGCTTGGCGATGGTGTTCAGCTTGCCGGTGGATTTAATCACGGCGTCAAACACTTGCTCAAGCTTATCTTCCTTGGGCCGGCTGTAGGAATCATAGCTCGCGGCCACGGCTTTTTTAATTTGCTGCGCGGCGAAAAGCTCGTGATCGCCGGTCGGGATGGAATGGTTTTTACCCATCAGCAAATGCAAAATATCGATATAATCATCGCGCGATTGCGGCCCGTCGACCAAGAAGCGCGCGCCGGCCCGCTGCCGCAGGGCATCGTCGACATTTTCCGGATAGTTGGAAAACATACCGAAGGTACAATTGCCG
>CALLVD010000083.1 GCA_938010385.1 uncultured Robiginitomaculum sp.
CCCGTCACCGAACACCGTGATGTCTTCGCCCTTTAGCGCTTGAACGATAAAGTTAGACACGACGCGCCCGTCATTGGGGTGCATGCGCGGGCCGTATGTGTTGAAAATGCGCGCCACGCGAATATCGAGATTGTGCTGGCGGTGATAGTCGAAAAACAGGGTTTCCGCCGCCCGTTTGCCTTCGTCATAACAGGCGCGCACGCCGATAGGGTTTACGTTGCCGTGATAGTCTTCGGTCTGGGGATGAATGGCCGGGTCCCCGTAAACTTCGGACGTGCTGGCTTGGAATATTTTCGCGCCGACCCGCTTGGCCAGGCCGAGCATATTGATCGCGCCGTGCACAGAAGTTTTGAGCGTCTGCACCGGGTCATGTTGATAATGAAACGGGCTGGCCGGACAGGCGAGATTGTAAATCTCGTCGACTTCCAGATAGATCGGGAAGGTCACGTCATGGCGAATAAATTCAAAATACGGATTGTTCATCAGGTGAACAATATTGTCTTTCTGTCCGCAAAACAGATTATCGAGGCAGATAACATCGGCCCCGGTCTCCAGCAATTTTTCGCAAAGATGCGAGCCGAGAAACCCCGCCCCGCCGGTCACTAAAATCCGTTTGCGTAAATGCTGCATGTCCCTGCCTTTATTGTTCGCTCCTGCTTAGCGCAGGCGGGGCGAATGATAAAGCGCGATGATTGCCCCCCTCAGTCGCTGCGCGACAGCTCCCCCCTTGTGTTTTCCTCGGAAAAACACGGGCCGGGGGAGCGGGGAACGGCTCACTGCCGCTCCCCCGGTTTGGGGGAGCTGTCGAGCGCAGCGAGACTGAGGGGGCTTAAATTTAAAGGCTAAGCCCGAACCTCACTCATACCGACGCCCGCCGACGAGCCTGTCCGCCACCGCATGAGCCAAGTCCACATCAGCGGGGACCAAATCCATATCGGGAATTTTCTTCGGAAAGACCCATTTAATCTTTTGCCCGTCTTGGGGCACGGCAATGCCGTCCCATTGCCGGCATAAATAAAGCGGCATAATCAGGTGCATGTCGTCATAATCCCAAGACGCAAAGGAAAACGGCTGCAGGCATCGCTCGCAAGGCTCTATGCGCAGTTCTTCATAGAGCTCGCGGCAAATGGCTTTTTCCGGCGATTCATACGGCTCAACCTTACCGCCCGGAAATTCCCATTGCCCCGCGTGACGCCCGCCCTCCGGCCGCTGCGCCATGAGCACGCGCCCGTCGGCATCCAGCACAGCGCAGGCTACAACCAAGACCGTCTTTTTTGGCATTAGCTGCGATAATCCGCATTGATGTCGATATAGCCATGGGTCAGATCACAGGTCCAAACCGTGGCCTCCCCCTTGCCCAGCGCCAGATCAATGCCCAGTACAATTTCATCATTTTGCATATAGGCCGCGCCCGCCGCGTCTTTGTAATCCGGCGCAAGTTCTCCGGCCGTCGCCAGTATATGCGGGCCGAGCATTATGGTCAGCTTGTCGCGCTCCGCCGGCTCGCCGGCTTTGCCGACGGCCATAACGATGCGCCCCCAATTGGCGTCCTGCCCGGCGATCGCGGTTTTGACCAAAGGCGAGTTGGCCACGGACAGACCGATGCGCCGGGCGCTGCCGGCGTCAACGGCGCCGGTGACTTTGATGGTGATAAACTTGCTCGCCCCCTCGCCGTCTTTGACAACCTGCAAAGCCAGATCGAGCATAACGGACCGAAGCGCTTCAAAAAACGGATCGGCGGCCTCGCTCCAAGGGTCGGTAATTTCTTCGTTGCCGGCCTTGCCGCTGGCCAGCAGCATGACGGTATCGGACGTTGATGTATCGCTGTCGACTGTAATGGAATTGAACGTGGTTTCCGTCAGATTGGACAGCATATCGCGCAGGGCGTTTTGCGAAATTTTCGCGTCCGTTGCGATATAGCCGAGCATGGTCGCCATATCCGGCGCAATCATGCCGGAGCCTTTGACAATGCCATTAATCGTCACTTTCGTCTCGCCAATCATGGCCGTGGCGGTTGCGCCCTTGGCATAGGTGTCGGTCGTCATAATCGCGCGGGCGGCCTCTTCCCATCCATCCGGCGTCATGCGGGTTTTCATATCCGCAAATTGCGCTGTCACTTTGGAGGCGTCGAGCGGTTCACCGATAACGCCGGTCGAGGCGATGAAGACGGCTTCCGGCTTGCCGCCGAATGTCTCGGCCATGCCGCGCGCCGTTTCCTGCACGGCGTCACGCCCGGCTTGCCCCGTAAACACATTGGCCGTGCCGGAATTGACAACCACCAGGCGCGGATCATCGCCGGCGTTTACATCCAGCGCCGCTTTGGAAAAGTCGACCGGCGCGCCGGGGCATTTGTTTTTGGTAAACACGCCGGCAACGGCGGTGCCCGGCGCGGCGCGAAGCACCCATAAATCCGTGCGCCCCCTATAGCGCACGCCGGCCTCAGCCGTAGCCATATCAAACCCGGCCAAGGCAGGCAGCGCGGGAAAGGCCGCCGGCGCAAACGGGGAGACCTTACTGCTCATCAGACGCCCCGTCTTCAGCAGGCATGTCTTCGGCAGGCATGTCTTCGGCAGCGACGTCCGGCCCCGGCGCAGCCGGGGTCTCGGTGATCTCAGGCGCCGGGGCGTCTTTAATCTCAATCTCGGCGTCGCCGCGAAGCTCTGTCAGCAGCTTGCTGATCTCGTCCATCGTCAGGAAGTTGGTCATCTCCGCTTCCATCTGTTCAAAGCTTGGCGGCGGCGCGGTGCGTTTATCGACCAGCTTGGCAATGTGCCAGCCGAACTGACTTTCAAACGGGTCAGACACAGCGCCTTTTTCCAGCGCGAAAACCACTTTGGAAAAGCTCGGCACCATAGCGTCAGCCTGAAAATAGCCCAAATCCCCGCCGGAGGTCTGCGAGCCCCGGTCCAGTGACAACTCTGTCGCCAAGGCAGCAAAGTCTTCCCCGGCCTTCAGGCGCTTGGCCGCCGCTTTCGCGTCTTTTTCGGTTTCAAATAAGATATGCGAAGCGCGCGCTTCCTGCCCGGTTTGGCGCAGCTTAATCTGCTGATCATACAGCGCGCGTACAGCGTCCGGCGTAACGCGGTCTTCAATGCGCGCGCCCACGGCGATATTGGCTAAAATACGCTCTTTTGCCTGAACCAAGCGGTGCTTGGCCTCCGGCGTCTTATCAAGGCCCTGCGCCTTGGCATTTAAGGACAAGAGGCGCTGATCAATCACTTCGGACAGAATTTGCGAAAAGGCAGGATCGTCCGGTCCGAGCGTGTCTTCCTCGCTGATTTGCCCGATCATACGCGCAGCATCAATCACGTCCCTTTGATAAACCGGCGTGCCCGATACAGTTGCGACAACACGCGCATCCGCCGCATCAGCGGAGGCGCGCCCATCGCCGGACCCCGGCTGCGCGCTGCATGCCGTCAAGATGAGCGCCGTTACAGTCGTTGCCGCAAACGTCGCCAAGGATGATTTAAGTGTAAGGTAAGCCATAGAATCCTTCTGAGCCGCGTGGAAAATTTTGCCGTTTATAGCGGTTTGCGCCGCGCCGCGCATAAATATTTGCAGGCCCGTTTCATTGACTTAAAGCACGTCCGACCTTAAGTCAGCAACACCTCTTATATCAGAGTCGCGCGGCGGGGATTTTTGACACAATCGTTCCGGCTACGCAGCCCTGAACACATTAAACAATCAGACCTGCAAAGGCCGGACGCCATGTTAAAAATCGCAAAAAAACTCTTCGGCTCGGAGAATGACCGTAAGCTGAAGAAAATGCGGCCTTTGGTCAATAAAATCAACGGCTTGGAAGACAGCTTCATCGCCCTGACCGATGAGCAGTTAAAAGCTAAAACGGCAGAGTTTAAATCCCGGTTTGAGGCCGGCGAAACCCTTGATGATTTGCTGCCGGAAGC
>CALLVD010000084.1 GCA_938010385.1 uncultured Robiginitomaculum sp.
ATTATAGCCGCACAGTCCCGGCAGTTTTCCGCCTTTGACAAAGTCAAAACCGGGCGCAAATTGCACATCATAGGATAAGTAAAGCTCGGCCGGCAGACCGGTCGCAGACGCGCGCTTAGGGATATCCGTTTTAAACGACGCTCCCGCCGACGGCCCGATGCCGCCCGCAGTGTAAGTGATTTCCAGCGCCCGGCCGCTCTCTGCGCCCGCATCGACGATGCGCGCCCGCCCCTCATCAAAGCCGGAATGCCAAATCAGCTTACCCCAATCCGCCGCCAGCCGTTTCCCGGAATAAAGCCCGAGCGGCGAGCCGTCAAAATCCTGCGCAAACAGCACGCCGTTACCGGCAGCAGACTTTGAGGCCGGCGCTGTTGCGGACGGCGACGCGGCGCAAGCGGTAAGACAGGAAGCGGCGATGAGGGGGAGGAAAAGGTTTTTCATGGGCGGAGTTTAGACCGGGAAGGAAAGCATGTCCGGGCCGCGTTCAAAGTTACGAATTTATCGAAAAGCCCTATAGCTCATATAGCTCCAAAAAAGAGCGGGGCAGCTTTTCATATGTTTTCGGCTTCAACAGACCCTTACATGTCTCTAAATTATTGTTCACACCTTTGACTCGTTTAAAAACTTCAACACGAACCGGGGGCCGACTTACGCCGCTCCAATTTCGGAGCCGGTTATCGACGGCAACAATGGAGTCCATATCTTTCGTCAGATCAATTGATTTTCCATCAGGCAAGATCAGGGCATATTGAAGAGTCGAGACCGGAGACCTGTCCGCAAGATGGATGTAGCAATGACGATCTAATTTGAAATCCTCAGATTTGTCATAGGTTTTAGACCTCACACTAAAATACGGGCTGGCGACGACCTTGTCAGGGGTAATGTATGCGAAGTTTCTGAAGTCAAACACAGAAAATAAAAGCGTTAATGTCAAAAGGAAAGCTGTGCCGGCAATCCAAAAAGGTGTTGTTCGTTCAAACAGTATTTTGTGAATACTTTCACGGTCGTTTGCGGTCATATCTAATGCAACTCTATTTTTTCGATAAGCATCGATAAGTTCGTTGTGAACAGTTTCCGAACTTTTTTCTCCCCCGTGCAAAGTGCCCCAACCAATCTGATACGAAAGATATTTTAAGAAAAGACTGTGTTTGCGAGCGATAACGATAGCGATAATTGCGCTCAGAAATATCCCCGCAAAACCGCCGAAGAGCATGGATACCAGAGGGACAACAGTTATGTCGGACCAAACAGGGGGTTCAGCAATACTTTTTTCCAAAACTTTTTGAGCTATTGGCAGAATTACAAAAAGCCCGCCCACAATCAGTCCGACCCCAAGGGCAACAGGAGTCAAGCCAAAAAGAATAAGGCGATAGTACCAAGGATAACGAAAGGAACGTGAATCTGAATAAAGCTCTGCGCTCAATCGGCTTAAGGCATTGACTTCTTGATGCGATAATTCCCGATTATAATTCGGGTGCTTTCTTTTCGAAACACCGTAGAGCAGTTTTGCAAACGCCCAATATATAAATGCATGAACGCATATTAGTAAGGCCGCGGTGATTAACATCTCAGGCACGTTATCGGCTCATCCTAAAACGCCTTCGTATTCTCGCCGTCTGTCCCGGCGCTGATATCTTCACCCAACGCTTCTGCGATTTGGAAGACGTCCTTATCGCCGCGGCCGCACATATTCATAATGATCAGGCCGTCATTATCATAGCTTTGGGCGATTTCGATGGCGCGGGGGATGGCGTGGGAGGGCTCGAGCGCCGGCAGGATGCCTTCGAGTTTTGAGCACAGCTGAAACGCGTCCAGCGCCTCGGCGTCTGTGGCGGAGACATATTCCGCGCGGCCTATGTCATGAAGGTAAGCGTGTTCCGGCC
This sequence comes from uncultured Robiginitomaculum sp., assembly GCA_938010385.1. Classification (GTDB taxonomy): domain Bacteria; phylum Pseudomonadota; class Alphaproteobacteria; order Caulobacterales; family Maricaulaceae; genus Robiginitomaculum. The sequence continues at coordinate 1,884 of CALLVD010000084.1, forward strand.
CGATGCCGGGATAATCAAGGCCGGCCGAGATAGAATGAGCGTCTTTAATCTGCCCGTCAGAATCCTGAAGCAAATAGGTGCGATTGCCGTGCAGCACGCCCGGCGTGCCGCCGGTCAGGCTCGCGGCATGAAGGCCGGTATCAACGCCGCGCCCGGCGGCTTCGACGCCGATCAGGCGCACGGACTTATCGCCGACAAACTCATGAAACAGGCCCATGGCGTTTGACCCGCCGCCAATGCAGGCGACCAGCGCGTCCGGCAGCCGGCCTTCTCGCTGTAAAATCTGCGCCTTGGCTTCGCGGCCGATAATGGCTTGGAAATCGCGCACCATGGCGGGGTAAGGATGCGGGCCGGCGACCGTGCCGATGCAATAAAACGTATCGCCCACATTGGTCACCCAATCGCGCAGGGCTTCGTTCATGGCGTCTTTCAGCGTCGCCGTGCCGGAATGAACCGCGCGCACTTCAGCGCCCAAAAGGCGCATCCGAAACACGTTCGGTTTCTGGCGCACAATATCCGTCGCGCCCATATAGACGATACATTCCAGCCCGAAGCGCGCGGCCACAGTCGCCGTCGCCACGCCGTGCTGCCCGGCGCCGGTTTCCGCGATAATACGCTTTTTACCCATACGAAGCGCCAGCAGAATTTGCCCCATGCAATTATTAATTTTATGCGCGCCGGTATGGTTGAGCTCGTCCCGCTTAAAATAAATCTTCGCGGCTTTTCCGCCGTTTTGCGCGCGGGCATATTCTGTCAGGCGCTCTGCGTAATAAAGCGGGCTGGGCCGGCCGACATAATGGGTGAAAAAATCATCCAGCTCGGCCTGAAAACTCGGATCCGCCTTGGCTTCTTCATAAGCGGCCTCCAGCTCAAGGATTGGCGGCATCAAGGTCTCGGCGACGTAACGCCCGCCAAAGTCCCCAAACCGCCCGTTTTCATCCGGCGTCGTGATATTATCCTGTTTACCCATGTCGTGCGGCCTTCATCAGTTCGGTAATCTTATCAGTATCTTTTACACCCTTTGCGCGCTCAACGCCGGAGGAAACATCCAATCCGAAAGCGGCGCTTTGGCGCAAGGCATTGGCGGCATTGTCCGGCGTGATGCCGCCCGCGAGCAGGTAACGGCTCGCGGATGTGGGAACGCGCCCGAGGATGTTCCAATCAAAGGCCAGGCCGTGCCCGCCGCGTTGATTGTCGCCGCTCGGCGCTTTGGCGTCATAGATGAAAAAATCAACGATGCCGGCAAACCCGGCCGCCGGCGTCAGGTCGGCAATCTCTGCCACCGGCAAGGCCCGGATGAGCGGGATGCCGTAAGCGGTCTTTATCTGCGCGGCCCGCGCCGGGGACTCGTCGCCGTGAAGCTGGATAAAGTCGGGCTGCATCCGGGCAGCGATGTCTGACAGCGTTTTGTCATCGGCATTGACGGTCACCGCCACGCGCGGCGTGATGCCTTTGGCCGGCAAAGACAGCTTGGCCACAGCCGCGACCGATAATCGGCGCGGGCTTTTCGCCTCGACAATAAAGCCCAGATAATCCGCGCCTGCGCCAATGGCGGCGGCGACATCTTCGGGCCGGGTCAGGCCGCATATTTTCACGCAAGGCGTCATGGCGTCCTCTTAGCCTGTGGGGACAAGGATGGAAACGGCAATATTGTGCTTTACGCGCCCGGCCCTGCGCCGCTACACCTGATGAAAACAAGACAGGGACAGATATGCTAAAAGCGTGGCAAGCCATTACATTATGGAAACGGGTCATGATCGGGCTGCTCGCCGGTTTGGCTCTTGGCTTGGTTTTGCATTATGCCGGCGGCGGCGCAGCAAGCGCATTTGTCACCGCGTGGATAAAGCCGTTTGGCGACGGCTTTGTGCGCCTGATTAAAATGCTGGTTATCCCGCTGATTGCGACGACTTTGGTGGCCGGCGTAGTCGCTATCGGCAAGCCGTCAAAGCTGGGCACGCTGGGCCTGCGCGCCGTGCTTTTATACTTGGGCACGACTTTGGGCGCAGTTTGCCTCGGCATGATATCGGGCAGCATCTTTCGCCCGGGCGTCGGCATAGGCGAGCTGTCTGTCTCCGACGCGGCCATGGCAAGCGCGCAAGGCAAATTGTCGGCCGGCGCCGCCGCCAATTCGGGCATTGCCGATAAGCTTTTAAACATCATTCCGGTCAATCCGCTCGCCGCGCTTGTTGACGGTGATGTCCTCGCCGTTATCTTTTTCTCTATACTGGTCGGCGTGGCGATCATGATGGTCGGGGACCGGGCAAAGCCGCTGCGCGATTTCTTTGACGCCGCGACTGAGGTCGTGATGAAAATTACCCTGTGGGTGATGGAGCTGGCGCCTTATGGCGTGTTTGCCCTGATGACGTGGATTATCACGGAACAAGGCCTGTCCATCCTGTCCAATATGGGCATGCTCGCCATCGCGCTTTATTTAGCCTGCGCCGTGCAGATTGCGCTGGTTTATGGCGGCGTTCTGATAAAAGGCGTTTTGCGCCTGCCGACGACGCGATATTTTTACGGCATCGCAGACGCCATGGGCGTGGCCTATTCCACCGCCTCGTCCAATGCCACTTTGCCGGTATCAATTACCTGCGCGCAAAATAATCTGGGCGTGGATAAAGCTGTGGCGGGCTCTGTCCTGCCGCTGGGCGCGACAATCAATATGGACGGCACGGCGATCTATTTGGGGATTATTGCTATGTTTGCGGCCCAAGCCTTTGGCATTGATTTGACTCTTGGCAATTACGCCATGATTGCGCTGATGGCGACATTGACGTCCATCGGCACGGCGGGCATTCCGTCTGCGAGCCTGTTTTTGGCCGCCGCCGTACTGTCAACCTTTGGCGTGACGGACGCGCAGACAACCCTGATTGTCGCGTTCATCCTGCCGTTTGACCGCTTGCTGGACATGATGCGCACAGTCACCAATGTGTCCGGCGATATCGCCGTGGCCTGCACCGTCGCCAAGTTTGAAGGCGAGCTGGACGAAGACGTTTTTCGCGCCAAACCGGCGCTTTAATCCACAGCCTGTTTGCGCATTGCGACTCGACATAGGATAATGTTCCTATTATGTTCTGCCTTCGTTTTGGAGGCAGGTCATGGCGCAAGTCAGCGAAATTGAGTGTTTATATATAGATTTTGACGCGTTCTTTGCGAGCGTGGAAAAGCAGTTGCGCCCGGAAATCCGCCGGTTGCCGGTCGGGGTGACGGCGCTGGATTCGGAATACTC
>CALLVD010000085.1 GCA_938010385.1 uncultured Robiginitomaculum sp.
ACATACTATGCCACAGCCGGCAATGCGACGATGGCAGAGAAAATGTCCGTGTTCGGCGCAGCCTCACTGCTGCTGTCTTTCATCAACATCTTCTCAATCCTGATGAGCCTGTTTGGCCGCGAATAACGCGATCACAAAAAATACGGAAAAAGGCCTCGCACACTGCGGGGCCTTTTTTATTGCCTAATTCAGAGCTTAAACAGATTTCGGGGGCAGCAGGCCGGCCTATTTCGCGGCAATTTTAAACCGCTGTTTATCAAACACGCGCAGCACGGTTTTCAGATCGTGGCCGCGTTTTAGGATCAGGCCGCCGGGCGCGATGACGCTGTAGGCGCCTTGCTTCTTGGCCATGGCCGGCGTTTTGACAATGCGGTAGAGCGGGGTTTCCGTGGCGCGGCGATAGACGGAAAACTCCGCACGGTCTTTCAGAAAGTCCATGGCGTAATCTTTCCAGTCGCCGTTGCTGACCATTTGTCCGTAAAGGCCCAATATAATGGCCAGTTCGGCGCGCTGAAACGCGACTTGGGACGGGCCTTTGGATTTCTTTTGAGACGCGCTTTTGGCGGGTTTAATCGGAACGACATTGTGGCTCATAGACCAAGCTTAGCAAAGCGGGCCGGCGGCGCAAGCCTGCGGACGGCAAAATTTATGGTTAGCGGGCTTTAATCACTCTGTCAGAGATTTCATAATACGTCTTATTTTGGCCATAATTGCGCCGCGCTTTGGCCTTGAGCCCCGGCCATATTCAGCGTGTCGATCGGGAGCGGACTGCCAAAGGCGCGGTTTTCTAACAGCCCCCCAGCCCCCGCGCTTACAAAGCGCCGCTGCCGATCTTCTACGCCCCTGCGCCGGATCCCTTCCCGGCTCTTGGCCATAAGATTAATGCGCGCCTGCTCCCACAGACGCGCATTTTCTTTTATTGCAGAGAGCGGCCGGGGCCGGCGACTTTAATCGCGCACGGCGGCGGCGATAATCGGTCCGTATTCCTCGGATTGAATAAGGACGGCATAGGCGGAGCCCGGCTGCGCATCGGGCAGGGCAAACCGGCTGTCTTTATTGGTCCAGACGCCCAAATCCGTCACATCGGTCACAACATTACTCAGGGTCAGGGTGCGCCCGCCATTTTCTCCGCGCATCACTTTTACGGACTGCTCGCCGGGCGTATAGGTCACAAGGCGCACAGCGGCCGGGGTTTTAACATCCGGATTGGCCGGCACAATGACATCATTGCCGTCAAATTTTATAGTCAGGCTGTCATTATCCAGACGCACATCGTTAATTTCGGCGCGCGAGTAGCGAAATTTATCAATCTCTCCGTTGACCACCATTTGCGGCGTATAAACCCGGCCGTGTCCAATGGCTTGGGCATAGGCACGCTGCCGCGCGGTAAATTTCGGGTCGGCGAATGTATCTTTCCAGCCCAGATAATCCCAATACTCAACGCTGTAAGTCAGGGCCAAAATATCGTCATCGGCACTCCAATCATTGACTAAAGCATTAGATGGCGGACAGGAAGAGCACCCTTGCGAGGTAAACAGCTCGACAATTTGGCTCGGTTGAGTGCCGGCAAAAGCCGCCGGGCTGAGCGCAGCGGCAAGCGGGACAATGGCAGACAAAATTAAGGTTTTAAAGTTTTTCATAGGATTTACCTACGCCCGCCGCGCCGCCGGCGCAATTCACCTAAGCTTCACGACTGCGTGAGGCTTATGTGTCAAAGAAATCCTTCTTACCCAACGGCACGCCGTTATGGCGCAAAATATTATAAGCCGTCGTGCAATGAAACAGCACGTTGGGCATGATGAAACCGGACGCATAGGTAATGCCGGTAAAGTCGCGCATGTTCGGGCCGAGCTTGACGGCGAACTCAAACCCTTCGCGCCCGTTAATGTCGTCCGGCCCAAACCCGGAGATATCCTTGCGGGTTTTGTCAATGCGCGCGTAGAGGTCATCAAAGCTCTGCTCATTATCCTCATAAACCGGCGGCGTCTGCCCGGTCACGCGAAACGGGCAGGCCTTGGCCAAAGAGGTCGCCAGCTGCACTTGCCCGGTTAAGCTCGCCATATCCGGAGCCAGCCGCGCATTTAAAAACACCGCCTCATCAATCTTGCGTTCCCCTGCATTGGCTTGGCCAACGCGCAAGATATGGGCAAGATTGGCCATGCGGTGGTCAAGGGCCGGGATAACGGCATTATAAAAGGTAAGGTCGGACATAGGCGGGGCTTTCGTAACGGTGAACAGGTTATATACCCACAAAAAAAGCCCCCGCAAATAATGCGAGGGCTTTTCTGAATTATATGGCTAACCGAACTATGCGGCTTCGCGCGCCAGATTACGCAGAACGTAGTGCAAAATGCCGCCGTTTTTAAAGTATTCGTGCTCGTTATCGGTATCGATGCGAACGCGGCCTTTAATGGTTTTAGACTTACCGCTTGGGTAGTTGATGGTGATATCAACCGTGCCGCGCGGCTCAAGCGTGGTGATGCCGGTCACGTCAACGGTCTCGTCGCCGGTCATGCCCAGGCTCTCCCAGCTGTCGCCGTCCATAAACTCGACCGGCAGCACGCCCATGCCGATCAGGTTAGAGCGGTGAATCCGCTCAAAGCTGACCGCAACTACGGCTTTGACGCCGAGCAGGATCGTGCCTTTAGCGGCCCAATCGCGCGAGGAGCCGTTACCGTAAAGCGAGCCGGCCATAACCACCAAATCGCGGCCGTCGGCTTTATATTTTTCCGCCGCATCAAAGATCGGCATAACGTCGCCGGTCGGGACATATTTCGTCACGCCGCCTTCCGTGCCGGGCACCATTTGGTTTTTAATGCGGATATTGGCAAAAGTGCCGCGCATCATGACTTCGTGATTGCCGCGCCGTGACCCGAAAGAGTTAAACTCAGCCTTGGGCACTTTATTGTCATTCAAATAGTCACCGGCCGGGCCGTCATGTTTAATATTACCGGCCGGGCTGATGTGGTCGGTGGTGATGGAATCGCCGAACAGAGCCAGCAGGTTTGCGCCTTTGACGTCTTTCACCGGATCCGGCGTCATCGTCATGCCGTCAAAATATGGCGGGTTACGCACGTAAGTTGACTTTGGCGCCCACTGATAAGTTTTGCCGCCGCCGACTTTAATTTTCTGCCATTCCTTGTCGCCCTTATAAAGATCGCCGTAACGCTCGGTGAACATTTTGCGGGTGATGACTTTGCGGACAACCTCGGCAATATCGGCAGAATTTGGCCAGATGTCTTTCAGATAGACATCATTACCGTCTTTATCCGTGCCGAGCGGATCTGTATCAAAATCATGATGCATAGAGCCGGCCAGAGCGTAAGCGACGACCAAAGGCGGAGAGGCCAGGAAGTTGGCTTTAATATCCGGGCCGATACGGCCTTCAAAATTGCGGTTGCCGGACAGGACTGAACAAGAGACCAAATCACCTTCGGCAATCGCCTCGGACAGCTCCGGCGCCAATGGCCCTGAGTTACCGATACAGGTTGTGCAGCCAAAGCCGACCACGTCAAAGCCGAGCTTATTAAGTTCCGGCTGTAATTTAGCTTTTTCTAAATATTCCGCCACGACCTGAGAGCCGGGGGCCAGTGAGGTTTTCACCCAAGGCTTAACCGTCAGGCCGAGCTCATTGGCGCGCTTGGCCAAAAGGCCTGCGCCGACCAGAACGGACGGGTTGGACGTATTGGTACAGCTTGTGATCGCCGCGATGAAAATATCGCCGTGATCGACTTCAAAGTTACGGCCTTTGACCGCAACGGCGCTGCCGGCGTCCGGAGTTTTTTTATACTCGTCGCGCAAAATAGTCGCGAATTTGCGGTTTGCGCCTTTCAGCGCAATTTTATCCTGCGGCCGTTTCGGGCCGGAAATAGACGGCACGACCGTCGTCATATCAAGGCTGATTGTATCGGTGAAGGTCGGCACATCAGAGTCGCGCCACAGGCCCTGCTGCTTGGCATAGGCTTCGACCAGTTCAATGCGGTGTTCTTCGCGGCCCGTCGCGCGCAGATATTTCAGCGTGTCTTCATCAACCGGGAAGAAGCCGCAGGTCGCGCCATATTCCGGCGCCATGTTGGCGATGGTCGCTTGGTCTTCAAGCGAGAGCGTGTTCAGGCCTTCGCCGTAGAACTCGACAAATTTACCGACTACGCCTTTTTCACGCAGCATTTGCACAACGGTCAAAACAAGGTCCGTCGCGGTGGAGCCTTCGACCATCTTGCCGGTCAGCTCAAAGCCGATGACTTCCGGGATGAGCATAGAGACCGGCTGGCCGAGCATGGCCGCTTCGGCCTCAATCCCGCCCACGCCCCAGCCGAGCACGGACAGGCCGTTAATCATGGTGGTGTGGGAATCGGTTCCGACCAGCGTATCCGGGAAGGCATAGGTCTTGCCGGCTTCAGTTTTGGTCCAAACGGTTTGGGCCAGATTTTCCAAATTGACTTGGTGACAAATGCCGGTGCCGGGCGGCACAACGGCGAAATTGTCAAAGGCGCCTTGGCCCCATTTCAAAAAGTCATAACGCTCGCCGTTACGCTCATATTCGCGCTTTACGTTTTTCGCAAAAGCTTGCGGCGTGCCGTAATAGTCCACCATGACAGAATGGTCGATGACAAGGTGGACCGGGTTCAGCGGGTTAATGGAGTCAGGCGATTTGCCCAGCGCCGCCATCGCGTCGCGCATGGCCGCCAGATCAACAACGGCCGGAACGCCGGTGAAATCCTGCATCAAAACGCGCGCCGGACGATAGGCGATTTCATGGGTGGATGTTTTCGGGCCAAGCCAGTCAACAATCGCTTCAATATCGGCTTTGGTAACCGTGTTATTGTCTTCATGGCGCAGCAGATTTTCGAGCAGCACTTTCAGGGATTTCGGCAGTTTTGACGCGCCTTTCAGCCCGTTCTCTTCTGCGACCTTAAGGTCGTAATAAGTGTATTCGCCGCCGCGAACTTTCATTGTGCGTTCGCATTTAAAGCTGTCGAGTGATGCCATGATTTTGCCTTTCGCAATTATCGGCGCGCAAACCGGTCAGGCGCGCCTTTCAAGATTGCCCCGCTTATAGGGGCAGTCTGTGAAAGTCGCAATCTTTTGGGGATAAAAAAGCTGTTTTGGCGCGGCAAAAAAAATGGGCCGGACCTAGCCGCGAAATAAGAGAGACGCACGACTTGATCCGGCCCGAGAAAGCTAGGAAGCTTTAAGGGGAACAATCGGCTGCAAGAGAGAGAAAACAGCCGTTGTTGATAGCTATATAGGACGGGCTGTCTGAATGGTCCCTGAATAAACCGGGGGATAAAGGTTAATCGGGGTTAATCGTTTTGGCGGTCTTTTAAATCCGAATGCTTCCAGATAAACGGCATGGTCGCGATAACGAAGACGAAGGTCAGGGGCATAAAGCCGAAGAGCTTAAAATTGACCCAGAAGTTCTCAGAGAAATTTTTCCAAATCACAATATTGAGCGCCGCCATCGCAAAAAAGAACAATGCCCAGGCAATCGCCAAAGTGCGCCATTTATCCGCCGGCATATTAAACGCGCTGCCCATCAGCAGCTTCATCGGGTTTTTCTTGAATAACAGCATGACAAATATAGCAACGCCGAACAGGCCGTTAAGGATCGTCGGCTTGACCTTGATGAAGGTATCATTCTGCAGCCCGATCGTCAGCGCGCCCATAACAATCAGCAAAAATGCCGTCAGCCATAATTGCCCGGAGACGTGCTTGATAACATATTTTGAATAGGCGAGCGCAATGACAATCGCGATCATAGACGCGCCGGTCGCCCAATAAATTGCGCTGCTCTCATACCCATCCACGCGCCGCATTATCTGAAACAAGGCGACAAAAACCAAGATAGGCCCGAAGTCTATCCAGAAAGGGGCTTTAGGCGGAACGGGGGGCGGGGGCGTATCAGTCATGGCGGGGTCGCTTGTATTTTGGGTATCGGGCTTTAACACGCCGCGAATCCGGATAAAGATAAAGTATGGCTATAAAGTATCATCCGCCGCGTGGCACCATACTAATATGTGATTTTAACACAGGGTTTTGTCCGCCTTAAATGGTAAAAAGACGGCCCGTAATTGTTATCAGCCCGCCAATTAAGGCCAGGCCTAATCTTTGTACTGTGGTCGCGCTGACCACGAGTCCACCTCAAAAGCGTATGCCTTACCATGCGGAGCTCATCTTGAAACAGGCGCTGCCAAAACCTTAAAACAGTAAATCAATGTGGATAAAAGGAGATATGATTAATGTTGTCGCCTTTCACCGACTGACTTTAATGTATAGGGGGAAGAATGCTGCGGGGAAAAGGAACTATATTACGGCGCCGGTCTCAGATGATAATTTAGCGCTCATTGAAAGCCGTATATTACACGCCATCGGTCTCTCATCATTGACAAAACACTTAAAATAGACTATGTACCCGCCTGAGTGACGCTCTGCACAGCATCGTCAATTAAGTCCCTTCGGGGCCATCTCTATGAGACGATAATCAAGTTTCATTTGATGCAAGGGCCTCGCTTGCGAGGCCCTTTTTTATTTGTCCAGCACCGCGTCCGCTACGCCGGACAAGGCCGCGGCAAAGACCGGGGCGGAGAAGTTTTCCAAATCTTCAATCCGCTCGCCGATGCCGATGTGATGGATCGGCAGCTTAAATTTATCCGACAGGGCGACCAAAACGCCGCCTTTGGCGGTGCCGTCAAGCTTGGTCATGATCAGGCCGGTGACGCCGGCGGTTTTGGCAAAGACTTCTGTTTGCATCAGGGCGTTTTGCCCCACGGTCGCGTCGAGCACGAGGATGGAATGATGCGGCGCGGTTTCGTCTTGCTTTTTAATCACCCGGACAACCTTATAAAGCTCGTCCATCAGCTCCGTGCGGTTTTGCAGCCGGCCGGCCGTGTCAATCATCAGAATATCAAACTCCTCTGCGCGTGCTTTTTCTATCGCGTCATAAACCAGCCCGGCGGCGTCCGCGCCCGGCTTACCGGCAATCACCGGCGCGCCGGAGCGCTCGCCCCAAACGGTCAGCTGCTCAACGGCGGCGGCGCGAAACGTATCCCCGGCGCAGAGCAGAACTTTTTTGCCGGCGTCCGTATAGCGCTTGGCAATCTTGCCCAGCGTCGTGGTTTTGCCCGACCCGTTCACCCCGACAAAGAGCATAATTTGCGGCCTCACATCGGTCAGCACAATCGGCCGCTCCAGCGGGGTCAGAATGTCAGAAATCACATCGGCCAGGGCGACTTTAATTTCTGTGTCCGTAATCTGCTTATCAAATTTATCTTTGGCCAAAGCGGTCGTGACTTTGGTGGCCGCGCCGATGCCCAGATCAGAGGCAATCAACAAATCTTCAAGCTCTTCAAGCGCCTCATCGTCCAGCGTTCGTTTGCTGAACATCGTCGACAGGCCTTCGGACATTTTGCCGGTGGATTTCGACAGGCCTTTTGTGATACGATTTAAAAATCCGCCTTGGGCGGCCGGGTCTATCTCCGGCTCGGGATTAAGGCGTTTGCGCTCGGCCTCGGCCAGGGCTTCACGCTCGCGCTGCGCGGCGTCAAATTCGGCGCGCTTTTGCGCTTCCAAGGCGCGGCGATCCGCTTCTTCCGCCTCGCGTTTTAGGCGTTTGGCTTCGGCGACCTCCGCGGCTTTGGCCTCGGCTTCAAGGCGCGCGGCTTCTTCGGCTTGCGCCTTTTCGCGCGCGGCAATCTCGGCCTGCTCGGCGGCAAGCCTTTCGGCCTCAAGCTTGGCGGCGCGCGCGGCGGCCTCTTCTTCCTGCTTAGCTTTCAGGGCTGCGGCTTCGCGCTCACCTTGCTCCTTGCGGGCGAGCTCCAGCGCTTCGGCTTCCTGCTTGGCGCGAAGGGCTTCGGCCTCAAGCCGCGCTTTTTCCTCGGCCTCCCGCTTGGCCTTTGCCTGGGCTTCGGCCTTAATCCGTTCCTGCTCGCGCGCTTTGGCTTCGGCCTCGCGTTTGGCGGCGTCTTCAGCGGCTTTGGCCTCCGCCTTGGCTTTGCGCTCGCGTTCTTCGGCCAGCTGCTTGGCGCGCTCAACATCCTTGGCGGCCTGAATTTCGGCTTTGCGTTTTTCCTCGGCCTCAATGCGGGCCACGTCCGCCTCGTCAGTTTGAACGCCGGCAGCCGCCGCGTCCTGCTCGCGGGCAGACTTTAAAGCGGCGGCATTAATCGCGGCCATGCGCGCAGCCATTTGCGCGTCGACTTTTTCCTGCGCCTGCGCTTTGGCGGCGGCTTCTTCGGCGAGCTTGTCTTCTTTGGATTTTAGCCCGAAAGCGCGTTTTAAAAACCCGCCCTTTTTTTTCTCTTTAGCCATTAAGTCAAAGTCCCGTTCATCGTCTCATTATCGTAGCCCGTAAGGGCCGCGGCGCGCAACTCGCCGGCGCGCGCGCCGCAGGGCTCAAAGCTCACCGGCGTAAAATCCGCCGCGCGCCCGAAGCCGTCTTTCTCAATTAAAATCATATCGCTCTGCCCGGTGCGGGTTTTAAAATGGCGAAGGCGCGCCGCGTCTCCGGCATCGCGCAAAGCCTTGGCGCGCGCTTTAATGACCGCGCCGTCTGTGGCCGGCATTTTCGCCGCCGGCGTTCCGGCCTTGGGGGAGAACGGAAACACGTGAAGCCAAGCAATATCAATTTCGTCAACAATGGACAGGGACGCCTCAAATTGCGCGTCCGTTTCTGTCGGAAAGCCGGCAATAATATCCGCGCCAAATGTCATGTCCGGCCGTGCATCCCGCAGAGACTTGCAAAGCGCAATGGCGTCTTCGCGCGAATGACGCCGCTTCATGCGCTTTAAAATCAGGCTGTCGCCGTGTTGCAAAGACAGATGCAAATAAGGGACGAAGCGCGGCTCGGTCTTAATCACCTCCATTAAAACCGGATCAATCTCGGCGAGGTCGATTGAGGACAGACGCAGGCGCGGCAGGTCCGGGACCAGCTTTAAAATACGGCGAACCAAATCGCCGAGCGGCGGTGTGGCCGGCAAATCCGTACCCCAGCTGGAAATATCCACGCCGGTCAGAACCACTTCTTTATAGCCTTGCGCGGTCAGGCTTTTAACATGGGCCACCACTTCGCCGGCCGGCACGCTGCGCGAATTTCCGCGGCCATAGGGAATGATGCAAAATGTGCAGCGATGGTCACAGCCGTTTTGCACCTGCACAAAGGCGCGGGTGCGTGATTGCAGTTTTTCATCCGGACGATTACCGCCGGACAGGAGCTGCGGCGCGTGGGCTTTGACGCTCATAATGTCATTGACGCGGATCGGCGCGACGGCGTCCATAATCTCGGAAAAGATTTGCGGCTGCATTTTTTCCGCATTGCCGATGACCCGGTCCACGCCTTCAATTTTTGCAAAGGCCTGCGGGTCCACTTGCGCGGCGCATCCGGTGACAATGACGGCGACGTTCGGGTTATCTTTTTTTGCCCGGCGCACGGCTTGGCGCGAGGCGCGCACGGCCTCATTGGTGACGGCGCAAGTATTGATAATCACAGCGTCTTTCAGCCCGGACAGGCGCGCATTTTGCGCCATGACATCGCTTTCATAGGCGTTCAGGCGGCAGCCCAAAGTCACCACGCTGACATCATTTTTTTTCGGCGTCTCGCTCATGAAGGTCAGATGGGCCTTTTAGCCGGCCGGGTCAAGCCGGCGCGCGGTCCCCGAACAGAGCCGAGCCGACGCGCACATGGGTTGCGCCGAGCGCGCAGGCGGTTTTAAAATCTGCGCTCATGCCCATGGACAGGCCGGTCAGACCGTTACGCGCGGCCATCTGAGAGAGCATGATAAAATGCGGCGAGGGCGCTTCATCGGCGGGCGGAATGCACATCAGGCCGGCGACCGGGAGGTCATAGGTCTGCTGCGCGGCTTTCACAAAAGCGTCCAAATCCGCCGGCATGACGCCCGCCTTTTGCGGCTCTTCGCCGGTATTGACCTGAATAAACAGCTGCGGGCAGCGGCCGGCGGCCTGCGCCGCTTTGGCGATGAACCGCGCCAGTTTTTCGCGGTCCAGCGTTTCAATCACGTCGAAAAAACTAACCGCATCACCGGCCTTATTGGTTTGCAGCGGGCCGATGAGATGCAGCTTTAAGCGCGCGCGCTGCGCGGTAAATGTTTCGCCCCAGCGGCTTTGCGCCTCCTGCACTCGGTTTTCACCGAACACGGTTTGGCCCGTCTCCAGCATAGCGCGAATGCGCGCGTCCGGCTGCACTTTGGACACGGCCACGAGGGTCACGCCGCCGTCATTGGCGCGGCCCTTGGTGGCGGCGTCAATGCGTGCCAATATATCGGCGCGGCGATCGGAAACAGTCATATCGGGAGCAGATTTATTCATAAGGCGTGGACATATAGCGGAGCCTTGGACGTGGCAAGGGTTGCGAGCGTTTTGGCGCGCGAGCGCATGCAATTGTGCCGGCTCTCTCCGCTTGTTTTAATGTCAGACCCGCGCATTGATATTGTAAAGGCCTCGCAAAATCTGCCAAAAGGATGTGCGGTGATTTACCGGCATTTCGGGGCGGATAATCGCGCGGACGTGGCTGCGCATTTGCGGCAGATATGCTTTGAAAATTCCCATCAGTTTTTAATCGGGCAAGATGCTCAGCTGGCGTTTGAAGTCGGAGCAGACGGCGTGCACTTCACACAAGACAATTTGGAGGACTCAATCCTATGGAAAGCTCGCGTTCCCGATTGGATTTTAACCGGCGCCTGTCATGACGGACCGAGCCTGGCGCGCGCAGGGCGCTTGCCGCTGGACGCGGTGACGCTCTCGCCGGTCTTTGAAACGCAAAGCGCAGGCTCCGGCGTGCCGCTTGGGCTAAAGCTTTTCACGGCCTTGGCGGCAAAAAGCACGCGGCCGGTCATTGCGCTCGGGGGGGTGAATGCGGTGACGGCGCCTTATCTGATCGGCAGCGGTGCGGCGGGACTTGCGGGAATTAGCGGGATTGCGGGGTGATTGCCCTCTCCCCAAGGAGAAGGCGTTATCTTGCGTCATCGCGCCCGGCGTCTAAAATTTAAACCCGCCCTCGATAAACAGGGCAATCGCGTCATCCGTACGGCTATCCACCAGCGGGCCGTTTTGGATCGGGACGTCGCGTTCGGAATATTGCAAACCTGTGCCGAGGGTGAAGCTTTCGGTCCAATCGTAGGATCCGCCGAGCACGACAGAGCGGCCTTCGGCTTTGGCCAAATCGTCTTTGGATTGACCGTAGCCCAGGCTGATGCCCCATGCCGCCGGCTTCCACGTCAGGCCGGCGTCAAAGGCGGCGTAGTCGCCGTCATCGGCAATGCCGTTATTGGACGACAGATAATTGGTGCCAAATTCGAAATCGCCCCAGCCGATATTCAGGCCGGTGCCCCAGCTTTGCAAATCGTCAAAGACGGCAAAGCCTGTGGCTTCGCGTGCTGTGGCATAATTCAGCGTGCCTTCGACAGAGAGGCCGCTGTTAAATGTGCGATCTATGGCCAGGCCCAGCTCGACGGCGTCTTCAAGGCTTGGCGAGAGCGGGGAGAACGGGTCCGACAGGTCGTTGCCGCGCACGCAATAATCTGCGCCGCACACTTCTGTCTTAGGGGCGTAGCTGACGCCGAGCTGGACGCCGAAGCCGATTTGATCGCCCAAAAGGCGCGGGCTGGTATAGGTGATTTTTTCGGCAAAGCCCGACGCATCGTTCAGCGTCTTGGTCATGTCCAAACCGGTGTAATCCGTGCGGGCATTGCTTGCGCGCGCCAGCGGCAGGGTCGATGGGACGCTGCCGGAAAATAGGGCGGCGCTGCCGTCATCACGGCCAAGAGTGATGTCGCCATAAGCGCTGCGCAGGAACAGATGCGCGCCTTCAAGCTGCAAGTCCTGCTCGCTGGTCTCGTTAAAGCCGAAATTATAAAGCTGTCCGGTATGGCCATTTAAGGCGCGCGGCGTGCCGGCCACGACCAAGGTCGCGCAATCGCCAAAACCCGGCGGACAGTCGCCGGCCAGACCTCCAAAGCCTTCGCGCAGACGGTCACGCTGTCCGCGCAATTTCAGCGAGACGCCATATTCCAAACCGCCGGCGGTAATGGCAGAGACTTCGCTGCGGATCATGCCGTCGACGACCAACTCATTACGGTCATTATCTGTGCCGTCATTTCTGACGCCGGAGACAAAGGCGTTCCCGGCGCGCAGAAAGCCGTCGGTTTTCAGGCGAAGCTTACCCAGACCGATGCGGTCCAAAAAGCTGCGTTTTTGCGGCGCGGTTTGCGGCCGGGTTTGCGGGCCGCCATAAGGTCCGCCGGCCATGGGCCCGCCTTGCACAGTTCCGCCCTGTCTTGGGCCGGATTGCGCACTGTAGACCGGCGGACGTGCGCTGCCGCCGGTGTCATAGCTGCCGGGATTATAGTTCGGGTCGGTAAAGGCCGGGCCGCGATAAAATTGCGGGGAATTGCGCGGAGGGGTCATGCCGCCATATTGAATGCCGCCGGCCAAGGCCGGATCTGACGGCGGATAATAAGCGCCCGCAGGCGCCGGCTGCGGGGCCGAATAATCAGGCGCGCCGGCCGTGTAAGGCGCGGAATAGGGGGCGGGCTGAGAGGCTTGCGCGGCCGGCTGCTGATAGGCCGGCGGCGGCGTATTTGCCGGAGCGGGCGCATTATAATCGGAATAGGCGGGCGGCGGGCTATAGCTCGGCGCGCTGTAAGGCTGCGGCGCCGGGGCCGGCGGCGGCGAGTAGGGCCGCGCCTTGGGCGCTGTGCCGGGCGGGGGCGGGGCGTCAAACGGGCCGCTTTGCGCAATGGAAACGCCGGCCAGGCCGAGGCTGACAAGGGCTGTAGACACAAAGAAAGTCAGTCGGGTTGACATAAGCGGCCTTAGACGAAGAAATATGGTTAACGCAGATTAAGATTTGACCCCGGCGGCCTAATAAAAGGTTAACGCGGGTGCTGCGCGGGGCTGAGAACGCGCTTTTTAGGGGAATTGTGTGGGAAACCGGCGCTTTGCTTGCTAGTTATCGCGCATACATTGGAGAATCTTATGAAACGTCTGCTTTTATCCTGCGCCGCCGCTTTGGCCTTTGCTGTGCCTGCCGCCGCGCAAACGAGCGTTATACACGCCGGCAAAATGATTGATACGCAGCGCGGCCGCGTCCTGCAAAACCAATATATTTTGGTCGAGAACGACACGATTTCGGCGATTGGCAGTGAGGGCGCGATAAAGCGCGCCGCCGGCCAAGAGCCCTATGATTTTATTGATCTGTCAGAGTATACGGTCTTGCCGGGCCTGTCCGATTCCCATGTCCACCTGACAAGCGACGCATCCGTTCACGGCTATAAACGTCTGACCGTCTCGACGCCGCGCGCGGCGATTACCGGCGTTGTGAATGCGCAAAAAACGCTGATGGCCGGCTTTACGACCGTGCGCAATCTCGGCGCGCCGGGCTTTGCCGATGTCGATTTGAACGCGGCGATTGAGGCCGGGCAAATTAACGGGCCGCGCATTGTTGCGGCCGGGCGCTCCATCGGGATTACCGGCGGGCATTGCGATAATAATCTGCTTCCCTTTGAGTATAAGAAAAAATCCGGCGGCGTTGCTGATGGGCCGTGGGCCGTGCGGGCCAAAGTGCGCGAGAATAATAAATATGGCGCGAAGGTGATTAAGTTTTGCGGCACGGGCGGCGTTCTGTCCAAAGGCACAAAAGTCGGCGCGCAGCAGTTCTCATTTGAAGAAATGAAAGCGATTGTTGACGAGGCGCATTTGCTGGGATTGAAAGTTGCCGTTCACGCCCACGGGGAAGACGGCATTAATACTGCCCTTCGCGCGGGCGTGGACAGCGTCGAGCATGCCAGCTTTATTACCGATGCCGGCATTGCTGCGGCGAAAAAGTCAGGCGCTTATCTGTCCATGGATATCTATGTCTCTGACTATATTTTGTCCGAAGGCGAGGAGGCCGGCATTTTAGAAGAAAGCCTGGCCAAAGAACGCATGGTCGGCAAAAAGCAGCGCGAGCGGTTTCGCGCCGCCGCAAAAGCCGGGGTCAATATGGCCTACGGTACGGACGCCGGCGTTTACCCGCACGGACAAAACGGACGACAGTTTAAATATATGACCGATTGGGGTTTAACCCCGATGCAGGCGATACAGGCCGCGACAATTAACAATGCGCGCCTGTTCGGATTGGAAAAGACAATCGGCTCTATCGCGCAGGGTAAGTCGGCAGATATTATTGCCGTGTCGGAAAATCCGCTTGAAAATATTCGCGCGCTGGAAGATGTTGACTTCGTTATGGCCCGCGGGAAAGTCGTGAAGAAATAATGTCAAACTTTACCCTGACCCGCCGCGAAAGCGAGACCCGCGGCATTTATGAATTACAGCTTGAAGGCCGGGTTGAAACGGCCGTTCTGACCTATGGCAAAGGCGAGGGCGGGGTGATGATTGCCGACCATACCGGCGTGCCTAAATCCATGAGCGGTAAGGGCGTCGGCACATGGCTGCTGGCGGCCCTGTTCATGGATGCCAAGCGGGAGGGACGAAAAGTCGACCCGGTCTGCCCGTTTGTAAAAGTCAAAGGCGAGCGCAATCCGGACTGGAAAAAGCACCTGGTTTAAAGCGTGCCGCGCGCAGATTGCCCCTGTCCCGGCTGTGCCGCATTCGTAATTTTGGGAACACATCTTCGCCTTATTTCGTTGATTGGCTAATAACCCGTCACTTAAAAAGGATAAGATTATGACATTACGTACGATTTTGACGACGACCGCTATGGCCGCATCGGCTCTGATTGCCGCGCCCGCCTTTGCCGACGGCCACGCCGAACATGACATGAAAGCCAAAGTTAAGGCTGAGGCGGATATCACTATGGGCAGCCCGGCCGCCAAGGCAACGCTGCAACAGCAAAAGGCCGAAGACCTGATGCAAAAAGCAGAGCAGCAAATGGACGCCGGCATGGAAGACAAAGCTGTCGATACGGCGGTCGACGGCATCGTCATGGAACTGAAGGCCGAGAGCAATGTCGCCAAAGCCGAAGCCATGACCGGAGCGGACCTCGTCTTGAAAACGAAAGGCGAGACCCGTGATCCGCTTTTGGGTGAAAACGCAACCGTCTTAGTCAATGCCGACACGCCTGAAACCGTTACCGTTCCGGTAACCGCCACAATCACCGCCCCGGCCCCGGCCGTAAGCATTTCCTGCCCCGCCGGCACAACAGCGCAGCCGGACAACACCTGCATGATTACCGGCGATTACCAGGAATAACAGCGGCGGCGACCATGCCGCTCTGAAAGCCGCTTTGACTGCGCGTCAGGGCGGTTTTTTATTGTTCGGACGGATAAACCCGGCGCAGGGTCAGGTTGATGCGCCCGCCCTTGGGAACGAGCGCGCTTTCCCCGTACCATATTTTGCTCACCCCGTGATGGCACAGGCGCGCCCGGCCGGCCATGACGACGACATCGCCGGAGTAAAGCTTTACGCCCGCTGTCGGGCCGCCGCGGGTCTCCCCGCCCATGCGAAACATTGCCGGATCGCCGAGTGAGACGGACACGACCGGGGCGCGGACTTCCTGTTCATCATTGTCCACATGCTGGCCCATTTTCGCCCCGTCTCTGTACCAGTTAATCAGGCAGGCTTCGGGCCTGTCCGGCCAATCGGTGACATCGTCCCATAAGTCCGCCAGCAGTTTCGGGAGCGGCGGCCAAGGCTGCCCGGTTTTCGGATGCACCGGGTCATAGCGATAGCCGCGCTCTTTGTCAGTGACCCAGCCGAGCTCGCCGAAATTACTCATAACAACAGAAAGCGGCGCGCCGGTGCGCGGCATGCGCGGCTGAAAAAACGGGGCTTGCGCTACGCCGGCCGCCACGGCGTCAATCAGCGCGCCTTGCCGGGCGGGCGTAAAATATAGCGGATAATGCGCAAAGCCTTCGGGGAATTCTGTCACGGGATCCTTCATGGCTTCCGTTCTATCTATGGCCTGATAAATTGGCAATGACAGCAATACCCCGAAAAAAAGTGCGGGAATCTCCCGGCGCGCCCTTGCAGGCTTGAATCCGGCCCCCATATCTCCGCCAACGGGCCAAAAGCCCATAAAACCTTAATTTCGCCGCGCCGCAGGCCCGGCGCCTTAAACGGAGACAGTCTTATGGCTAAAGTTATCGGTATTGACTTGGGAACGACCAATTCCTGCGTTGCCGTTATGGACGGCGACAAACCCCGCGTGATTGAAAATGCCGAAGGGCATCGCACCACGCCATCTGTTATCGCTATCGGCGAAGACGGCGAGCGCTTGGTCGGGCAAACCGCCCGCCGCCAAGCGGTGACAAACCCGGAGCATACATATTTTGCCGTAAAGCGCCTGATTGGCCGTGCCATGACGGACCCGGCGGTTAAAAAGGATGCCAAGCTCGTCCCGTATAAAATCGTCAAAGGTAAAGGCGGTGATGCCTATATCCAGGGCCGTGACAAAATTATGTCGCCGGCGGAAATTTCTGCGATTACACTGCAGAAGATGAAAGAGACAGCCGAAGCCTATCTCGGCGAAGAGGTCACGCAGGCCGTTATCACGGTTCCGGCTTACTTTAACGACGCCCAGCGTCAGGCGACCAAAGACGCCGGTAAGATTGCCGGTCTTGAAGTGCTGCGCATTATCAACGAGCCGACAGCGGCGGCGCTGGCTTACGGCATGAACAAAGAAGACGGCAAGACGATTGCGGTCTACGATTTGGGCGGCGGTACATTTGACGTATCCATCCTCGAAATCGGCGACGGCGTCTTTGAAGTCAAAGCGACCAATGGTGATACCTTCCTCGGCGGTGAAGATTTTGACATGAAGATTGTCGAATATTTCAACGCGGAATTCCAAAAAGAAACCGGCATTGACTTGAAAGGCGACAAGCTTGCGCTGCAACGCCTTCGCGAAGAAGCGGAAAAAGCGAAAAAAGAGCTGTCCACCGCCTCGACCTATGAAGTCAACCTCCCGTTCATTACTGCTGACGCTACAGGGCCGAAGCATTTGAACATGAAGCTGACCCGCGCCAAGCTTGAAGCTTTGGTCGAAGATCTAATCAAGCGCACAATCGCGCCTTGCAAGAAAGCGCTCGCGGATGCGGGCCTGAAAGCCGGCGATATTGACGATGTGGTTTTGGTCGGCGGCATGACCCGCATGCCAAAGGTACAGGAAGCTGTGTCCAAGTTTTTCGGTAAAGAGCCGCATAAAGGCGTAAACCCGGACGAAGTCGTTGCTATGGGCGCGGCCATCCAAGCCGGCGTTTTGCAGGGTGACGTCAAAGACGTTCTGCTGCTTGACGTGACGCCTCTGTCGCTTGGTATTGAAACGGAAGGCGGCGTGTTTACCCGCATGATTGACCGCAATACGACGATTCCGACGAAAAAATCACAGGTCTATTCAACGGCGGCTGACAACCAATCTGCCGTGACCATCCGCGTGTCTCAAGGTGAGCGCGAAATGGCGGCAGATAACAAGCTGCTCGGTCAATTTGATCTGGTCGGCATTCCGCCGGCGCCGCGCGGCATGCCGCAAATCGAAGTCACGTTTGACATTGATGCCAACGGTATTGTCAACGTATCGGCCAAAGATAAAGCCACCGGCAAGGAACAGCAAATTCGCATCCAAGCCTCAGGCGGTTTGTCTGATGTGGACATCGAAGCCATGGTCAAAGACGCGGAAGCCAATGCGGAATCCGATAAAGAGCGCCGCGAGCTGGCTGAAGCGAAAAACCAGGCCGAAGGCTTGGCGCATAAGGCCGAGAGCGACCTGAAAGAGCACGGCGATAAAATCACTGAGGAGCAACGCGAAGATATTGAAGTGGCCATCAAGGCCGTTCGCGAAGCGGCTGAAGGTGAAGATACTGCCGACATCACAGCAAAGACTCAGACTTTGACTGAGGCTGTGATGAAGATGGGCGAAGCAATCTACGCCAATGCCGACGGCGGCGAATCTGCAAGCGCGGATGACAGCGATGATGACGAAGATGTTGTCGACGCCGAGTTCGAAGATGCAGATGATGAAGACGCGAAAGCTTAATTAGAGTAACCCTCCCCCTCTTCTTGTGTTTGCTCGCAAACACTTGGGGGGAGGTGGACCCGCTGCCGCAACGCGGCACAGTATAGCGGGGACGGTGGGGGCTATGTCCGGGCGCAAAGGCTCGTGGCGCAGACCCCCTCCGCCCTTCGGGCACCTCCCCCGAATACGGGGGAGGATGGTGCCGCGAAAATAGGCATCCGGGGAGAGCGCCATGGCCAAACGTGATTATTATGAAATTCTTGGCGTTGAAAAAAACGCTGATGAAAAACAGTTAAAATCAGCCTTTCGTAAAAAGGCGATGGGCTGTCATCCTGACCGTCACCCCGATGATCCGACTGCCGAAGCCCGCTTTAAAGAGCTTAATGAGGCTTACGGCATTCTGTCTGATTCCCAAAAACGCGCCGCCTATGACCGTATGGGCCATGCCGCTTTTGAAGGCGGGGGCGCAGGGGCGCAAGGCTTTGGTGATTTCGGCGATATTTTCTCGCAAATTTTCGGCGGCGCGGGCGGCGGAGGTTTTGCCGATATGTTTGGCGGCACCGGCCGTCAGCAGCAAGCGCGCGGCTCTGACCTCAGATATGAATTAGAGATTACGCTGGCGGAAAGCTTTGCCGGCAAAGATATGCAAATCACCGTGCCCGTGCGCGAGGATTGCGACACGTGTGACGGCATCGGCGCAGAGCCGGGTGCCTCTGTCGAGACCTGCGGCATGTGCGGCGGGGCCGGCCGGGTGCGCACCCAACAAGGCTTTTTCCAAATGGAGCGCCCGTGCCCGAAATGCGGCGGCCAAGGCGAATATGTCTCTGATCCGTGCAAGACCTGCGACGGCTCCGGCCAGACCCGGGTGGAGCGCGAGCTTGACGTGACCATTCCGGCCGGGGTCGAAGACGGCACCCGCATTCGCCTGTCCGGCGAAGGGGACGCTGCGCCCAAAGGCGCCGGGCCGCGCGGGGATTTATACCTGTTCGTTCACATCAAACCCCACGATATTTTTGAACGCGAAGGCGCAAACCTGTTTTGCCGCGCCCCGCTCCCTATGACCGTTGCGGCTCTGGGCGGCGATATTGAAGTGCCGACCATTGACGGCGGGCGCACCCGCATGAAAATCCCGGCCGGAACCCAGACGGGTCAGCGCATGCGATTAAAGGGAAAGGGCATGAGCGTGCTGCGCTCCAATGCGCGCGGCGATATGTATGTGGAGCTCGCCGTAGAAACCCCGTCCAAATTATCGGCCAAGCAAAAACAACTCCTCGAAGAGTTTGCCGCCGAGTCAGGCCACGACATCAGCCCGCAGCACCAAAGTTTCCTCGACAAAGCCAAAAGGTTTTGGGACGATTTGGTAGATTAGGGGCGTGGCCGCAATCGGCCAAATTTTCCGGTTTTCACGCGCTTCAGGCCGTGGGCCCGCTCGGCCGGCTTTCAGCCGTCACTCATGAAAACTTAAATTGGGCTTAGCGGAACTTATTGTCTGCTTGACTGTTATTTAAGTGCAATCAAAAAAAGAGAGACAATCATGGCGGAAAAAACTTCAAATAATGCGCTCTATTTTATCGTCGGGGCGCTGGTCGTTCTGGTCGCAATTGGCGGGTATTACATTTATAATCAAGAGGCCGATAAGCCCGGCGTCTCTATTGAAATCAGTGAAGACGGCGTCAAAATCGACGATTAGCCGGCTTAAAATTTTTGCAAAAACCCCGCGCTCCGTCGCGGGTTTTTTATGCGCCGGCAAAACCTAAAACTAAATAAA
>CALLVD010000086.1 GCA_938010385.1 uncultured Robiginitomaculum sp.
TCCGAGGCTTTATCCCTGCCCGCGAGCGCGCATCCCCTGCCCGATATTTTGCGCATCACCGGTAAGGGCGGCAAGGTTCGCGTCTTGCCGATATTGCCGGCGATAAAACAAGCCGTCGCGGAGTATGTGCGCCTTTGCCCGCAAGTCCTTGCCCCGGATGCGCCCCTGTTTCGGGGCGTTCGCGGCGGCAAGCTTCAGCCGGCGATTGTGCAGCGCAAAATGCAAAAACTGCGCGGCGCGCTCGGCCTGCCGGACAGCGCCACGCCGCATGCCCTGCGCCACAGCTTTGCCACGCACTTGCTGGCCGGCGGCGGCGATTTGCGCACAATCCAAGAACTGCTCGGCCATGCCAGCCTGTCAACCACGCAGATATATGCCGATGTCGATATAACCGCCCTGCGCAAAGTCTATGACAAGGCGCACAGGAGAGCGTAAGGGGCGGAGTCGCCGTTTACTGAAGTTTTTTGGTCATCTCGCCTGAGGTCTTCCAGCCAAGACTTTCGTAAATTGGCTTAGCCTTGACTGTCGGATGAAGAATTGAAAAACTGATGCCCCGCTTTAAAAATTCATTGTCGGCTTTATCCATCAAATTCTTGGTAATTCCCAAACCTCTGTGTTGCGGCTTCACGAATAAGTTTAAGACATAACCGCGATGTCCCTCATTCGGATGTTCCGGATGTGGCGGCCAGTCTATCGCCATCAAGCCTATTGACGCGATGACCTCTGCGCCGGTTTCAACAATGAAACCAAAATAGGTTTTATTGAGCAAATGGGGAGCCAGCCATTCCCGAAAGGGTTGACCCATGACATCAAGACGGGTTTTATCGGTGCCCGCATCAAGAAACATGCGCCGGCGATGGTCGCAGATTATATCAATATCCGCTTCAGTTATATTTCTGACCGTTGGCACGTTTTCACCCTCAATCCTTATACAGCGTGTTCGAGCTACCAAACGGCAATCCACAGCGCAATGCCGGCTTTTGCTCAAATCGCTAATGCCGCTACATCAAACCGGCGATACAAAAAAGCCCGCGATGATGCGGGCCTTTTCCTGATTTATTTGCGCTTGCGGCGCATTAATTTGGCTTCACCGCCGGCGGCCCGTTTGGGCTTATTGCCGGCCGTTTTACCCTTTGGCTTGCCGCTGCCGGATTTTTTGCCGGTGGTTTTATCGCTTTTGCGCGGCGGGAAATTATTCGGATTTCCGGCCCTAGCGGCCCGCTCGGCCGCCTTGCGCAGTTTTTTCTTATGCGGCTTTTTCTTGCGCGGTGCGTCGTTCATGAACGGATCCGGATCCCGCGGCGTGTCAAAGTCGCCGGCGTCAGGATTATAGCCGCTGTCATCGCGTTTCGGCGCGCGGTCATAGCGCGGCTTAGCGCGCGATTTTGAGTAATCACGCTTTGGCTTATCGCCATAGCTGTCATCACGATCGCGTCTTGCCCCTGACCCGGAAGAATGCGGACCGCCGCGATTAGCGGCCGCCGGCTTTTCGCCCAGCTGTTTTACCGTATGCTTTTCCAGCTTCATATTCGCGCCGAGCGCCTTGTTAAACCGCTCCACGCCCTTGGGATCAATCTCGATGAAGGTTTCATTATCGGTGATTTTAATCGCGCCAACCTCGCCGCGTTCCAAATCACCGTTCTTAAACAGCATAGGCAGCAGCCAGCGCGGCTCCGCCCGCTCATTGCGCCCGACATTCAAAGAGAACCAAACGCCGTCATGGAAATCTTCACGTTTCTTCGCGCGCGGCCCGTCATCATCCGGAGCGCCTTTATCGCGCAGCTCTTCCGGCGCCGTGCGATCTGTTTGCTTCATACGCACCAGCGCCGTCGCTATTTGCTCAGGCGTGAACGCCTCCAGCAGCTTATTCATCAGCGGCAGTTCTTTCTCCGTCGGGGCTTCCAGGAATGTCGGATCAGCCAGCAAGCGTTCGTTATCGCGGCGGCGCACATCGTCAGCGGATGGCGGGTTGGCCCACTCGGCCGTGACTTTGGCATCGCGCAAAAGCCGCTCGGCCTTGCGCTTGGCCTTGTGCGGCACGATCAGCGCGCAAGTGCCCTTACGACCCGCGCGCCCCGTGCGGCCCGAGCGATGCAGCAGGCTTTCGGCATTTTTCGGCAGGTCCGCGTGAATAACTAATTCCAGATCCGGCAAGTCAATCCCCCGCGCGGCCACGTCCGTGGCAATACAAACGCGGGCGCGCCCGTCGCGCATGGCCTGCAAGGCGTGGGTGCGCTGGCTTTGGGACAGCTCGCCGGACAGGGCGACAACGCTGAAGCCCCGATTGTTAAATCGGGCGGTTAAGTGATTCACGGCAGCGCGCGTTCCGCAAAATACAATCGCGGTCTTGGCCTCGTAATAACGCAGAATATTGATTATCGCGTTTTGCTTATCCTTATTCGACGTAGTCACGGCGCGGTAAGTAATGTCGCTGTGCTGCTGCGTGTCAGAGACGGTGTTAATGCGCTCGGCATTGTTTTGGTATTTCTTGGCCAGCTTGCCAATGCCGGGCGGCACGGTCGCCGAGAACATCAGCGTGCGGCGTTCATCCGGGGAGGCCGACAGGATATACTCTAAATCTTCGGAAAAGCCCATATTGAGCATTTCATCGGCTTCGTCCAAAACTGCGACTTTCAAATCGCGCAGGTCAAGAGATTTGCGGTCAATATGATCACGCAGACGGCCGGGCGTGCCGACGACAATATGCGCGCCGCGTCGCAGCGCGCTGCGCTCGTCGCGCATATCCATCCCGCCAACGCAAGAAGCAATGCTCGCCCCGGCCGGACCATAGAGCCATTCCAGCTCCCGCTTGACTTGAATGGCCAGCTCGCGCGTCGGCGCAATAAT
>CALLVD010000087.1 GCA_938010385.1 uncultured Robiginitomaculum sp.
GACATGGCTAGCCCGTCAGCCGCTCGGGAGCGGTCATTTAAGCAATCGGCACCCGGCGTCATGCCATCCCCGCCGGCGCCGGGACAGCCGGCGACAGAGAACCCCTCCTCCGTCTCGTATCTGGCTTACCGCTATAATTACGGCTTCTCATTGCCGGTCAAAGCGGTGGCGGCCACGGCGAAATCCCATATGCAGATCTGTATGGAAGCCGGGCCGGACACCTGCCAAGTGCTGGGCAGTAATACCAATGTGCAAAACGCCGATTACGTGACCGCCAATCTGCGCCTGCGCGCTGCGCCGGCCTGGCTGGAAGGCTTTAAAGATACGCTGACAAGCAGTGTCGAGGCGAGCGGCGGCACCACAATCAACGCCGGCGTTTCTGCCGAAGATTTAACCCGCCAAATCGTTGATACGGATGCCCGCCTAAAAGCCCAAAAAATTCTGCGCACGCGGCTGGAAAACCTGCTCGAAACCCGCAATGCCAAACTGTCAGAACTTTTATCGCTGGAGCGCGAATTAGCCCGCGTGCAGCAGCAAATAGAGAGCGCGACGACGACGCTGAACGTGCTGCGCAAGCGCGTGTCGATGTCGGAAGTAAGCATCAACTATCAGACCAAACGCAAAGCCGTCACGCCGACCGCTGTGTCCCCTATCGGGCGGGCGTTTAAATCGTTCGCCAATGATTTTTCCTACGCCATGGCCAATGTCATCGGCTTTATCGCCGCCGTTCTGCCATGGATGATAATTCTGGTGCCGGGCCTCTGGCTGCTGCGCCGCTGGTGGCGCGGACGCAATAAGCCGGCGGTAAAGAAACTGCCGCCGCGCAAGCCGAAAACTTAATCCGGTCGCCGGAAACAATCACCCCGAAATATGCGCCGCCACCCGCCGGCTGTGCGGCGCGTTTCTATGTTCAAACAGGTAAAGTCCCTGCCACGTTCCTAAAACCAAACGCCCCATCGCAATCGGTATCGACAGAGAGACCGGCGTCATAGCGGCTTTGATATGGGCGGGCATATCGTCCGGACCTTCGGCCGTATGGATAACCCAATTCATAGACGGATCATTTGAGGGCGGCACGAGCCGCGCAAAAAACTCGGTCAGGTCGCGCTGAACATCCGGGTCGGCGTTTTCCTGTATCAGAAGCGAGCAGGATGTGTGCCGCACAAACAAGGTCAACAGGCCGGTTTCAACGCCGGCGGATTTTACAAAACCGGCCACATCATCGGTAAATTCAGTCAGGCCCGGGCCGCGCGTTTGAATGACAAATTCGGTCTGCACAATCAGGCGTCTTTGGCGGCGGCTTCGAGTTTGTCTTGCGTGCGCAGCTCAAAATCGCTTGCGTCATGACGTTCGCGCAGCTGCATGGATTCTTCACCCCAAGCACGGTTGACTTTCACGCCCCTCTTAACCGCAGGCCGAGCCGCAATTTTATCCGCCCACGCGACCACATGTTTATAAGACGCGACATCTAAAAACTCACCGGCGCTGTAAAGCTTGCCTTGCGCGAGCGCGCCGTACCACGGCCAAATCGCCATATCGGCAATGGAGTATTCATCCCCCGCCATATAATCGGTCTTTGCCAAATGCTTATCCAGCACGTCCAATTGCCGCTTCACCTCCATGGCGAAACGGTCAATGCAATACTCGATTTTCATTGGGGCATAAGCATAGAAATGCCCAAAGCCCCCGCCCAGATAAGGCGCGCTGCCCATCTGCCAAAACAGCCAGTTCATGCACTCTGTTTTTGCGTGATGATCTTGCGGAATAAACGCGCCGAATTTCTGCGCCAGATATAAAAGGATAGACCCGCTTTCAAACAGGCGCGTCGGCGGCGTTGTTGAATGATCCATCATCGCCGGGATTTTTGAATTGGGGTTAATATCCACAAAGCCCGAGCCAAATTGGTCGCCGTCGCCAATGTTGATCAGATAAGCATCATATTCTGCTCCGGCGTGCCCCGCTTCAAGCAATTCCTCAAGCATCACCGTCACCTTCACCCCGTTGGGCGTGGCCAGCGAATGAAGCTGCAAATCATGCTTGCCGCGCGGTAATTCCACCTCGGATGTCGGGCCGGATATAGGGCGATTGATATTGGCGAACTTCCCGCCGCTCGCTTTATCCCACACCCACACATCGGCGGGTTTGTATCCGGCAGGAAAATTGTCTTTTGTATTGTCAGTCATGGGAGCTCCGAAATTCAGTCTTCGTTACCGTAGCGCGGGGCGCGGGGCGAGCATAGTCACAATCGCGTGCGCCGGCGGTTCAAACCTTCAAAAACCCGTCTTTTAAATAAGCTTCAATCATCATTTTCAGACGTACGGAGGTCTTTGCCGGTAAGGCGTGCGGCAAGGTTTCAGGCGTGAGTTTTTTCACAGCATCTGAGAACTGCACCGATTTGTGCAGGCTAAGCCAGACGGAATAATCACTGAACTCGCGCGTGTTTATAGTCATGTCCGAATGCAGGATTATTGTTTTGACTAAGGCGTCAGCGCTGACAGCATCAAAGTAGTGCTTTACAATATCCGTCTGCCCTTCGGTAATCGCAAACGCCTCTTGCGTATTGGCAAACACGCGCCCGACAAGCCCCAATTGCGCGCAAATGCTGACGCTGCGCGTTGCCGCTGCAAAGGCCATCTCCGGCGTCATCGGCGCATGGGTCGATGAGGTATATATTAACTGCGAAAGTTCCACAGCTAAATCTACAAGGGCGTCTCTTAAGACTCGCTTTTACTTTATAGTTAAAAACCGCTTACCCTAAGGCACCCCAATCCATTTGTGGGTTTGCAAGCTTAAAATCCATTTCGGATTGGCAAGGCAATACTCAAATGCTGCCGTCGCGTTTTGCATTTGATTGGCGTCATCAAGAGGCTGCAAGCTAAACCGTTTAAAGTCCAAATCGATAAAGTCTTCGGGCCTGTTTTCGACTTGCGGGTAGACAAGTTTCAATTCGTGTCCTGAGATTTGCACTAAAGGCGCGTCCGCTTTGGGCGAAACGCAAATCCAGTCAATCCCGTCCGGCGCGGCCAACGTTCCGTTTGTTTCTACCGCAATTTTCAGGCCCACCTCATGGAGCGCCGCAACTAAATCGGCGTCGAGTTGCAGGAG
This sequence comes from uncultured Robiginitomaculum sp., assembly GCA_938010385.1. Taxonomy (GTDB): domain Bacteria; phylum Pseudomonadota; class Alphaproteobacteria; order Caulobacterales; family Maricaulaceae; genus Robiginitomaculum. The sequence continues at coordinate 3,106 of CALLVD010000087.1, forward strand.
CGGTTCGCCGCCCGTGCAAACCACCCAAGGCTCGCCGCGCTCGGTAACGTCCGGCCATAACCCGGCGACGACCGCTGCCAAATCAGCAGCGGTTTTAAATTTCCCGCCATTCACCCCGTCCGTGCCGACAAATTGCGTATCGCAAAACTTGCACACCGCTTCGGCCCGGCCGCTTTCCAAGCCGTTCCATAAGTTACAGCCGGCAAAACGCAAAAACACCGCCGGACGTCCGGCATGCGCGCCTTCGCCCTGCACGGTCAGGAACATTTCTTTGACGCTATAAACCACTTAAATACTGCTCCCAGCCTTTGGCGCGCAGCTCGCATGCCGGGCATGTGCCGCAGCCATAGCCCCAGGGCTTTAGCGCGTCATGATTGCCCATATAACAGGTATGGCTTTGTGTGCGGATAAGCTCCACCAGCGGCTCACCGCCCAGTGCAAACGCCATCTCCCACGCGCCGGCTTTGGTCACATGCATAAGCGGGGTCTCAAGAGTGAACCGCGTATCCATACCCAAAGATATGGATTTCATCGTGGCGTCCAGCGTGTCTTTACGGCAATCGGGATAGCCTGAAAAATCCGCCTCGCACATGCCGGCCACGAGCGTAGTCAGGCCGCGCCGATACCCGATGGCGGCGGCGAAATTTAAAAATATTAAATTGCGTCCCGGCACAAATGTACTCGGCAAGCCGCTTTCAGACAGGGTGATTTCCGTATCGCGGGTCAGGGACGTTTCACTGATTGCGCCAAGCGCCGTAAGGTCAACAATATGGTCATCACCGATGCGGGCGCTGCGATTTGGCAGCTCGGTTTTAAAGGCTGTGAGCACGTCTTGGCGCGCCTGCATTTCTATAGAGTGGCGCTGATCGTAATCAAACCCGACGGTTTCCACATAGTCATAGCGGTCCAGCGCCCACGCCAAACAGGTCGCGGAATCTTGCCCGCCTGAAAATAATATGAGTGCCTTAGTCGTCATGGCGGCTCTATAGCGCCGCCGCGGCGCGGGGTCTACCGCATCCGGCACTATTCTTGAAACGCCTGCCCTGCCCTGTCCGGCGCTTGTTCTGTCAAGAGACTCACCCCACGGATAGAGCGTGGAGCGCATGATGGTTAAGCCAAAGAAGAAAATAGGCCTGAAATGGAAAGTTTTGGCCGGCTGGCTGGGCCTCGAACTGCTGGCCCTGCCCTTTGCCTTGCCGGCGGCCGCGATTATGAAAGACCGTGTCAGCTTTAATGTGCCGCAAAAAGTCGTCGCTGTGCCCATGCCGGCGCAGCCCGGTCAAACGGTTTACCTTGTCGCCTCAAACAGCGCCTTCGCCGTCGTCAGCAGCAGCGCTGTAACAGAGCTGTCTGTCAGTGTTCAGCAATCCGGAAACTACGAAGGCGTTACGTTTGGCGCGAAATCACAAATGCCCGGCGAGGCCACGGCTTGCGCCGTGCCGACAACCGGCTCCCCGTCGCGCATTTATACGGCCGGATTTAAAACCGCGAAACGACGCGGCAGCCCACAAGAGCAAGCCGTTAAAATTACCGTCAGCTATGACCCGCAACTGACTCCCGACATTTCCGTCGTGACCATGGATGAAGCCAGCGCGCGCAGCGTTGTCTTGGCCTATCCTTGCGAGTTTAAGCTTGGCTAAGCGGCCTGAATGACTTTCAAAAACGCTTCGCCGTAGCGGTCAAATTTCACGTCACCGACGCCGGAAACATCAAGCATTTGCGCGCGGCTGCCCGGGCGTTTTCGCGCCATATCCATAAGGCTCGCATCGGAAAAGATGACGTAAGCCGGCACAGATTTTTCGCGCGCCAAAGTCATGCGCAAGGACTTTAATTCCTTAAGCAGCGCATTGTCGTTATGCGATAATTGCGCGGCCAGCGCTGCATTGGCTGAGGAGCGCGGGCGCTGTTTTTTTGTCTCTGTGACAATGTCCTTGCATTCAAATTTTTCGCCGCGCTCCAATACGCCGCGCCCGGCCGGCGTAATTTTCAGCGCGCCATACCCCGCAATATCAATCTCCAACAGTCCGGCCCCGACGGCTTGGCGCACGAGGGCTTGCAAATACGGTTTGCCCATATGCTTGCCGCCGCCCCATCCCGAAAGATTGTCATGGCCGAATTGCGTTATGCGCGCCGTTTGGGCGCCCCGCACGACATCTATGACATGGCCGGCGCCAAAGCGCTGCCCTGTCTGGTCAATCGCCTCAAACAGGGGCACAACCTGATCGGTAGCATCAATAAGCTTGGGCGGGCTGATGCAGTTATCGCAATTTCCGCACGGCGCGCCGGATTCTCCGAAATAAGTCAGCAAGACCTGCCGGCGGCACCCCGTCGCCTCGCAATAGGCCAGAAGGCTGTCCAAACGCTTATGCTCGCGCATTTGGTTATCCGGGTCGCTGCCGTCATCGCTGATAAATTTACGGCGCATACGAACATCATCCAGACCGTAAATCATAGCCGTTGTCGCCGGCCCGCCATCGCGTCCGGCGCGGCCGATTTCCTGATAATAAGCCTCAAGACTGCCGGGCAGGTTCATATGATAAACAAAGCGAATATCCGGCTTATCAATGCCCATACCGAAGGCAATCGTCGCGACCATGACCACAGCGTCTTCGGCCATAAACCGCTCTTGATTTTCAAAGCGCGCGCCGGCGTCCATACCGGCGTGATAGGCCAGCGCGTTATAGCCCGCGCCGCGCAGGGCCTGCGCCGTGTCTTCCGTCGATTTACGCGACAGGCAATAGACAATGCCCGCCTGTCCTTTGACGCTATCCATCAGTTTTAAAAGCTGATGTTTACGGTCAGTTTTCGACAGGACGGCTAAATCAAGATTGGGCCGGTCAAATCCGTGAACAATGGTTTTGCCTTTGCCGCCAAACAGCTTTTGCGCAATATCTTCGCGGGTCAGCTCGTCTGCCGTGGCCGTAAAGGCTGCCATGACGGCGTGCGGAAAGCGGGTTTTTAAATCCTGAAGCTGATCATATTCCGGGCGAAAAGACGGGCCCCATTTGGACACGCAATGGGCCTCATCCACGACGAACATGGCCGGATTTATTTTATCCATAGCCGATAACATGCGCGGCGACATAAGCCGCTCCGGGGAGAGATAGAAAATCTTTAAATCCCCGCGGGCCAAGGCGCGCCATTCCTCAACATTTTGCTCGCGTGATTGGCCGCTGTGGACAGCGCCGACCGGCGCGCCCGCCAATTTAAGCGCTGCCACCTGATTGTCCATCAAGGCCACTAAAGGGGAGACAACAATACTGGGCCGGTCAAATATCAGCGACGGCACCTGATAACAGAGCGACTTGCCTGCGCCGGTCGGCATAACGGCCAAAACGGACTCGCCGGCTAAAATTCCGTCGACAATATCGCGCTGCCCCGGGCGAAACGCATCAAAGCCGAACGTATGTTTTAAGACAGAATCAGGGGTCAACATGGGCAATATGTGCGGCAGGCCGCCCGCAGGTTCAATGGGCAAATGCGCGCGACCTTGTCTTTAATTAACATCGGGTGAGAGGTTTATACCGGACGAGGCGCGCGCCGTGCGGTAAGGCTGTTGGAGAAGACGAATCCGGTGAGGGACGATTGTGATAAAACCGAACATTTTACGTGCAGGGCTAATGCTGTCATGTGCGTCCCTGTCATTGTGTCTCGGATTTGCAAACCCTGCCGGGGCGCAAAACGCAGACGAAAAGCTGAACCTGCCTGCCAACAGCCCATTTCGCAATCCTGATATAATCTATCTGGAAGCCGATGAAGTGCAGGATAATCGTGATGCCGGCATCATTACAGCCAAGGGCGGCGTCGAAGGCCGCTATCAGGATCGCACGCTGCGCGCGGACCAAGTGGTCTATAACGTCAACTCAGGCCGCGTTGTCGCGACAGGCAATGTCGTTTTAATCGGCGGTGACGGGTCCTCTCAATTTGCGGATAAGATCGAGCTGACAGACAAGCTCGCGTCCGGCGCAGCAAAAGATTTTACGGCGCGCTTTAACCCCGTCGGCATTGCCGGCGCAAAGTATGCTGTGCGCCGCAGTGACACCGGATATGATCTTTACAACGCGTACTACACCGCCTGTGAGGCTTGCAGCGAGGACGGTGAAGACAAAAAGCCGACCTGGCGCATTCGCGCGCGCAAGGTGACTCAAGACGTTGATGATAAGATGATTCATTACCGCGATGCCGTGGTCGAAGTTAAAGGCGTGCCCGTGCTGTATCTGCCTTACATGGCGCATCCGGATCCGAGCACAGAACGCCGCAGCGGCCTGCTGATGCCTTATGGCGGCCGGTCAGGGACCTACGGGTTTTTCTATGAGCAGCCATACTATCTGGCCTTGTCACCTTACTCCGAAGCCACGATTACCCCGCGCCTTATGGAGCGTGCCACACCGCTGATTATGGGCGAGTATAATCGTAAATTTAATTCCGGCCTGCTGGAGGTTTCCGGCAGCTTTACCAAAGATACGTTCTTTGACAATGACGGCGATCCCTTCACCGCGGACGATCTTTTGTTTGCAAACGGTGACAGAACAGCGTCAAAGCAAGCGCGCCTGACCGATGATACATGGCGCTCTCATCTGTTTGCGCGTGGACAATTTGAGCTCAATGACACGCTGACATGGGGTTTTGGCCTACAGAACGCCACTGACGACTTTTATCTCGATCGTTACGATATTGACGAGCCGGATGCTGATTTCGGGCTTTATAACGGCGGAACGCGCCGCCTGACGCAGCAGCTTTACGGCGTGGCGCAGCAGGATAATTTCCGCTATGCGGCCTCAACCTATGGCTTTGAAAGCCTGCGCAGCGTTATTCGCCGCAATGAAGACACACCGACAAATGTGCGTATCGTCCGCGAGGACGACTCGCGTTTGCCGCTGGTCTTGCCGAAAATAGAGTTGGATCACTATTTTAACGTCCCCGGAATTGGCGGACGGCTGCACGGTTTTGCGGATGCGGTGCAAATCAAACGCGATTTTGACGGCACGCTGACAACGCCGGATAACGGTGATTATAAGCGGATTACATTCGGCGCGGATTACAGCAAAACGATGATTGTTCCCGGCGGTATTGAGGTGACGCCTTTCGCCATGGTGCGGAACGATAATTTTGAGATTGACCCCCTTAGCGCGGACTCAATTGATGAGCAGCGCACAATCGGCCATGTCGGACTGGATGCGCGCTGGACCTTTATTCGCCCGGGCGCTTCGGTTGATTTGACCTTAGAGCCGCGCATCCAAATCACGGAAAGCTTCGGCGATGACGGCATCAGCCCGGTTTTGGCTTTCCAAGAAGACTCTATCGGTATTGATCTGGACAGCGCGCTGCTCTGGGACCGTAATAAATCAACCGGCTATGATTTGTGGCAGACAGGCACCCGGACCGATGTTGGGGCCAGCTTGGCGGGCGATTGGGGTGATAATCGCGCCTCGCTGTTTTTAGGCCGAAGCTATTTAGATTCAGACATCAATCAGTTTGATGTCAACTCCGGGCTGAGCGGTGACGAATCCGATATTGTTGCCGAAAGCATTCTTAAGTTCGGGCGTAAATTTAATGCCGGCGCGCGCCTGCGTTATGATGATGACGGCAATGAGCTTCGCCGTATTGATACCAATCTGAACTATATCGGCGAGCGCCTGAAGATACGGGCCCGTTACTACAAAATCAACAACCCGTTTATCGCCCTGCAGCGAAACCTCGTCGAAGCTCCGCCGGAAGAAATTTCAGGAATGATCTCCTATGATTTTTCCAAGAACTGGGGCGTGCGTTATAGCGGCTTTCGCGATATTGACGCCGGCCTGACCCGCCGCGAAGAATTGGCTTTGGTCTTTGATGATGACTGTACCTATTTGGAGCTGTTCTACGAGCGGCGCCGCAGTCTCAGCACGCTGACAGGCGATACATCCGGTTTCGGAATTAGGATAGCCTTGCTGACGCTCGGCGAAGTCGAGAACGACTGATTGACCTAGCCCACGAAAGACTTTTCGACCACGAAGTCTGCCGGTTTAGAATTTGAGCCCTCAACCAAGCCATAGCTTTCAACCAAGGCCTTCGTATCGTTGATCATGTCCATTGATCCGCAAATCATAACCCGGTCAGTTTCGGGGTTAAGTTCCGGCACGCCTAATTCTTCGAACAGTTTCCCGCTCTGAATCAGCGTCGTAATCCGGCCCTTGAGCGGATACTCCTCACGGGTCAGGCTGCAAATATGCGCCAGCTTGCCTTCGACCATCTCGCCGACCAGCGGATCTTCACGAAGCGATTTTGTCAGGCGCAGACCGTAAGACAGTTCGGCCTCTTGCCGGCATGTGTGGGTCAGGATAACTTTTTCATAACGGTCATAAGTTTCCGGATCGCGCATCACGGACGCAAACGGCGCAATGCCTGTTCCTGTCGAAAACATGTAAAGCCGCTTACCGGGCGTCAGAGCGTCCAGCACCAGGGTCCCGACAGATTTCTTGCTGAGCAGGATTTTATCGCCGGGCTTAATTTTTTGCAGGCGTGATGTCAGCGGACCGTCCGGCACCTTGATTGAGTAAAACTCAAGCTTTTCATCCCAAGACGGCGAGGCGATAGAATAAGCCCGCATAATGGGGCGATCGCCCTCATTTTCGCCCGGCAATCCGATCATAACAAACTCGCCTGAGCGAAAGCGAAACGCCGGCGGGCGCGTAATTGAAAAGCCAAACAAGCGGTCCGTAAAATGCTCAACCTCAAGAACAGTCTCAAGGGTCGGCGCGTTTGGGTTTACTTTTTTCGCGGGAGCAGGGGCGGCAGTCATGAGTAAGTCCTGAAAGGCTGTTTGTAACTGCCTTTCATATAGTCGCCGGCCAAGATGATTACAACAGACAAGTGTTCTTTATATAGAACAAATCGTCCGCTGAAATTTACTCCCGCTCTAAGCGCCGGCATCCCAAACGATATCATCGGAAAGGACCATAGAGTCTGTATTGAGCACAAACAGGACATCACCATCGCTGCGGAAGCGGGCATGTGCGCCCACCTGATCGACATTTTGAAGGGCATCGGCAAGTGAAGTAAAGCCGTAAGCGCTGACATCGAGTTGGTCAACGTCGTCGACAAAATCCATCACAAAGGCAAAACCGTCAGACAGGACAAAACTGTCAGAACCGGCGCCGCCATACAGCTTACTGATACCGCCGTTTGCTGCGAGGAAATCATCTCCTAAATGTCCAAAAAGTTTGTTGTTATTTCCATCACCATAAAGCGTATCGCCATGGTTTGATCCGAACAGGTTTTCGATATCAATCAGCGTATCACCTTCGGCTTGTCCGCCGGCGGCTGTGCCGGCCAGCAGATTAATCTGCACAGCTTCGGTGGATCCGTTATAGCGCGCCTGGTCAATGCTATCGCCGCCATCAATAATGTCGGCGCCGTTCCCGCCGTTCAATATATCTCTGCCTGCACCCGCGATGAGAGTGTCATTACCGTTATAGCCAATCAGCGAATCTTTACCGGCGCCGCCGTCAATAACGTTAACGCTGTTATTGCCTCGTAAATCATCGCCGCGAGTGGACCCTGTCAGATTTTCTATAGAGGTCAGAACATCGCCCGTCGCTTGCGACCCCGAGGCCGTATTGGCCAGCAGGCTGATTGTAACGCCAAGTCCGGAATCTGCATAGCTCGCCGTATCAATACCGGCGCCGCCGTCAAGATTATCGGCTCCGCCTCCGCCGTTAAGAATGTCGTTATCGGCTCCGCCAAACAAATCATCATTTCCGGTGCCGCCGAAAATTATATCATCGCCGCCAAGACCGTTTATGATGTCGTTTCCGCCGAGCCCGTCCAGAACATCGGCACCCTCGGTGCCGTCTTCATTATCATTACCCTCGGTAAAGACCGGACCGGAACTTGAACCGTCAATCGCGTAATCAACGCCGTCAATGCGCAG
>CALLVD010000088.1 GCA_938010385.1 uncultured Robiginitomaculum sp.
CATCAACCACCCGTCTGATTTCCTGTCCGAAGGTCAGGAAGTGTTCGTTAAGCTGATGGGCTTTGACGATCGCGGCAAAGTCCGCCTCTCCATGAAAGTGGTCGACCAAGACACCGGCGAAGAAATCCCGCGCGAAGAGGGTTCTTCTGACGATGGCGACAAAGGCGGCGACGACAAACCCCGCAAACGCCGCGGCAAAAAGAAAGAGGACTAGTCGCGCCCGTGATTGACCCGGTGGGTCAATCGCAGCGACTAGCCTGAAAACTAAGCTTTCAGGTTCCGCACTCTGAATAATAGAGCCCCCATCTGTTTAGTCAGGCGGGGGTTTTCTATTTATTACTTTATGAGTAAGTTTGTGATAATCTTAGTTGCTAGATCAGTCAGGCAATTTGACTTGTGGTGTGAAAGACCGTTATCATTTTACTGATAAGATAGATTGAGGATATCTGTGTTAGGATACTGTTTCGAATGTCAAAAAAACATTTCTCATTCGGCAAAAATTTGCATGCGTTGTAGCTCGACCGACCCCCACGGAAAAAAGTATGTAAAAAAGCTGAAGAAAGAAATTCTGAAGCGCTTAGGACTTAAAGAGAAACATCTAGAAGACTATCGAGATGAGGATCCAGACCAACATTTTTGGCGGAAAATTGCAAATGCTTCGAGGCCTATAATCATTGCGAAAATTCGAGATTGTTTTCCTCCGTCAATTTTGGAAGATGTACTTGCTTTCTCGCCATTAGCTAACAAATCACCGTTCTTAAGAAAATGTAGAGCTTACAGCGAGCTACATAACAGAGCCATTTTGGAATTACATGTAGCTAAAGAACATTGGATTGGCCCTAGTGTTTTCATTATGGCGCAAGTAATGAATGAGAGTTACTTTTTATACCCGACAAATAAAAGGCCTTTCTACTTGAATAATGAACCAAAAGGTTACGTCTACCCAATGAAAGGCTTACTTGTATCAAGCTCCGAGGGCATTGTTATCTGTCGTTAAATTAGTCGATACAGCGCTAAAGAGTACTCGATATAGACTAATTCATCTACTCCCCCTTGCCAACACCTCTACGCTACCTCGCTACAGACCATCTCGGGGGAAAGTTTATTGGATGCGCCATTCATTCAAGACGCGCTGTGTGCTCCTCAGAATGAGGTATCCCCCAAACCTCCCCCTTGCCTCCCCCGCGCCTATATGCAACTTTATGCATAACTTAATCCCTTCAGGAGTGCCCTATGCCTAATCGTGAATTTGATGTTGTTGTTTTCGGAGCCACGGGCTTTACCGGGCGCCTTGTTGCCGAGTATTTGGCGGCGCAGCATTCCGATGTGAAATGGGCGATGGCGGGGCGGAGCGAAGATAAGCTCGCGCAGGTTCGCGATTTGATGGGCGCGCCCAAGGATACACCGTTAATTGTCGCTGACAGTGATGACGGCGCGTCGCTGGACGCTTTGGCGGCGCGCACAAAGGCGGTGATTACCACGGTCGGGCCGTACCAGCTTTACGGCGAGCCTTTGGTCGCGGCCTGCGCGGCGGCGGGGACGGATTATGTGGATTTGTGCGGCGAGCCGGCGTGGATGGTCGATATAATCGGCCGCTATGACGCGGCCGCGAAAAAGTCCGGCGCGCGGATTGTGCTGTCCTGCGGCTTTGATTCCATTCCGTTTGATCTGGGCGTTTATCATTTACAGCAGCAGGCCATTGAAGCCACGGGCGCGCCGCTGCCCCGGGTCAAAGGGCGCGTGCGCAAAATGAAGGGCACATTTTCCGGCGGAACGGCCGCCAGTTTCGCTGAGAGCATGAAGCGCGCCGCCAAAGACCCGGAAGTGCTCGGTTGGCTGCGCGACCCGTTTGCGCTGACCCCCGGTTTTACCGGCCCGAAACAGCCCCACGGCATGAAGCCTATCCTTGAGGAAGACTTAGGCTCTTGGTCTGCACCGTTTATTATGGCGTCGATTAATACGAAAAACATTCACCGCTCTAACGCGCTTTTGGGTCATCGCTACGGCGAAGATTTTGTCTATGACGAAATGATGCTGACCGGCCCGGGCGAGCAAGGCGAGCAAATGGCCAATCATGTGGCGAGCGATAATTCCATGGCGACCAATCCGCCAAAGCCGGGCGAGGGCCCATCGCTCGAGGAGCGCGAAACCGGCTTTTACGATGTTATGTTTACCGGCGTCGATGCGAGCGGAAAGCGCCACACGGTCGGCGTGACCGGCGATAAAGATCCGGGCTATGGCTCGACGTCGAAAATGCTGGCCGAGGCGGGGCTGTGCTTAGTGCAGGACATGTCGCGGGATGCCACGCCGGGCGGGGTTTACACGCCCGCGCCCGCCATGGGCGAGGCGCTGATTGCGCGCCTGACGAAGAATGCGGGATTGACGTTTACGCTCGAGAGCTAAATCCGGCCCTAAACGGGGAGGTCGCCTTCAAACTCTAATTCCACGGGGCCGGTCATAATAACGTGATTGTCGGATTCGCGCCATTCAATATGGAGCGTTCCGCCGTCTACGTCGACTTGAACTTTTCTGAAAAGGCGCGATTGACGCACGCCGGCCACCACGGCCGCGCACGCCCCCGTGCCGCAGGCGAGCGTCAGCCCCGCGCCGCGCTCCCACACCCGCAGGCGGATGCGGTCTTTGCCCAAAACCTGCGCAAAGCCGATATTGGCTTGCTGCGGAAAGAGCGGATGAAATTCGAGCATTGGGCCAAGGCGCACTATATCCGTTGCCATAACGTCATCGACGAAAAACACGCAATGGGGATTGCCCATAGACACGGCGCCGGGATTGGACAGGACAGGCGCATCTATCGGGCCGACTTTCAGGTCAATATGGTGGGTATGCATAACCTCGGCGAGCGGGATTTGATCCCACTCCAATTGCGGCTCGCCCATATCCACGGCGACCTGCAGGTGGGATGCGCGCGACGATTTCAAAAGTCCCGCCGCCGTCTGAATATTAATTTTCAGCCTGCCGCGCTCTTTCATCAAAAGCCAGCCGACGCAGCGCGTGGCGTTACCGCAGGCATCCACATGGCCGCCGGAATGATTCCATATGTCCATAAAGACGTCGGCGCTGCCGTCATCAATCGGCGCGTCCATCATGACAATGATCTGATCACAGCCCGCCGGGCCGAGCGGGCCGCCTTTCGCGCCGACGGCTTTGGCCAGCTCAGCGGTCATCACAAACCCGGTCCCCCGGGCATCGAAAATGGCAAACCGGTTGCCCGCTCCGTTCATGGCGTAAAACTTCATGAGCGTCATATAGGCCCAAACCCGGCAATAAAAAAGCCCTGCATTTTGATTGCGCCGCCGGGTCCGCGCGCTAAGATGAGCCCATGAAACCCTTGCCCCTCACCGTCCTTCTTCTGTGCAGCGCCATGAGCCTTGGCTTGTCTGCATGCAATCCCTCTGCCCCTGACACGAAAGCCGCCATGACCGACGCTCCTGCCCTCGAATCCCACCTTTATTTGGAAGAGGTTTTAGGCGATGCGGCCCTTGAGACCGTTAAAGGCTGGAACGCGCGCTCGCTGGAGCGCCTGCAAGCGGACCCGCTGTTTAAGACGCTGGAAGCCGAAGCTTTGGAGATTTTAAACTCCAAAGACAAGATTCCTTACGTGTCCTACCGCGCCGGCAAAGCCCATAATTTTTGGCAAAATGCTGATCATGTGCGCGGCCTGTGGCGGCAAACCACATTAGACAGCTATCTGACCGACACCCCGCAATGGGAAACGGTTTTAGACTTTGATAAGCTGGCGGCCGATGAAGATAAGAACTGGGTTTACAAGGGCAATAATTGCTTCGGACCTGACTATCGGCGCTGCATTGTCAATCTGTCAGACGGCGGCAAGGATGCCGTCGTGCGCCGCGAATTTGACATCATAGACAAGGCATTTGTCGAGGGCGGCTTTGTCACGGGAGAGTCCAAAGGCGCGATGGATTGGCTGGACGCGGACACGGTGCTGATCGGCGTTGATTTCGGCCCCGGCACGATGACCGACAGCGGCTATCCGATGATTGCTAAAATCTGGAAACGCGGACAGGATTTGTCAGACGCCAAAGAACTGATGCGCGGCAATAAAACCGATGTCGGTTTTTGGGCCGGCGCGCTGGAGCTGAGCAGCGGCAAGCGCGAGATTATCCTGACGCGCTCCAGAACGTTTTACGACAAGACTTATTATTGGATGGCCGGCCCGGACGCGGCGCCTGTGGCTCTGCCGGTGCCGACCAAGGTCGATTGGCAAGGCACGTTTAAAGATCAAATTATCATGCGCATTAATGAAGATTGGCGCGGGCATAAATCCGGCGACATCATCAGCTTTGATTTTAATGACTTTATGAAAACAGGTAAAATCGAAACCGTGCAGACAGTCTTCTCTCCGGATGCGCGCAGCAGCGTTGAGAGCGTCGGCGTGACCAAGTCCAAAGTGCTGATGAGCCTTTATCGTGACGTGTCGGGCCGCGCTTACAGTTTTGATTGGGACGGCAAGGCGTGGACGTCTGCGCCGCTGGATTTCCCGGCCGGGACGGTCTCTGTCGGCAATACCAATGACGATGAAGAGATTGCCTTTGTCTCAACGGAAAACTTCTTATCGCCGGATACGCTGTGGACTTATAACACGGCGACCGGCGAAGCGAATAAAGCCAAATCTCTGCCGGATTGGTTTGACGCAAGCGCGATGATTGCCGAACAGAATTTTGCGACATCTAAGGACGGCACCAAAGTGCCTTACTTCACCGTGCGCCGCAAAGACGTACCGCTGAGCGGAGATGCACCGACGCTGCTCTATGGCTATGGCGGATTTAAAGTGTCTTTGACGCCGAGCTATTCCGCCGTGCGCGGCAAGCTTTGGATAGAGCGCGGCGGGGTTTACGTGCTGGCCAATATTCGCGGCGGCGGTGAATACGGGCCGAAATGGCATCAGGCGGGATTAAAAACAGAACGCCAACGTATTTATGACGATTTCATCGCCGTGGCCGAAGACTTGATTGACCGCAAGATTACAAGCCCGCAGCATTTGGGCATTGAGGGCGGATCCAATGGCGGCCTGCTGATGGGCGTTATGGCGACGCAGCGGCCGGATTTGTTTAACGCCGTGGTCTGCGCCGTGCCGCTGCTTGATATGATGCGCTACCACACCTTACTGGCCGGCGCGTCGTGGATGGGCGAATATGGCGATCCGGCCGACCCGGTCGAAGGGGCATTTTTAAAATCCATCTCGCCCTATCATAACGTCAAAGCGGACGTGGATTACCCGGAAGTCTTCTTTGTGACATCAACAAAAGATGACCGCGTTCACCCCGGTCACGCCCGAAAAATGGCGGCGCGGTTTGAAGATTTAGGCCATGACTTTTTGTATTATGAAAATATTGACGGCGGGCACAGCGCTTCGGCGAACCTAAAAGAAAGCGCCAAGCGCTTGGCCTTGCAGCACACCTATCTGTGGCAAAAGCTGAAATAAGCCGGGATTAAATCAGGCCCAAATCCAGCATGTCGTGAATATGCAGCAGGCCGACGGGCGCGCCCTTATCACAGACAAACAGCGAGGTTATGTGCTTGGCCGCGAGCACGCCCAGCGCGTCAGCGGCCAGCGTATCGGGCGTGACAAAGACCGGGTTTTTCGTCATCACGTCGGCTGCGGTTCGGTTGACCAAATCCGCGCTGAGATGCCGGCGTAAATCGCCGTCCGTAATCACGCCAATCAGCGCGCTGCCGTCAATAATACCAACGCAGCCGAAATTGTTTTTGGCAATCGTTTCTGACACGCGGGCAATGCTGTCGCCGGGCGCGCAGAGCGGGAGCTTGTCGGCCGGGTTCATGATATCGCCGACTTTCTTAAAGGCCGCGCCGAGCTTTCCGCCGGGATGAAAGTTTTTAAAATCCGTCGCCGCAAAGCCTTTATCGCGCAGCAGCGCCACGCAGAGCGCATCGCCCAGCGCCAAAGTCATTGTGGTCGACGTGGTCGGGGCGCGGGTTTCGCCGCAGGCTTCGGCTGCTTTGGGCATGAGCAGGCACACATCCGACGCGCTCGCCAAGGAGCTGCCCTCGCCTGAGGTGATAGACATCAGCGGAATATCGAACCGGCCGCAATAAGCGATTATATCGGCCAGCTCTTTCGTCTCTCCGGAATTTGACAGGGCCAGCACAACATCAGCGCGCGAGATCATACCCAAATCACCGTGACTGGCTTCGCCCGGATGGACAAAGCTCGCCGGCTCTCCGGTCGAGGCCAAGGTCGCCGCGATTTTGCGCCCGATATGGCCGGACTTGCCCATGCCGGTCACAATTACCCGGCCGGGAGCGGCCTTAATAACGTCAACGGCGCGCACAAAAGCCTGCGCCAGCGCGCCTGAGCGCAGCGATTGCGCCAGCGCGTCGAGACCTTGCGATTCCAGCGCGATTACGTCCAGAGCGGTTTTGATATGGGGGGTCTGCGTCATAGCGGGCTTTCGATTTATCCAGCCGTTATACCGCGCGGGCAGACGTAAAAACAACTGTGAATCATAGCTTGCCGCCGGCCGGGCTGCGTCCCATAAAGCGCTTATGAAAACCCATCGTTTTGACATTGCGGGACCGGTCCTGTTTGTGCCTGAAAAGCATGAAGACAGCCGCGGCGCGTTTATGGAAACGTTTCGCCGGGATGTGTTTGCCGGCGCGACCGGATGCACGGACGGCTTTGTTCAGGATAACCGCTCAACCTCGATTGAGGCCGGCACGCTGCGGGGGCTGCACGCGCAAAAACCGCCGCGCGCGCAAGGCAAGCTGGTCAGCGCGATTGCCGGCGCAATTTTTGATGTCGCCGTCGATATTCGCAAAGACTCCCCGACTTTTGGCCGGTCGGTCAGCCTGAAATTGTCACCGCAAAACGGCGCGCAATTTTGGATTCCGCCCGGCTTTCTGCACGGTTTTGTCACCTTAGAGCCGGACACAATCGTCGCTTATAAATGCACGGATTATTACAGTCCTGACCATGAAATCTGCATTGCGTGGAATGATGCGGATTTAGCGATTGACTGGAGCACGGACGCGCCGCAGCTGTCCGACAAAGACGCGCGCGCACAAAGCTTTGCAAATTTCGCCTCCCCCTTTTAAAAGCCGCAATATGAAGATTTTAGTGACAGGCGGCGCAGGGTTTATCGGGTCCGCCGTTGTGCGCGCGGCCATCAAGGCCGGTCACAGCGTGATGAATATCGACTGCCTGACCTATGCCGGGAATAAGGCCAACAATGCTGATGTCGCCGGGCATAAAGGCTACAGCTTTGCGCAAGTTGATATTTGCGATGCCGGCGCGTTGGCGCGCGTTTTTGAAACCTATGCGCCGGAGGCCGTTATTCATCTGGCCGCAGAGAGTCATGTTGACCGGTCCATTGACGGGCCGGATGTGTTTATCCAAACCAATATTGCCGGCACGGTGAACCTGCTTCAACTGTCCAAAGCGCATGAGATTTCAAAATTTGTGCATGTATCAACGGACGAGGTTTACGGCGATTTAGGCCCGCACGATCCGCCGTTTCATCCGGGCACGGCCTATGATCCGCATTCGCCCTACGCCGCGTCAAAGGCCGCGAGCGATCACATGGCGCGGGCTTGGCACCGCACTTATGGCCTGCCGGTGGTCGTCACAAATTGCAGCAATAATTACGGGCCGTATCAATATCCGGAAAAGCTGATTCCGGTCACCCTTATCAAAGCGCTCGCCGGGGAGCCGATTCCGATTTACGGCGCCGGCGATAATATTCGCGACTGGCTCTATGTTGACGATCATGCAAGCGCCTTGCTGGCGGCGGCGGAGCGAGGCGTGCCCGGGCAGACCTATTGTATTGGCGCGAGCCGGGAGCAGACCAATCTGAATTTGGCTCGCAAAATTTGCCGCATACTGGATGCCAAACGCCCGCGCGCGTCCGGCGCCTATGCCGACCTTATCCGATTTGTCACCGACCGCCCCGGCCATGATCGGCGCTACGCGATTGACAGCAGTAAAATCGAAACGGAGCTGGGCTGGCGCCCGCAAACCGGTTTTGAGAACGGCCTGTCAAAAACCGTGGATTGGTATTTGGCCAATCAGGATTGGTGGCAGCCCTTAATCGACGCCGGCGCAGCGGCGCGCCAAGGCCAAGCAGCGGGCAAGGGCTAAAATGCGCAACTGGGTTATCGGCGAGACCGGGCAATTAGCCCGCGCGCTGAGCGCCGCGCGGCCGGGCCTGCTGACCCTCAGCCGGGCGCGTCTGGATTTATCCCAAGCCCCGGAGATTATCGCGCAGCGCCTGGATGATTTAGCCGGCCGGCACAGCCGGCCTGACGCCATTATTTTGGCCGCCGCTTATACGGATGTGGACGGCGCGCAAAGCAGTCCTGACTTGGCGAACGCCATAAATGCCCGCGCGCCCGGAGCAATCGCCACATGGTGCGCGGCGCGCGATATTATCCTGATCCATATCTCCACAGATTATGTGTTTGACGGCAAGGCGAGCGCGCCCTGCCGCGCCGATGATCCGCCTGCGCCGGTCAATCAATATGGCCAAAGCAAGCTGGACGGAGAGCGGGCGGTTATGGCGTCAAAATGCAGGGGCGCAATTTTGCGCACGGCTTGGCTTTATGATGCGGCCGGCCCGAACTTTCTCACGGCTATGATTGCGCAGGACGCGGCAGGCAATCCGCTGCGCGTCGTGAATGACCAGATTGGGCGGCCGACCTATGCCGGGGATTTGGCGGATGCCGCTCTGACCGCTATGGACGCGCTGATTGATGCGCCAAAACCGTGCAAGATTTATCATGTGACAAACAGCGGCGCGCCGGTCAGCTGGGCGGGCTTTGCCGCCGCCATACTGCCGACCGCGCGCATTACCGGCGTTGCGTCATCGGACCGCCCCCGGACCGCCCCGCGCCCGGCTTACAGCGTTTTGGATATTTCCGATTTTGAGCGTGATTTTGGCGTGACTTTACGCGGCTGGAAAGACGCCCTAGACTTTGTCCTTAAGCAAAGGCGGGCACAGCATGAAACGTAAAGGCATAATTCTCGCCGGGGGCACAGGCTCGCGCCTGCACCCGTCCACGATTTCGGTGTCAAAACAGCTTATGCCGGTCTTTGACAAGCCGATGATTTATTACCCGCTGACCGTTTTGATGGAGGCAGGGCTTGATGATATTCTGGTCATCACCACGCCGGAAGATCAGGCGGCGTTTCAAAAATTGCTGAAAGACGGCCGGCAATGGGGCCTGAATATTGACTATGCCGTGCAGCCCTCGCCGGATGGTTTGGCCCAAGCCTTAGTCATTGCCAAAGACTGGCTGGACGGCGCGCCGAGCGCTTTAATCTTGGGCGACAATCTGTTTTTCGGGCAGTCTTTTTCAGTCGCAGTGCGGGCGGCGGCCCTGAAATCCGAGGGGGCCACCGTGTTCGGCTATCGCGTGCGCAATCCGGAGCGTTACGGCGTGTTAGGCTTTGACAGCACCGGCAAAGTCACGTCGATTACGGAGAAACCAAAGAAGCCGGCGTCCGATTTCGCGGTGACCGGCCTTTACTTCTATGACGCCAATGCAAGCGATTACGCTGCGCAGGTCACGCCCTCTGCGCGCGGCGAGTTTGAGATTACGGACCTTAATAAAATTTATTTGGACAAAGGCCTTCTGGATGTCGAGCTGCTGAGCGACACCACAACCTGGCTCGATACAGGGACCCATCGCAGCCTGCTGCGCGCCGCGCAATTTGTCAGCGTTATTGAAGAGCGCCAAGGGCGGCGCATTTGCTGTCCGGAAATCGTTGCTTTTGATCAAGGGCGGATTGACGCCGCGCAGCTTCGCGCCTTGGCCGAGCCGCTGAGAAAGAGCGGATATGGGCAATATTTGCTGAAAGTTGTTGAGTCTCAACCCCGCGTGTAAACATCAGACCTTCCACTTAAGGCTTTTCATTCATATACCGTTCACCGCCGGGTTAATAAGCAATCGGTGCTGCCTTCACGCGCCCCGTAGGGCAGCACAGCCCCGTCGAATTCGTTCGATGGGGCACTTTTATGCCCTGACGGCGCTCCTTGTCTCACGCTGACGGCGCGCCGCCACGCGCCCTTGCATTGCGCCGCGTTTTAGGGTTTAACCCGCGCTTTAATTCCGCTAGCCTGGACATCCCTGATAATAGAAGAGCAAATCGCCTTATGGGCACAATTTTAGATGTGAACACGCGCCGCAAGACCCAAGAGCCTGCCGCCGCGCCTGCGCCCAAAGCGCCGAGCCGTTCACAAACGCCGGCGACCAAGCGCGTCTTTATCAAAACCTATGGCTGCCAGATGAATGTCTATGACAGTCAGCGCATGGCCGATGTCCTTGCCCCGATCGGCTATGGCCTTGCCGACAGCGCCGAAGACGCCGATATAGTTATCCTTAACACCTGTCATATTCGCGAAAAAGCGGCAGAGAAAGTCTACTCCGAGCTCGGCCGCATTCGCCAAACCAAAGAGAAGCGCGAAGCCAAAGGCGGCGCGCCCATGACCGTGGCTGTCGCCGGCTGCGTGGCGCAAGCCGAAGGCGCAGAGATTACCCGCCGCGCGCCGGTCGTCGACATGGTTCTCGGCCCGCAAACCTATCACAAACTGCCGGAAATGATTGCGCAGCTCGCGCGCCAAGACGGACAGGTTTTGGAAACCGACTTTGACACGCTGGAAAAATTTGACGAGCTGTCGATCGACCGCGACGTGGACGGCTTTGCCGCCTTTGTGACCATCCAGGAAGGCTGCGATAAATTTTGCACGTTCTGCGTGGTTCCTTATACGCGCGGCGCGGAAGTGTCCCGTCCGGTCGGACAGATTGTTGCGGAAATTCGCGCGCTGGCCGCCAAGGGCGTGAAAGAAATTACCCTGCTCGGCCAGAACGTGAACGCCTATCACGGCGCAGCCGACGATGGCAGCACTTGGGGCCTGGGACAGCTTATCCGCCATCTGGCCCTGATAGGCGGCATAGAGCGCCTGCGGTTTACCACGTCGCATCCGCGCGACATGGACGAGGACCTTATCACCGCCCACGGTGATGAAACCAAGCTGATGCCCTATCTGCATTTGCCGCTGCAAGCGGGCTCGGACAAAATTTTAAAGGCGATGAACCGCGGCCATACTTACGCCGAGTACCGCGACCTGATTGCCCGCATTCGCGCGGCACGTCCCGACATTGCCCTGTCGTCTGATTTCATCGTCGGCTTTCCGGGCGAAACCGATGAAGACTTCGAAGACACCATGCGCGCCGTCGAAGAGATCGGCTATGGCAGCGCGTTTTCGTTTAAATACTCCGTGCGACCCGGCACGCCCGGCGCAAACCTGCCGGACCAAGTGCCCGAAGATGTAAAATCCGCCCGCCTCGCCCGCCTTCAAGATTTGCTCGCGCGGCAGCAGACTGAGTTTAATCAAAGCCTGATCGGAAAAACCATTCCGGTGCTGGTGGAAAATGTCTCGGCGAAAACACCCGGACAGCTGTTCGGCCGCGCGGAATATCTCCAAGGCACCCACTTTATGGGCGGTCCGGAACTCGTCGGCACAATCGTCAACGTCAAAATCACGGATGCAGGCCGTAACTCCCTGTCGGGAGACCTCGCCTAAATGAGTAAAGCCACCGAAGTTTTAGAATTTGATGATGCGCAGCTTGTGCGCGATTTGGTTGGTCCGAACCATGCCAATTTGGCGCTGATTGAGGATGCCTTTTCGGTCTATCTCGAAGCGCCGGGCGCGAGCGTGACGGTGAACGGCGACGGGCCGAGCCGGGCGCGGGCCTCTGAGATTGTGCGCGAGCTTTATGACCGGGTCGCGCGCGGCTGGCCGGTGGAGCCGGGCGATGTCAAAGCGCTGATTAAGGCTGTCGGTAAGGGCAAAGTCGCCGCCGCGTCCGTGGAGGCGATTATTCCGTTTCCGCGCCGCCGGCCGATTGTACCGAAAACCCCGCGCCAGGAAAAATTCATTAAATCCATGCAGGAAAATACGATTATTTTCGGCGTGGGTCCGGCCGGGACCGGTAAGACATTTTTGGCCACGGCTTACGGCGCGAGCCTGCTCGCGCGCGGCGAGATTGCGCGC
>CALLVD010000089.1 GCA_938010385.1 uncultured Robiginitomaculum sp.
CGCCGCATCATGATCGGGACTTACGTTCTGTCCGCCGGTTATTACGACGCCTATTATCTGCGCGCGCAAAAAGTGCGCACCAAAATCGCCGATGATTTCAAAGCGGCGTGGGAAAAGTGCGACGCGCTTTTAACCCCAACCACGCCGTCCGCGCCGTTCCCCATCGGCCACGAATTTACCGATCCCGTTCAGATGTACTTAAACGACATCTTCACGGTCACAGCCAACCTCGCCGGCTTGCCCGGGATTTCCGTCCCGGTTGCGCTGAACAAGGACGGCCTGCCGCTCGGCTTGCAAATTATCGGCCGCGCCCTGGATGAAGAGACGGTGTTTAAAGCGGCGAGCGCGCTTGAAGAGGCGTCCGGGTTTGATGCCAAGCCGGCGAAGTGGTGGGGGTGATGGGAATTTTTGAATCCCTTGGTCTTTATGAATCTGTTGTGATTGTAGCATTGTTTGGTCTTTGCATTTTTGCCTACAATCAAGAAAAACGAATTAAGGTTCAAGACCGACAATTTCGGACACTTCTCTCAAGGTTAAATGAGCTAACCAATAGAGACGTTGACGATTTTTCGTCAAATATTGTTGAGGATGATTTGTAATGTTTACAGCAAAACGCGTCGCGGACGCTAAGGATTGGATTAAGGGCGAGACCGGGGATTGGGAGATTATCCTGGGTTTGGAAGTGCATGCGCAGGTCGCGTCCAGTTCAAAATTGTTCTCCGGCGCGGCGACGGAATATGGCGCGGAGCCGAACACTCAAGTGTCGTTGGTGGATGCGGGCATGCCGGGCATGCTGCCGGTCGTGAATGAGTTTTGCCTTGAGCAAGCGGTGAAGACCGGGCTGGGCCTGAACGCGCAGATAAATTTGTTCTCGCGCTTTGACCGCAAAAACTATTTCTATGTTGATTTGCCCCAAGGCTATCAAATCAGCCAGTTCGAGTTTCCGATTGTCGGCGAAGGCGAGATTGAGATTGTGCCGATTGACGCAGACGGCAAAGTCGGCGAGCAGGTTGCCGTGGGTATTGAGCGCCTGCATTTGGAACAGGACGCGGGCAAATCTATTCACGATTTATCGCCGGATGAAACCTATGTTGACCTGAACCGATCCGGCGTTTGCCTGATGGAAATTGTGTCCAAGCCGGACATGCGCTCACCCGACGAGGCGTCAGCCTATGTTGAAAAATTGCGCGGCATTGTCCGCGCTCTGGGGACGTGTGACGGGGATATGGAAAAAGGCAATTTGCGCGCCGATGTGAACGTGTCCGTACGCCGTCCGGGCGGAGAGCTGGGCACGCGCTGCGAGATTAAGAACGTCAACTCCATGCGCTTTATTCGCCAAGCCATAAATTACGAGGCGCGCCGGCAAATCGACATCATCGAGAGCGGCGGCACGGTTGACCAAGAGACCCGCCTGTTTGACAGCGTGAAGGGCGAAACCCGCACCATGCGGTCCAAAGAAGACGCCCATGATTACCGCTATTTTCCGGACCCTGACCTGCTGCCTATTCAGTTGGAGCAAAGCTTTGTCGACCGGATCCGGTCCGAAATGCCGGAGATGCCGGACGCGCGTAAGGCGCGGTTTATGGAGCAGTATGGCTTGTCAGAATATGATGCGCGCCTGCTGTCCGGCGATATTGAAATGTCAAACTTTTATGAAACCCTTGCCAAAGGCCGGGACGCCAAAATTGCCGCTAACTGGATGCTGGGTGATTTCTCTGCGGCGCTGAATAAGGGCGGGATTGACCTGTCCGGCAGTCCGGTTGACGCGGGCGCGCTGGGCGGTCTGATTGACCGCATTGCTGATGACACAATTTCCGGCAAAATCGCGAAAGGCGTGTTTGAAAAAATGTTTGCCGGCGAAGGCAGCGCTGATGAGATTATCGAGCGCGACGGCTTAAAGCAGGTTACAGATACAGGCGCGATTGAAAAAATCGTGGACGAGGTTATCGCGGCCAATCAGGACCAAGCGGCCAAGGTTGCGGATAATCCGCGCCTTATCGGTTTCTTTGTCGGGCAGGTCATGAAAGCCTCCGGCGGCAAAGCCAATCCGAAGGCGGTCAATGAGATTTTAAAAGCTAAGCTCGGCCTTTAAAGATTGCGCAGGGCCGTCTTTCGGCCCGCAATGATCGCGCTGCCGATTAAAACAAGCGCGCCAATGCCGGCGGCAACAGCGATTGCCATATTTGGCTCGTCCGCGCTTGTGCGGGCGAGCAATAAAAATGCCAAGCCCCAGACGGGCGCAAAGGTGTAAGCGCGATTGCCGCCGGTCTTATGAATCATAAATGTAATCCAAGCGAGCGCCGCCGCCAGTGTGAGCAGGCACACGATAGGCTCGCTCAGGCCAAACCCGATGGGCCCGTGCACGCCCAGCTGCGCCCAATTTAAAAAGACCGCAATAGAGCACCAACCCGCGAGCAGGGAGAGCGGGATGTAAATCATATAGCCTTCCGCCTTGGTCAGCTCGGCTTTGCGCCGCGTCAGGCGCACGGCGGCTGCGCAAATGAGCAGCATGGCCGGAATGAACACAAGCGCTGTGCCCCATGCTGAAACCGCCGGCGGCGGAAACGCGGCCATATAGCCCCACAGGGTAATGAGGGCAAAACTGCCCGCGGTCAGCCACCCGATATCGCGAAATATCGCGCGCTCTTTATTCTTGGGCAGCATTTGAATAATGCCATAGGCAATGCAGCCGACAAAAATCGGAAACCAGATCGAAAAGGCAATTCCGGCCGGGACAAGCAATGTATCGTTAGAGTCTGACTGCTCGGATATTGATCGCCCGACATCGAAAACCTGCGGTATGGATGATGAAATCCACATAGCCGGCGCCAATAATAGGTTGGAAATCTGTCTGAATGTGTCGGATGGCCCGCTCATAAATGTCCCCTTCGTGTCGAACGTCTCGCGCTATATACGCCCCGCCAAGGTCATAAGTTGCGCGCGGGCGAATTTAAATATTCACTGTAAAAGCAACTCGCAATGCGCTCTGCGCGTAGTATGGTTATGTTTATGACCTTAAAAAACTTAATCCTATCAGGAATAATGGCCGCGCCAATCCTGTTTGCGCCTGCGGTTTTCGCCGACGCGCAAGCGGCGCGTACGCAGCTTTTGGCCGGTGACTATGACGCCGCCATACAGACAAGCCTGACCCTGCCGACGCCCGAGGGCTATATTGTCGCCGCCGAAACGATCAGCGCGCAGGTCATGTTAGAGCTTGTGCCGGACGTTAATGCCTCGGCAAAACTGGCCAAAGGTTACGCGCAAAGTGCGCTGGATGCAGACCCGGATAATACCGAAGCGCTTATTCAATACGCGCTCGCCCTTGGCTTTGAAACGCGCAGCAGCGGGATTATGAAAGCTTATTTCGGCAAGCTGCCGCAAAAAAGTAAGACCGCTATTGATAAGGCCTATAATGCCGCGCCGGACGATCCGCGAACGGCCGCCCTGCTTGGCGCTTGGCATTTGGGCATTGTGCGCAAGGCCGGCGAGAAACGGGCGGCAAAAATGTTTAAAGCCGATACGCAGCAAGGCATTGCGTTTTATGATGATGCGGTATCGCGCGCTCCGGACGACATTGTGATTGCCGGCAATTACGCCATTTCGCTTTTGGGTATTGACGCGGCCGCGCACAAAGACCGCGCGAAAGCTTTACTGGTATCCATTAAAAACACCGCGCCAAAAAATGCGGTGGAACGTGAAGTACAGGCCCGCATGGTGCCCTTAATTGAATTTTTGGAATATCCCGATGCGATGCGCGACGCCGTCGATAATCTGATGAATGACCCCGTTGAGGAGTAAGCGCTACTGCGTCACCCAAACAATGCGCGCAATCCATAAAACCTCAAGCCGGTCCAGCGTGCGATCTTCATAATCAGGATTAAGCGAAATCAGCTCGACGACCTTATCATTCATGCGGGCCAGCTCTTTGGCCATGACTTCCCCGCCGATTGTTTTGACCACCACCCGGTCGCCGCGCCGCACGTCTTCATTGGGCGCAATTAAAACTTTATCGCCGGCGCGCAAAACAGGCGCCATAGAATTGCCGGAGATTTCCAGCGCGTAGACATTATCGTCTGTCACGCCCGGCACGCGCACTTCTTCCCATGACGCGCCGACGGGAAAGCCGGCATCATCGAAAAAGCCTTCATTACCCGCTTGCGCGAGCCCGATCAGCGGCACGTTCAACCCGGCCGGGCGCGCACCGCCGGACGTGACCATCATGGCAAAATCTTCAAAATTCACGCCCATAATCAACAGGACTTTGGACAGGCTTTCTGTCGACGGCCATCGCGGGCGGCCGTCTTTGGTATGGCGTTTGGATTTATTAAACGTCGTCGGGTCCAGCCCCGCCTGTTTAGCCAGGCCGGACGGGCTCATGCCAAATCGGGCGGCAAGGGTGTCGAGGGCAAACCAAATATCGCGGTGTTTAAACATAAAGGCTCAAAAATCGTGAACCGACAGTAATAAGAATAAATTCCTACCCGTCAAGAGGCAATAAAAGCCCCGCCGCAAGGGTGCGGCGGGGCTCTGTAATCGCTTTAAAGCGGCTTAATCGTTATAAGCGCTCTCGCCGTGCAGGCTGAAATCCAGACCTTCGGATTCTTGCTCGTCATTGACGCGCAGGCCGAGGGTGGCTTTCAAAATGCCGAGGATGACGACGCTGGCAATCGCGGACCAAGCGACCACGGCCAATGTGCCGATCAGCTGGACCATGAAGTCACCGTCGCCGGTGCCGCCAAGGGCTGCGGCCGACAGGAACGGCAAAGTCAAAATGCCGAGCATGCCGCCGACGCCGTGAACCGCGAACACGTCGAGGCTGTCGTCGATTTTCAGCTTTACGCGGATGAGGCTGACCGCTGCGTAGCAGATGACGCCGCCCAGAAGGCCGATAATCATCGCGCCCATCGGGCCAAGCACGCCGGCCGCCGGAGTGACGGTGGCGAGGCCGGCAATGGTGCCGGTCGCTGCGCCGACCAATGTGGCTTTCTTGTTCTGAATGGCTTCAAGAACAATCCAAGACAGCGTGCCCATAGAGGCGGCCAAATGCGTCGACAGGAGCGCGTAACCGGCGCCGCCGTCAGCGGCAAGCTGTGAGCCTCCGTTAAAGCCGAACCAACCGACCCAAAGCATAGACGCGCCGATCATAACAACGGCCGGGCGATGCGGGACAGAGATGTCTTGCGGGAAGCCTTTACGCTTGCCGAGCATGAAGACATAAACCAGCGCGGAAATACCGGCCGTGGCGTGAACGACAAGGCCGCCGGCGAAATCGACAAGGCCTTTATCCGCCAGCCAGCCGCCGCCCCAAATCCAATTTGTGACCGGGGCATAGACTACCAAAATCCACAGCGCGGTGAAAATCATCACCGGCAAAAACTTCACACGTTCTACAAACGCGCCGACAATCAGCGCCGGCGTAATGACGGCAAAGGTCATTTGGAAGGCGAGGAAGACAACTTCCGGAATGGTCCCGCTCATGGACTCACGGGTCAGATTGCCCAGGAACATATTGTTAAGGCCGCCCCACCATCCGTTACTGTCGCCAAAGGCGATAGAGTAACCGGCGACAACCCAAACGATCGAAGCCAAGGCCGCAATCGCGTAGACTTTCATCAAAACGGACAGGAAGTTTTTCGCGCGGACCAAGCCGCCGTAAAACAGCGCCAGACCCGGCAATGACATAAACAGCACCAAGGCTGTTGCGGTAATAATCCAAGCGGTATCGCCGGAATTTAATGTGGCGTCTTGGGCAAAAGCGGTACCCGGCATGGCCAGAGCCGTGCCGGCAATGCCGAGACGCGAGAGTAAATGTGACATGACTGTCCCCCTATTAGTGAGTGCATAACTGCGGGGTATGTCCCCGTCTGTGCGGGTATTCGTTAACAAAAGCTTGCGGGTGTGCGGGAACAGGCGCGCAAATGCGATATAAGTAAATGGAGGCTGCCCAAAATTTAAACGCAAAAACGCCCGGTTTGCACAATTACCGTGCACCGGGCGTTTAGGGCGATTTTCACCGCTCACAGGGGAGTGTGAGCGGTGAAAGCTGTGGTGATTAGGTTTGGACAAATTCCGGGTAAGACGGAACACCGATTTCGGATTGGTCCAGACCCAGATATTCTTCTTCTTCGCTGACGCGCACACCGATAGTGACTTTCAGCAAGCCCCAGATAATGGCAGAGGCGATAGAAACGAATACGCCGGTGGCAACAACACCGATTAATTGCGGCATGAAGCTGACGTCAGAGTTTGTGAAGGCAACAGCCAGCGTACCGAAGATACCGGCAACCAAGTGAACCGGGATAGCGCCGACAACATCGTCAATCTTCAGCTTATCAAGAAGCGGAACCGTCAGACAGGCGAGCAGCGAACCCAAACCGCCGACAAGCATGGCGACAGGAACAGACGGGGTCAGAGGCTCAGCCGTGATAGCGACCAGACCGGCCAGCGCGCCGTTCAGCGCAAAGGTCAAATCCATTTTGCCGTAGCGAAGGCGGGTATAAAGAACCGCGACAACAACACCGGCAGCAGCTGCCATATTTGTGTTTACAAAGATGCGGGCAATAGAGTCGGCATCTGTGATAGTGCCCATAGCCAGCTGGGATGCGCCGTTAAAGCCGAACCAACCGAGCCACAGAATGAATACGCCAAGCGTGGCCAGCGGCATGGATGAACCGGTAATCGGGTTTACTTTACCGTCAACATATTTGCCTTTACGCGCGCCGATAATCAGGGCGCCGACCAGAGCGGCCCAGCCGCCTGTAGAGTGAACCAGAGTAGAGCCGGCAAAGTCAGAGAAGCCCATACGGTCAAGGAAGCCTGTACCCCATTCCCATGATCCGACGATCGGATAGATAATCGCCGTCAGGAAGAGGACAAAAATCATGAACGGCCAGAACTTTACGCGCTCGGCAACTGTGCCGGACACGATAGACGCTGTAGTCGCGCAGAAAACCATTTGGAAGAACCAATCGGAATAGCTGGAATAGCCTGAGCCGACATCTTCTTGGGCAAACTGATAGCCTTGCAGCGGGTTAAAGGAGCCAAAGAAACCGGCACCTTCTTCTGCAACGCCGTACATCAGGTCATAACCGATCCACCAGAACATAATGCCGGCGACGGAATAGAGCGAAATATTTTTCAAACACTGCATGGACACGTTTTTCGTGCGCACAAGGCCGGCCTCGAGCATGGCAAAGCCTGCGGCCATCCACATGACAAGGAAACCGCCGATTAAGAACAGCAGCGTGTTGAAAACAAAACTGGTTTGCGCTGCATTGGCAGCAAGCTGCTCAGCGACTGTGGCGTCCTGAGCCATGGCGCTCGCGGGGAGCGCTAAGAGAAGGGCGAGAGCGCCTCCTGATTTTTTAAAGTGACCGCGCATGATTTTCTCCTAAATGCGGGATTGAAATATGACGCTCTGTTAAGGTTTGCAGCGGCTTGCCACTATTGCGGCGGGCGCTAAGGCGGGGCATAGACAGGCCGCGCACCGAAATCGGGCGTTGAATCTTAAATTTCGCCGCATTTTCGTGCGCGCCCGTAAAATCAGAGCCGGAGAATCGACCGTGACCCATATCTACAAAATCTTTTTGCGCGATCAGTGGGCGGCCTTGCTGCAAGACGGAGTCTTTAACGGCGCGCCAATCGATCTGGCGGACGGCTATATCCATCTGTCAAACAAAGATCAGGCCGAAGAGACGGCGCAAAAACACTTCACCGACCACGCCGTCATTATATTGGCGCGGATAAAAGAAGCTGACCTGACTTCGGATTTGCGCGCGGCGCTGAAATGGGAAGTGTCGCGTGGCGGGGCGAAATTCCCGCATTTATACGCCCCGCTTCCCTTAGGCGTCATAGAGGCGTATTGGACAGTGGAAAAAAGCGGGCAGGGATTCGCTTTTCCCAACGACTTTTAAAAGGCTGCCCTATGTCCATGTTTCAATCCGCCGGTATGAAACTCATGCAGGCGCTCCCGCCGGAGCCGGCGCATAATGCGGCCATTCGCGCTTTGTCTATGGGTCTGGGGTCCAAAGCGCCGGCGGATAAGCATGCCGTGCTGCGCACCACGCTGTGCGGTCTGGACCTGCCCAATCCGGTCGGGCTGGCTGCCGGCTTTGATAAAGACGCCAAAGCGCCGGATGCGATACTCGCCGCCGGCTTTGGGTTCACGGAATGCGGAACCGTCACGCCAAAGCCGCAAGCCGGCAATCCGAAACCGCGCCTGTTTCGCCTCAAAGAAGACGGGGCGGTCATCAACCGGATGGGCTTTAATAACGGCGGGCTTGATGATTTCACCGCCCGGCTGAAAGCGCGCCAAGGCAAGCCGGGTATTGTCGGGGCTAATATCGGCGCGAATAAGCTGACCGATGATAAGCCCGAAGATTACGTTAAAGGCCTGAAAGCCGTTTGGGGTCTGTGTGATTATGTGACCATCAATATATCTTCGCCCAATACGCCGGGCCTGCGCGACCTTCAGGGCGAAGCGGCGATGGAAGATTTGCTCGGCCGGTTGCAAGAGGCGCGTCAGGATCTAGCCGGAGACGGCGCGGCGGCGCCGATATTTTTAAAAGTCTCCCCGGATTTAGATTCCGGCGCGGCGGACCGCATTGTCGAGCAGGCGCGCACTTACGGCCTGTCGGCCATTATCGTCTCCAATACGACGCTGGACCGGTATGAAAGCCTGAAAAGCCCGCACCAAGGCGAGGC
>CALLVD010000090.1 GCA_938010385.1 uncultured Robiginitomaculum sp.
ACGGCCCTTCTCGGCCTGTCTCTGGCCGCGCCGCAAGTCGCGTCAGCCTTTGGCGTCGGCGTGCAGCCTTCAACGGTTGAAATGACCATCAAGCCCGGCGATCGTCAACGGCAGACCGTAACGATCGGCAATGTCCATAAAACAAAGACTATCAGCCTGACTATGGGATTGGCGGATTGGACCTTGGATGAAAACGGCAAGCTGGTCTTAAACCCGCCCGGCGAAACAGACCGCAGCGCCGCAGACTGGGTGCGCTTCTCTCCGGCGTCTGTGACACTAAAACCTGAAACATCTCAGGATGTTATCGTCGAAATCTCAACGCCTTTTAAGATAAAAGAGAAAGGCGATCATCGTTTTGCCCTGCTCGCAACAACCTTGTTGCCTGAGCTGGATAAGCGCGGCGATGTTTCCGGCGTATGGAACCGTTATCAACTCGCCTCTCTGTTCTATCTGACTCTGACCCCGTCTGTCAGTACGCCGGTGGTTGAGAGCGCCGGCTTTGTCGCGGGTGATGCCCCCTCTTTGACATTTAAAATTAAAAATGACGGCGACGCCCATGCGCGCCTGTCGGGCACAGCGATGATAAAAAATTCAGACGGTGATCTGGTCTCCGAAACGCCTCTGTCGACCGTCGTCCTTGACCGTCATGAGCGCACCTATGATGTCAAAATTGTTGCGCCCGAAGGCCTGCCGGCCGGCCGTTACAGCGCAGAAATTGAAATGAACAATACATTTGCGCCGCAAAACAAGTTTCGCAGTACGCCTGTCGAGGTCGCCCCGCTCCTGTTTGAAGCGCCCTAAACCATGGCCGGCGCACGTCATATGCGCCGCTTCGGCCTGGCCTTAATCGGCTTAGCCGCAACGGAGACGGCGGTCTTTGCCAGCTTTCTGGACACGGATTTCTGGTGCCGCACCTATGGCTGCGCCGTCGCTTACGACACCGAAACCTATGACATTTATGACAACTGGATCTTTGCCTCGCAAAGTTGCTGCGTCGGCTTCGGGCAAAAAATGGACAGCTTTTATCCAAACTTCCAAAACTTGCGTACCACCGGCACAACAGATCTGGCCCCGTCGACGTTAGGCGCCGGGCAAGGCTTTGCCATGGGGATTACCCAAAACGGCAGCACGGTCTCTGAGTCGGTCAGCAGCGCAGACGGATACTTGGACGCCTCTGATACGCTGTCGGCGTTTTCCCTGTCTTCCGCGACGGACGTCATGCTTGACGGTAACGGCAAGCGCTACTCCCACAGCTTTTGGATTACCTCTCGCAATACGCGGTTTTCTCTGCGCGCTCTGGCGTCTATCGCCCAAGTCAGCGGCGATTTTCAAAACACGATTACTTTGGGCGATATAAAGCTTTCAACCGATGTGGTCACCCAAGGCAATGATGACGGGTTTCAATTTGGCAATCGCGCCAATAATTCAAACATCACCATTATCAATGCCGTCGACGATTTAGGCGATATGACCGGCGTGGCGCAGCGCCTTATCCATTTCGGACGCCGTCAAGGCATACGGCAAAGCAGCGGTGATTTGGGCGATCAGACTGTGCGTATCGATTTCCTGTATGAAATGCCGGACTACGACCTGTCTATGGGCGTCGGCGAGCTTAATATTGATGTGCTTTTCGAGTTTTACCGCGAAGCCAACGTTAATCCGTAAACGACCCTTTTCGCCAAAATCAAAAAAATGGCGCGTTCAATGAAGAACGCGCCGAGTTTGGTGTTGGGTTAAGGGGGCGGCGCGGGCGTTTTTACGCCCGTCTTCTCGCCCTGCTCGGTTTTATCCGGCGGCGGCTCTTTGACCGCCAGTTCTTTGCGGCTGACCGCAACAGCGCCTATGGGGGCCCGGGTCATCAAATCTTCACTGCCCGCCAATGTGACTAAGACTGGCTCGCCCGGCGCAGCGTCCGGGGAATTTGTCGCCACAATGCTCAGCGAATAGTCACCCGGCGGTAAGTCATCGAACGCGTATTGTCCAAAACTTGTCGATACAGCTTCGTATTCCTCACCGGAATCAGACGTGGAAACCAGGCGCAGACGCGCGCCTTCCAACCGGCTTTCGGAATTGCGGTACTGACCGTCTGCGTCACTGTCGACAAAGGCAAAGCCGCGAATCTGACCACGCTGCACAATCGGCAAGTCAATATCCGTGATAAATCCTTCGCGTACCGTGGCGCGGCTCAGAATATCTTCAGACAGCGCATAGCCAAGCGGCAAGCTGCGCGCGTCAATGCTGACTTCATGAATACCTTGCTTGATATTTTGCACAGTAAAATAGCCGGCGCTGTCTGATTTAAGCGCCAATTTACGCCCCGCGCCTTTAATGCGTACAATTGCGCCGCCAATGCCGGGTTCGTCTTCCTGCTTTATGCCGTCACGGTTATTATCGAGGAAAGCGCGACCTTTAAGGACGCCCCGACCGTCTTCGGTTTTCTTATATTTGCGCGCCTCATTAAAATCATAGCGGCCATCCAGATGTATGCCGAAACGCTGCTCGCCCTTAAGGTCATTGCGGTAAGCCAATGACAGCGCCAGATTATCATTGATCTTAAGCTGCCGGCCGATAGACATCGTAAAATAGCTGTCGGCCTTGGAGTTTTCATCGCCGCCAAACGGTTGCAGCACCCCGAGGCTGGCCTGCGCTCTGGTTTTCGGGCCAAAGATTTGCCCGGAGTCCACATGGGCGACAACGCCGCCGCGGGCGAATGTACCCGCAGGCGACCAAGACGCCGATACAGATGGCGCAATGCGTAAACTTGATTCTTTAGTTCCCTGAAACGTAACAGGTTTTGCGTTTATTGAAATATCCGCTCTCTGCCGGGCATCGCCGCCGTTTATGACTTGGCTTGTATATTGACCGCGCACGGATGCGTGCTCAAAGGTCTGATAAGCGCGCACGCTCAGCGCGGATCCGGTTTCATCCTGTGCCGGGTCGGCTTTAAACTCTTGGCTATAGGCCGTGTAGTCCACCGTTACATTCGGGCCCTTCTCGCCAATCGTCGCGCTGGCCGTTGCGCCATAGCTGAGCGTATCAACGCGGCTCTCGCTGCCGGTGCTGACGCCGATTACGGATTTTTGCACGCGCGCCGATACGCCGGGATGCTTTAAAACGCCGAAATCTTTCCCGGCGCTGTAATGGGTAAAGGCAGAGACCGTCATTTGGTCAGCCCCTTTGCGCCGCGCATCCGGTATCGTTTCCGTAACTTGATTGTCTTCGCCTTCAATCAGGCTTTCTGCCAAGTCTTCGGCATCCAAATCGTTACGCAGAAACTCTGCGCCGGTGTAGGAAACTGTCGCGTCAATATCGAGCTGCTCAGTCACTTGATAGCGGCCTGTGCCGCGCAGGCGCACATCGACGGATTTATCGCGAGCCGGACCGTTAAATACGCCAAGGTCAGCGTTTAAGTCCCAGCTTTTATTAGCATTTTGTATGCGCCCCAGCTTTCCTGAGATTGCAGACAGAACAGCCATTTGGTCACCGGACAGGCTGTCTTCTTTCAGAGAGACACCCGCTTCCCATCCGGCTTTGTCGGCATAGCGCAAGCCGGCAGCAATGCCGCCAAATTTAAGGCGGGATTGATCGTCACTGATTTGCGCCGCGCCGATGACGGGCGCGCCAATAACGCCGGACCAACGGGCATCTTTAGATTCTTTGGTCACGCTGATGCCCCGAACACGCCGAAGGCCGACCCCGTCCAGTTGACGAAGGTCGGCCGTCAGGTCACCGACAGAGCCATAAGCGCCATCCAAGTGCCTGTAGTCCAAAGAGAGCCAACTGGGTTCAAGCTCTCCTGCGCTTTCGGGCAAATCCGGGACTTCATATCGAATGCGCCCATTGATTTTCTTCATTCGGAATGTCGAGCTGACTTCGTTTATGGTGTCAGCACCGACATGAAAAGCCAGACGCTCTACGGTTAAAGGCTCTTTGGCGGCCAAATCTTCTACCCGGTCCACGGGGGCGATAGAATCGGTCAACCGGTCATCAAGGCGGATATCCACGCGGTCCGTACCTGCTTCGACCTTGATATGCGTACCTGTCAGAGTTTCAATCGCGCTGACCGGGAGCAGCAGATTGACGGCATCGATATAGGTCACGTCTTTCGATACGCCAATCGGACGACCGCCCTGCTTGACCAAACCGGTATTTAAATCCATTTCAAATGTTGCACTGTCTTGGGCGCGGCGAATGGTGACGCTGCTAAAATCAGGGGCGACTTGGGTATAATGGCCAAGCTCTTTGGCAATGGGCAGAAGCGGGAGCAGCAAAACAGGCCCCACGGATTTGGCTTGCGGGCCGTCAATAATCAATAACTGATCGTCGATATAAAGCTGAAAACCGCTGGCGACTCGCAGGCGGGCATCCAGTTCAAAGTGCAAAATACCCGTCATTTTATCATGCTTGGGCTTTGCGCCGGCCAAGACGGCAATGGCATTGGGTGTTAGGGTGATGCTGTCAGATGTGACTTCGCCGAATATACGCAGCTTGCCGATGGGCTTGCCATTGGCCTTAACAAGACCGTCATTGGTGTAAAGCTCCATGACCACGCCGTCTTGTGAACGACGAACAATCAATGCGCCCTCGCCGGCGTCATATTCATAATCATCGTTCAGCGCAGCAAAGATAGGCTCTGCGCGCACAAAGACGTGGCCGTCCTGATTACGCACAACGCCGGCGTCATTGACCGATTGGCCTTCAACCATGACTTTCAGGTCAGGCTCCGGCGTCGCAATCAGCTTGTTTTTAATAGCAGGAAGCTCGGCCGGCTTGGCGGCGACGACTTCGGCAACCTCAGCCGGCTCGGCCGTATCGGCAAAGGTGGACGCAGAGAACGCAACCCACAGGACAAGCGCCGACCACGCCCAAAAGCGCAGCATTGACTGCATAACGGAACGCTCGCGGCGCACGGCTTAGCAGTCAGGTAATTCCATCTTAGCTTGGCAAACGGCATTCGATGCACAGGCATCATTCACACGCACAGGCACTTGGGCCCAGCCTCCCCGGACGGAATTATACACCTCGACCGTAGCGGCCGCCGGGGTGAGGTTGAAGCGAAATTGCTGTGTGAGCGCAATTTGGCGTCGTCCGATCGTCACATCGTCCGTAATTTTCCGGGATAAAAGCAAGGCATCACCGCCTGCTGATTGGTCGGCCGCAGTGCTTTGCATAGGGATTTCACGGCGACATTCGCCGATAATCCACCACGCTTTTCCGCGGTCTTGATCTACGGCAAAAGCCGTATCTCCATCAATAATCTCAAGCAAAACGGGGCCTGCATCTGCAGGCTGGGCCGTGTTTTGCGCATATCCGGATGGGCCGGCGCAATAAAGCGCAGCCGCCAAGACGATTACTTTAATTTGGTCTGTTGTTTTCAACATCACCACCCATTTACACCATAATTGCGGTCTTTGCCGCTTAAATACACAGTGCCCGAAAAGGGTTTAAATGCTGATAATGACAGGTTAAGCGCAATCTGAGCTTCGCGCCGCTAAGCCGTTGAAACTTCGTCATTTGACGGTTAACGGGGGGAAATTTAATTGCAGGCGATTGGGCGCCTTTGCGGTATCGCTGCCCCCTTAGTCCCCGGGTTTCGACAAACGCTACGGACAGCTCTCTCAAACCGGGGGAGCGGGTGGGATAGATGCGGTTTGAGTGAATGCCCCGCTCCCCCGGTTTGGGGGAGCTGTCGAGCGCAGCGAGGCTGAGGGGGTCCGGCGAGGCCATGAACAAAGCCCCTATTCCCATTCAATCGTTCCCGGAGGCTTAGACGTGATATCGTAAACAACCCGGTTTATCCCTTTGACTTCATTGATAATTCTGGTTGCCGTACGGCCCAAAAACTCATGATTAAAATGATAGTAATCCGCCGTCATCCCGTCCGTAGAGGTCACCGCGCGCAGAGCTAACACCCGCTCATAAGTGCGGCTGTCGCCCATAACGCCGACGGTTTTGACCGGTAAAATCGCTGCAAAAGCCTGCCATATCACATTGTAAAGGCCCGCTTTTTTAATCTCATCAAGGTAAATCGCGTCCGCTTCGCGCAGGGCGTCCAGCTTATCACGCGTAATCAGCCCCGGACACCGAATCGCAAGACCCGGCCCCGGAAAGGGATGACGCCCGACAAATGTGTCGTTCAGGCCAAGCTCGCGCCCAAGAGCGCGCACCTCATCTTTGAACAGCTCGCGCAGCGGCTCAACCAAATCCATATCCATACGTTCCGGCAAGCCGCCGACATTATGGTGAGACTTAATCGTGACCGAAGGCCCGCCATCAAAAGAGACCGATTCGATTACGTCCGGATAGAGCGTGCCCTGCGCCAGAAATTTCGCCCCGCCGACCGCTTTGGCTTCTCGCTCAAAAATATCGATAAAAGTCCCGCCGATAATTTTGCGCTTCTTTTCCGGATCATCAACGCCGTCGAGCAAATCCAAAAACTCGTCGCCCGCATCCACATGAACCAAGTTCATATTGTAATGCTCTTTGAACAGAGAGACCACTTCGTCCGCCTCGCCCTTGCGCATCATGCCGGTATCAACAAACACGCAGGTCAGCTGATCGCCAATAGCTTCATGGAGAAGCACGGCAACAACAGAGCTGTCCACACCGCCCGACAGGCCGCAAATAACTTTGCCGTCACCAACCTGGGCGCGGACCTTTGCAATCGCTTCTTCGCGAAACGCCTGCATCGTCCAGTCGCCTTTCATCCCGGCAATGCCGTGGGTGAAATTGCGCAGCATTTGTTCGCCGCGCGGCGTGTGGACGACTTCGGGGTGAAACTGCGTTCCGTAGAAGTGACGGCTTTTGTCGCCGATAACCGCGTACGGCGCGCCGGGCGACGTTGCCAAGACCTCAAAGCCGGGCGCCATTTTTGCGACGTGATCGCCGTGGCTCATCCAAACTTCTTCGCCGTCCGCCGGCGCGACATCGAACATGCCGTCAAATAAAGGCGTCTTGGCCACCGGCTGAATAAAGGCGCGGCCAAACTCGCCGCTCTCGCCGGTTTCAACCTTACCGCCAAGCTGCTCCATCATGGTCTGCTGACCGTAGCAAATGCCAAGTATCGGCACGCCAAGGTCAAACACGGCTTGGGGCGCGCGGGGGCTGCCCTTGTCGGTCACGCTGCTCGGACCGCCGGACAGAACAATGGCTTTCGGATTGTAGGACTTCAGGAAATCACCGTCGACGCGGTTAAACGGGTGCACTTCGCAATAAACGCCGCTTTCGCGCAAACGCCGCGCAATCAACTGCGTCACTTGTGAGCCAAAATCAATAATCAGTGCCCGTTCATGGGCCTCAGACGCAATCGTCATAGTCAGTCCTTAATCGTCTTCAGGGCGATAGCCCTTATTGGCGTCAATGCCGCCCTTCTCCATAACAGAGAAGAAAAATCCGTCTGTGTTCGTTGAGGCCGGCGTCAGCGTCACTGTGCAGCCGTCCGCAGACCATGGCTTGGGTCCGTCTGTGCCAAATTTATCTTCCCAGACTTCGCCGGCCGACAGGATTTGAAACTCGGGATGTTCTTCGAGAAACGCATAAACCTGCGCTTCGTTTTCTTCCGCCAGAAGTGAGCAGGTCACATAAATCAGCAGGCCGCCGTCTTTGACAAACTCATGGGCAGATTCCAGAACTTTGCGCTGTTGGTTATTGCGCATTTGCAGCGTGTCTTCGGACAAACGCCATTTCGCGTCCGGACGCCGGCGCCATGTCCCTGCCCCTGTGCACGGCGCATCAATCAAAACTTTATCCATCTTGCCTTTAAGGCGGCGCAGATTACCCTCCGGTGGCTCTACCACCTCGATATTGGTCGCGCCGGCGCGCAGCATGCGCTGATAAATCGGCGCAAGGCGGCGCTTATCCACGTCATAGGCGTAGATTTTACCCGTGTTTTGCATATCTGCGGCCAGAGCAAGGGATTTGCCTCCGCCGCCGGCGCAGAAATCAAGCACAGTCTCGCCGGGCTTGGCATTGACCAGAAGCGCCGCAATTTGCGAGCCTTCGTCCTGAATTTCGACGCCGCCGGTTTGGAAAATCGCTTCCGGCTGCACATTGGGCAAGCGCCCTTCGGCCGCCGGCGCATCAAACCGCAGGCCCGTCGGAACAATCGGGCTTGGCCCGATGTTAAACTCGGACAGCTTTTCCAGCGCGGCTTGAGGCGTCATCTTGATTGTGTTGACCCGTAAATCCAGCGGCGGGCGGGTCGCCATGGCCTGCCCTTCCGCCACGGCGTCTTCATCAAAATTGGCTTCAAATGCCGGCCAAATCCATTCCGGAATATCGGCGCGCACCCAATCCGGAGCCAAGTCCAAAGATTGCCCGCCGGAGCGCAGCGCTTTGTCCTCGGCCGCTGTTAACGGCTTTGGCGCATGAACATCATCAGCAAAGGCAGCTTTAAGATTGTCGACAGTAATGCCCCAGTTAAGCACCATATTGCCAAGGGCGATGGCGCGCGGTGTATCTGCGCCCATTTTCCAGCCCAGGCTCGACTTTTGACGCAGGGCGTCATGGACGACATTGCCGATAAAGGACCGGTCTTTAGACCCGGCAAAGCGGTGCGCCTTGCCCCAATCGCGAAGCGCGTCCGTCGCCGGCGTATGCTGCGTTTCGATATCGGTCAGAACATCAATCGCCGCCTGAACGCGGCCCCCGAGTTTCATTACAGTGCCTTCGTCAGAGCGACGCCAATCATAACCATCAACGCAACAGCGCCGACCAGAAACACTAAAAACCGCGTCGGGAAGATGACGTTATTGGTCGTTTGAATAAGCGTATGCACGATGCGCGAGACCACAAACACCCAGGCCGCAATCACGGCCCCCTGCGACACTGTTCCTGTCGCGATAAACAGCAGGCAAAGCGCATAGAAAATCACGGGCAATTCAAACTGGTTTTTGAAATTATCGCTGTGATTGATCAGCTTTTGATTGAAACCGCCGGCTTTCACCAAACCTTTAATACCGCCCGCTTTCTTTATGGCGCTGATGCGGCGCGGCGCGAGCGTCAGCAGGATGCAAAACGCCAAGACCATCTGCAAAAGCATAGGCAAAACAAGTGGGTGGGACATAAACTTAACCTTGTGAGTAATTCGGCGCTTCGCGCGCAATCGCCACGTCATGAACGTGACTTTCTTTCAGACCGGCGTTTGTAATCTTCACAAACAAGGCGTTCTGATGGAAATCAGCAATTGTGCGGCTGCCCGTATAACCCATAGATGCGCGAACCCCGCCGAGTAATTGATGCAGGATTGGCGCGGCCGGGCCTTTGTAACCAATGCGGCCTTCAATCCCTTCCGGGACCAGCTTCATCGTATCGTTGACTTCTTTTTGGAAATACCGATCCGCCGAGCCACGCGCCATAGCGGCGACGCTGCCCATGCCGCGATAGGATTTATAAGACCGCCCTTGGAACAGGAATGTCTCGCCGGGCGTCTCTTCGGCTCCGGCCAGCAGCGATCCGACCATGCAGGCTTCCGCGCCGGCGGCGAGCGCTTTGGCCATATCGCCGGAATATTTAATCCCGCCATCCGCGATAATCGGCACGCCGGCCTCTTTCGCGGCGCGCACGCTGTCCATAATGGCCGTTAATTGCGGCACGCCGACACCGGCAACAATGCGGGTGGTGCAGATAGATCCGGGACCGATGCCGACCTTCACAGCGTCCGCGCCGGCGTCAACCAAAGCTTTTGTCGCGTCAAATGTCGCAACATTGCCTGCAATGACCTGAATATCGTGGTTTTTCTTAAGCCGCGCGACCTGTTCAATCACTTTAATCGAATGGCCGTGAGCGGTATCAATAACGACCGCGTCAACGCCGGCGTCGATTAAAGCTTCGCAGCGCGCATAGCCGGCATCACCGACAGTCGACGCCGCCGCGACGCGAAGGCGGCCTTTATCATCCTTACAGGCATTGGGAGAGCTCTTGGCCTTCTCCATATCCTTGACAGTAATCAAACCGACGCAGCGATAGGCGTCATCGACAACCAAAACACGCTCAATGCGGTGCTTATGCAGCAAGGTCTGTGCTTCCTCGTCTGTTGTGCCCTCTTTGACCGTGACCAGTTCGCGGGTCATCAGATTACCGACCAACTCGCTGCCGTCGCGGGCAAAACGCACATCGCGATTGGTAACAATGCCGACAAGCTTGCCGGACTTTTCAACGACAGGAATGCCGGAAATTTGGTGATGAGAGGCCAGAGCGCGCAGCTCGTCCAATGTGGCCTCGGGGTGAATGGTCACCGGATTGACCACCATGCCTGATTCAAACCGCTTAACTTTGCGGACTTCTTCGGCCTGCTCTTCATCGGTCATATTACGGTGAATGACGCCGATACCGCCGGCTTGGGCCATGACGATCGCCAACAAGGCCTCTGTCACCGTATCCATAGCCGCCGAAATCAGCGGCGCGCGCAGGGTAATCCCCTTCGTCAGTCGCGTCGTCAGGTCGGCATCGGCCGGGATAATGTCGGATGCGCGGGGTTGCAACAGCACATCGTCGAAGGTCAGTCCTTCGCGTATTTCCATAGCGGAATCTCCAAAGCTCTTGCGAGCGTGAGTTAACAGCAATTAACGAATTAGGCCAGTGCTTTACGCCTGATTATTGGGGGTAAGCGCAGATTTTGGCGATTGACCTAAAAATAAAGCCGCCCTGAAACAGAGCGGCTTAATATCAGTGAGAGCCAAGACGGCCTAGAAACGGTTATCCGGGCCGTTATCACGGTCGCTTTGCAGCGCGCGCAGCAGATCAGCTTCGGACATTTCAGCAGGCGCTTCGGGCGCGTGCTCAAGATTGGCAACGACGACCTCTTCCGGCTCGTCCGGCATATCATCGTCTGTGATGACGCGCTGCAGGTTCGTCACAAGGCTTTCGCGCAGATCGTCCAGATCAAGCGTCTCCGCCGCAAGTTCGCGCAAGGAAACAACAGCGGTCTTATCATTGTCACGATCAACGGTCAGCGGCGCACCGGCAGAAATGTTGCGCGAGCGGTGAGCGGCCAGCAAAAGCAAATCAAAACGGTTCGGGACTTTCTCGATGCAATCTTCAACAGTAACGCGAGCCATAAATTCTCCAATACAAAAAGGCGCAGATATCTGCGCCAGATTCGCCGAACCTATAAAGCTAAATCGCGCCCACTGCAAGAGCCGGACAGGACGAATTGTTCAGGCTGCTCAACCTTACGTTCACCTTGCATTAAGTATAGCCGGCTTATTCCCCGCGCACGCCCGAGACGGGCTTGATTTTTTGGAGACTGAGAATGAAAACTTTTATGAAAACAATGACAGCAGTTTGTGTTGCCGCAGCGTTTGCTGTTCCGGCCCAAGCACAAATTCTGGACGGATGGAGCGGCGATGCCAGCCTTTCCGGCTCAACAACATCAGGTAACACTGAAACAACGGATGTCGGCCTTGGTCTTGCTCTGACAAAAACTGACGGCATTTACCGCAATAAGTTTGATGCGAACTATGATCTGGGCAGCGTGTCCGGAACAGACACAAAGAACCGCCTGTTCTTGGGTTATCAACTTGACCGCGACTTTAATGACCGCACTTATGCATTCGGTAACGTGAGCTATTTTAAAGACGATTTCGGCGCGTTTGAAACCGGCTATTACGCCGGCGCCGGCTTGGGCTACAAAGTGCTGGTCACAGAGCCTACCCTTTGGAATGTGGAAGCAGGCCTGGGTTATCGCAGCCAAGAAACAAGATCTGTCGGTACGTTTGGCACGCCGGGCTTTATTGGCAGTGTTGAAGAAGGCGAAATTGCCGCCCGTTTCGGTTCTGAATTTGACTACGCTTTCAATGACGCCGTCAGCTTTTACAATGACAGTGAAATCCTGACATCATCTTCAGATACTTACATTTGGAATGACGCCGGCATTTCGGCCCAGCTTGCCGGTAATCTGTCAGCAAAATTCGGCGTTCGCGTTGATCATCACACAGACGTCCCTGTCGGCCGTGAAAAGACGGACACAATCACGCGCGGCGCGATTGTCTACACACTTAAGTAAAATGATTTAAAGCCGTTTCATCGGCATAACATCGTCTAAAGAAAGGCGCGCAATCCAATCTGAGATTGCGCGCTTTTTTATGGGGTCAACCCAATCAGGCGCAATATCCGCCAGCGGAAACAGCACGAAGCCGCGCGTCAGCATACGCGGATGCGGGATTTCTATATCCGGCGCGTCGATAATCTGCCCGCGATAATCCAGCAGGTCCAAATCCAGCGGCCGCGCGGCATTCTTAACGCTGCGCCTGCGTCCGAAGGCGCGCTCTACATTGTGCAGGGCGCGGAGCGTTTGCCGCGCGTCCAAATGCGTTTTTACCCGCGCACAAGCATTGATGTAATCCGGCTGGTTGCTTCCCGGGGGCCAGGCGGGGCTTTGCCATAAACCGCTCATGGCGGTGACGGTCGCGCCCTGCTCTGCCAAAGCGCTCGCAGCAGCGGCAAAGGTTTGCGCCGGCATCAGAGACCGGCCGGCATCATCTTCGCTCGACAAATTAGCGCCAAGGGCGATATAGACAGTCATAATTTTCACCAAACAGGCAGCCCTATGGCCGAAGTGTCCCCTCAGCGTATTGCGCTTTTTATCGACGGAGCCAACCTTTATTCATCAGTAAAGGGCCTTAATTTCGATATTGATTACACAAAGCTGCGCGCGCATTTCGCAGGGCAAGGGCATTTGGTGCGGGCTTATTATTACACAGCGATATTTGAGCGTGATGATTATTCCGCCCTGCGCCCGCTTATCGATTGGCTGGACTATAACGGCTATCACGTCATTTCTAAGCCGGCCAAGGAAGTCACCGACCGCGAGGGGCGTCGCCGCGTCAAAGGCAATATGGATATCGAAATCGCCGTTGATATGCTGCGCATGGCGGACCATCTGGACCGGGTCATCCTGTTTTCAGGCGACGGGGATTTTCGCGCCCTTGTTGAGGCTGTGCAAAATAAAGGGGTCGGCGTTACAGTCGTGTCCACCCGCAAGACCAACCCTCCCATGCTCGGCGAAGAACTGCG
>CALLVD010000091.1 GCA_938010385.1 uncultured Robiginitomaculum sp.
GAGGTCAAAGTCTTGCTGATTAATCACGGCGCAGACGATTTCGTCATAGAGCGCGGCGAACGCATCGCTCAAATGATCATCGCCCCGATTACGCAGGCCGTGTTTACGGCTGTCGATGA
Organism: uncultured Robiginitomaculum sp.; assembly: GCA_938010385.1. Classification (GTDB taxonomy): domain Bacteria; phylum Pseudomonadota; class Alphaproteobacteria; order Caulobacterales; family Maricaulaceae; genus Robiginitomaculum. The sequence continues at coordinate 120 of CALLVD010000091.1, forward strand.
ACTGTCGGATACGGCGCGCGGCGCGGGCGGTTTTGGCTCGACGGGAGTGAAGTAAAGGCATGGCCCGGTACATTATTATTTCGTGGATCATTATGTTTTTAGGTTTAACCTTAACAAGCTTCGCCATGTATACCGAGACAACGTCTTTCACAGCACCCGTATATGTTTTGGGGTGTATGTTGATGATAGTTCCGAATTTGCTATGGGTTCACTTGGCGAACGCATTCGCCTCTGAGCGATTGGATAAACCGAACCAAAAAATCATTACAGTTATTTTGATTTGCGCATTTTTTGCTTTTTTTATAGTTTTTAGCGGCATTAGCAGAATACTTGACTCACCAATTAATGACATCAAGCCGGAAATATCAGGAGCGGCCATGGCGCTGTTCCCGCTTTTAGCTTTCGCAACTCTGATAACAGCGTATGTACTTGCTGCCCGCCGTATTATCGACGCGAGCGAAGCCCCTCATGTTGACCGCGGCATTCGTATATTCGGTTATGCGGTCGGATTTTTTTACATTGCTATCGGCATGTTCTTTATTGCATCAAAATTGAAGAAACTTCGGGATCATGGGGCTTAAGGGCCTCTGTCTGCCGCCCTCAAATAGAAAAAGCCGGCCTTTCAGGGACGAAAAGGCCGGCTTTGGTTTTCGGGAGTTTGCCGGGGGAGGAACTGCTCAGCCGAAAACATGTTTTTAAAGGTCTAGTTATTCTTTTCAGAAACTTCCTGAAGCTTTTCACCCGCCTTTTCGATATCTTTGCCGGCGCCTTCAACGGTTGCGCAAGCTGCCGCGAGCACAGCCGCGCTGACAAGCGTAAATGTGGTGACAGTCTTGAGTGTCTTTTTCATAATTCTCTCCTTGTTACACCAATAATACGCCCTGCCCCCTATTCGGTTCCGGACGTTGCGATTAATTTTTTCTCACCGGACATTTGCCGGGGCCGCCCTTAAGTTAAGATCTCAACTTTAACGGAGCGACCATGACCGACCTTATTCGCGGCAAGATCTACGACAATATAATGCAGACTGTGGGCAATACGCCCTTGGTGCGCCTGCCTAATATCAGTAAAGGCGTGGGCGCCGATTTGGTCTTTAAGCTGGAGTTTTTTAACCCCATCGCGTCTGTCAAAGACCGTATCGGTCTGGCCATGATTGAAAGTCTTGAGGAAAGCGGCGCACTGAAACCCGGCGGCACGATTGTTGAGCCGACATCCGGCAATACCGGCATCGGCGTGGCCTTTGCCGCCGCCGCCAAGGGCTATAAAGCCATACTCGTCATGCCGGAGCAAATGAGTATTGAGCGGCGCAAAATGATGAAGCTTCTGGGTGCAGAGCTCGTTTTGACCGAGGCCGCCGGCGGCATTCCCGGCGCAATCGCCAAAGCCGATGAGATTTGCGCCGGTACGCCGGGCGCGGTGCAGGCCGGGCAATTTGTCAATCCCGCCAATCCGGCCATTCACTATAAGACGACCGGGCCTGAGATTTGGAATGATTGCGCAGGACAGGTGGATGCCTTTATCGCCGGCGTCGGCACCGGCGGCACGCTCTCCGGCGCGGGCAAGTTTCTCAAAGAGAAAAATCCCGATTGCCAAATTATTGCGGTCGAGCCGGTCGGCAGTCCGATGATTTCAGAAGGCACCAAAGGCCCCCATAAAATTCAAGGCATTGGCGCGGGCTTTATCCCGGATGTGCTCAATACCGATCTGATTGACCGTGTGATTAAAGTCGATAATGACGAAGCGTTCGGCACGGCCAAGCATGTGGCCGCCGCAGACGGCGTGCCGGTCGGCATCAGCTCCGGTGCGGCCATTGCGGCGGCGCTGGTCGCAGGCAATCTGCCGGAAATGAAGGGCAAACGCATTGTCACTGTCATTCCGAGCTTTGCCGAGCGCTACCTGTCCACGCCGCTGTTTGATTAGGCGGATGAGCGAAAAAATCGCGTGCAACCTTTAAACCGCTGCGCGCGTACCTATATTTATCGCTCGGAGGAATTTATGGCCAAACACACACAGACTTATAAGCCGAGCACGGCGCTGGTGAAACGTACGGAATTGACGCCGGAGCAAAAGGCCGGCGGCAATATGAAAATGTCGATGACCCTGTCGCCTGAGCAGGGCCTGTCACGCTATCTGTCCGAAATTCGCAAATATCCCATGCTCAAGCCGGATGAAGAATTTATGCTCGCCAAGAAATTTCAGCAGACCGGCGACACGCAGGCGGCTGAAAAAATGGTGACGTCTCATCTGCGGCTTGTGGCGAAAATTGCCATGGGCTATCGCGGCTATGGCTTGCCGATCGGCGAAGTGATTTCAGAGGGCAATGTCGGCCTGATGCAGGCGGTTAAGAAGTTTGACCCGGACAAAGGCTTTCGCCTGTCGACCTATGCCATGTGGTGGATTCGCGCCTCTATTCAGGAATATGTCTTGCGCTCTTGGAGCCTTGTAAAAATGGGCACGACCGCCGCGCAGAAAAAACTGTTTTTCAATTTGCGCCGCATGAAGGGCGAAATGAAAGCGCTGGAAGACGGCGATATGAAGCCGGAAGATGTTGAAAAAATCGCCACCTCTTTGAACGTCAAAGAAAGCGAAGTTATTTCTATGAACCGTCGTATGACAGGCGGCGATGCCTCGCTCAATGTCACGGTCGGCGGCGAAGACGGCGGCGGGCAATGGCAGGACTGGCTGGAAGATGAAGACTTTCAGGGCCAAGACGACGTTCTCGGCGAGGCCCAGGAATATGACGCGCGTATGGAATTGATGCGCGACGCGATGGCTGACCTTAATGAGCGCGAGCAGGATATTCTGACGCGGCGTCGCCTGTCTGATAATCCGGAAACATTGGAAGAGCTTGCGCAAGTCTACAAAGTCTCGCGTGAACGCATTCGCCAGATCGAGGCCCGCGCATTTGAAAAACTGCAAGCGGCCATGCTCAAGGCCGCGGAACCGGCCGGATTGTTGACAGTCGAATAAAGACTGAAACCTTTAAAAATCCGAAGATACAAAAAGGCCCCGAGCGCTTGCCCGGGGCCTTTTGAGTTTCCAATATGCGTGGAAATATCTGTGTTTATTTCATCATGTCGATCTTTGTACGCGGGTAAGGCGTTGTCATTTTCGCCTTGCCCAGCGCCGTCAGAACTTGCTGTGGCAGAGAGTAGCGAACATCGAAATAATGCGCGCCGTCTGTAAAGGCACGGACCAAGACTTCAGTCGCGCGCTCTGTCAGGTTTTCAACCTCAATGAACGGCGCCGGATCAGATTTGACGTGCTCGTTAGCCAGAACGGCATCAAGAATAACTTTCTTCGCTTTGGCGATGTCATCGTCATAGGCGACGTTAAACTTCATTTCGACACCGCGAACCGGATGGTGGCTGTGGTTGATGATCTGCTCACCCCAGATTTTACCGTTCGGAATAATAATCTGCTGATTGTCGAAAGTTTGCAGGATTGTCGTAAACAGTGAAATTTCTTCCACATTACCGAACTTGCCGGCTGCGTCGACAAAGTCTCCGACCTTGAACGGGCGGAACAGCATCAGCATGACGCCGGCGGCTAAATTGCTGAGCGAGCCTTGCAAAGCCAAACCAACGGCCAAAGATGCGGCACCCAGAACAGCGATAATTGATGTGGTTTCAACGCCGAAACGGCCCAAGATGGCGAGAATAACAAACGCCATAATGATATAACGCGCGATTGACGCCAGAAACTTAAACAATGTTTCGTCAAGATGCGGGCTTTTAATACCCATTGATACTATGAGCTTTTGAACTCGCTTTGACACCCAAAGACCCACGATAAGTATAGCCAAGGCTATCAATACGTTGATGCCCATATCCCAAACGCCGGACGTTTGAAGCCCTTCAACGCTTAGTTTATCTAAAAAATTTTCCATTTCAGTCCCCCTGATTAAAAGATTAACGATTTGTAGGATTTTAACATGAATGGCTGTTGAACAAAAACAGGGCTTGCAACGCACGGGCCCCGCGGTCATTTTTAAATGATGAAAAATCCGATTAAATCGCTCACCTTGTATCACTATCCGATTTCGCGAAGTGCGCGGGTGAAGTGGCTGCTGCATGAGCTGGAGCTTGGCGGTCACATTGACGGATTTGAAACGGTGAAGCTTGACCTGATGCGCGGCGACGGCATGGCCGCCGGGTTTATGGCCAAGAACCCAAACCATGCCGTGCCGGTGCTGGACATTACCTATACCGACGGGCGCGAGCAGACCATGATTGAGAGCGGCGCTATGCTCGCCTTTCTGACCGATCTCTATCCGGCGGCCGGCTTAGGTCCGGACGCCTTTGACCCGGTTGCTGCCGCTGATTACCGGCAAATGCTGTATTTCGGCGCGGCGTGGATGGACATGATGCTTTGGCAAATTCGCCTGCATAATGATCTGCTGCCCGGGAGAATCCGAAGCGAGGCCATGCTGTCCATGAACAAAGGCAAGATAGACAATGAAATCGCACCGCAATTGCGCGCGCGATTGGAAAAGCACGATTATATTTGCGGTGATCACTTCACGACTGCCGATATTATTACCGGCTATAATATTAATTGGGCCGGCGCCTACGGCCTGTGCCGCGACGCAGTATTTAAAGCCTATATGAAGCGCGTCAAATCCCGCGAAGCCTTCCGCCTCGCCTTTGCCGATGCAAGCGAGTTTGAGGCTTAAATATAGTGAACAACTTAATTAATGGCGCCATTGATGCTTATCTCAGAATAAGATGGGAAAAAATCCATTCGACCGCGTCTTGGGTTTCACTGGTAGGATTATCACTTATTTCGGCGAACTTCTGGGACCTTGCGTGGCGGATAGTTTTTGAACCCGCAGGATTCACACGAACGAGCAACTTACCCGCCATATTTGGTACTTGTTTGGTATTTATGGGATTAAGCGCTCTCGTGCTTGATAAATATATATCAAGAATTGAATCGAGCTAAACAAAGCAAGATAAAGCACTGTTTCAAGCGTTACAGAATATAGTGCCATGGCATGTTGTTGACTCTTTTCTAAATGACTTGGATGCCAAATATTACCGCAGCTCAGACGCAAACTCCGTACGAACGGCAATTTATTTCCTAAGAGATGATACTCACAAATTCACGAATAAAAAAATTCGAAAAAAGCTGAAAAGCTTCTTACAAGTAGCTCACAGCTCATGAATCATTGTGGTCGAAACTTTACAGGCCACGAAGAAATTATCTTCTGGAACTATGATAAAAATGCTCAATATGGTTCTGAGGCTTGGCAACGCAAACAAGTATCTGAGTCCAAGTTGGAGCAGCTTTTAAACGAGTTCGACAGCGCCTATAGAGCGTTTATTGAATCCGGAAACAATGCGGGTTTTGTTCAGATTGATAATATCTACACTTTAGAATAACAAACTCAAGGCCTAGCCAATCAAGCTTGCCAGCACGCGGCGCTTGCCTTTGTAGGGGCGGCGTCCGTGCATGACGATGAAATTATCAAGCAAAGCGACGTCGCCCGCCTGCCAGTTTAAATCATAAGACAGCGCGTCAGCGATTTTGATGGCGTCCTGCATGACGGCTAAATCAATCGGGCTGCCGTCGCCGAAGGTGACGGATTTTGACGGATCATTACGGGCGTCTTTCCATCCGCGAAAGGCGGCGATGAGTTGGTTGAAAAACACTTTGCGGCCGTCAGGCAAGATGCGCACCGCGTCCAAAACCGGCGTTGTTGCCTTCAGCACATCATCCGGAATCCATACAAAACTGTAACCTAAATCGGTAAGGCGTTTCTCTGCGGCCGGCTTATCCGCCGCGCCGAGCGTATCGCGCCAGCTGCGACCTTGGCCCGAATCAGGGTCGGGCGCGGGCGGCATGACATTAGTGTAGCGCACGCCTTCGCGCTCAAATTTCGCAGCCGTTTCCGGCGCGGTTTCCATCAGGCGCTCATAGAGAATATCACTGCGGCACAGCGGCGTGGCTCCGCCTTCGCCCGGCGCAATCTCGCAATAGAAAAACAGCTTGGCCGGATAAAGCGGCGTCTGCGCCATTTCGTGGTGCAGAAATATCGACACATCCGGCGGCGCTTCATTGGCGGTGAAAACGCGCGGCGTGATATTGACCCGCACCGCATTGGACAGGCTGTCCGCGTAGGAAAATCCGTGCTCGCCATAAGCCTGAATCGCATCGTCCAGCGCGTGCGCGTCCGGCACGTCAAAGCCGCGAAACAGCACGGCCCCGGACTGCGCCAGGCCGGCGTCAATGGCGGGTTTGTTGGCGGTGATAAAATCGGAAAGGCTTCCGCCGCCGGTTACGACAGACGGAAACAGCCCTGACGGGTAGGATTGTTGACTGTCGTGCGGTGTAAAAATGCTCATTCAATTATCCTAACTTTATTCAGTCACACCCTCTACCCGAGGGAGAGGGTGGGGTGAGGGGAATACGGCGTTAAAGCACCTCCCTCTCAATCAGTCTCTATGTCCCCTCATCCGCGCTTCGCGCCCCTTCTCCCCAACGAGACGGCAAACCTCGCAAAACTCGCCGCGGAACCCGGCACGGCGTTCACGGGTTATAGACTCGATATTGAATTTTGAGAAAGCGCTTATGTCATCATTGCCGGAAATTTTGCGCTATTCTGATGATTCAGAGCCCGGCTATACGCGCAAAAAATCCGGCGACAGCTTTGTTTATTTTGACAGCCAAAACGCCCCCGTCAAAAACAAGGCTGCACTGACCCGGTTTGCAGGTCTCGGCCTGCCGCCGGCCTATGAAGACGTTTGGATTTGCGCGGATGAATTTGGGCATATCCAAGCGACAGGCCGCGACGTCGCGGGGCGCAAGCAATATCGGTATCATCCGAAATGGCGCGAGTTCAGAGACCGGCAAAAGTTTTCCAACCTAGCGGATTTCGGCGCGGCTCTGCCGGCCCTGCGCCGCAAAATTGCACGGGATTTGCGCGCTGAGGACGGCGGAAAAGATTTTGTGTGCGCGGCCGTTGTTCGCCTGATTGACAAAGGCGCGCTGCGGGTCGGGCATGACCGCAACGCGGCTTACGGGGCGGGGACGCTGCGCCGCCGTCATGTAAAATTTATGCCGGACGGGATAAAGCTGGATTATAAAGCCAAGGGCGGAAAGCGCGTGCGCAAGACAGTGCGCGACAAAACGCTGAGCCGGATTTTGCAATCCATTGACGATTTGCCGGGCCGGCGTATTTTTCAATATATCGGCGCAGACGGCGAGATTTACGGCCTCGACAGCGCCCAAGTGAACGCCTATTTGGGCGAGGATTATACGGCCAAAACGTTTCGCACCTGGCACGGATCCGTCGCCGCTTTTGAATGCGCGCAGCAGGCAGACGGCCCGCTGACGATTAAGGCTATGAGCGAAGCGGCCGCGGCGCGATTGCACAACACGCCGGCCATTTGCCGCTCGAGCTATATCCATCCGAAAATTCTCGGCCTGACGGAAGATAATATTGCGGGGCAGGTCAAAGACGCGCCGAAACGCGGGCTTCTAAAAACCGAGCGGCAAATGCTGCGTTTTCTTCAGTCCTGATTAAAGTCCAGCGCGACCGGCAATCCGGTCTCAATGGATTCATGCGCCGCGGCGCCCATTTGCACGCTGCGCAATCCGTCAAGCGCGGAAACGACGGGCGCGCCGCCGGTGGTAAGCGCGTTGTGAAACGCCGACAGCTGGAAGAAAGTCGCGCCGTGATGGCTGCCGGCTTTCATAGCCGCCTCATCAGTTTCGACGTGCTCGACTTCGACCTTTTTTGGATTATTAAATCCGACGCGCGGGGACCACATGATATTTCCGGACGGGATTTTGACGTCCAATTTTCCGATCTCGCCGAGCGCGTAAATCTCTTCCTGCTCCTGACTGCCGTCAGCGAACATACACAAATCAAGCACGGCCCGCGCGCCGGTTTTAAAATCAACAATGACGTAAGCATTGTCTAAAATATCCGGCATGCGGCCGTCATAGCGTTCATCAAAATGGTTTACGTCCATCGCGCCGGACGCATAAATCCGCACAGGCTCGTCGCGCATAATCACGCGCATCAAATCAAAAAAGTGACAGCATTTTTCAGTCAGCGTCCCGCCGGTGTTTTCATTAAACCGGTTCCAGTCGCCGATTTTGGGCAAGAACGGAAATCTGTGTTCGCGAATGGAGAGCATTTTAATCTCGCCGGCCTCGCCGCTGTGCACCCGCTCAATAAAGCGCGCGACCGGTGGCATGTAGCGATATTCCAAGCCCGTCCAAAACAGCGCCTTGCGCCCGGCCACTTTGTCGGCCAAATCCTGCGCATCCGCCAC
>CALLVD010000092.1 GCA_938010385.1 uncultured Robiginitomaculum sp.
TATGGGCGGGGTTTCGGATAAACCGCTTTGCCTGATTACCGGCGCGTCGGCCGGCATCGGCGCGGCGCTGGCGAGCGAATATGCGCGCCATGGCTGGGATTTGGCGCTGGCGGCGCGGCGCGAAGACCCGATGATTGAGCTGGCGACCAAGCTGAAAGACGCTTACGGCACGCAGAGCCTTATCCTGCCGGCGGATTTGTCGGATCCGGCACAGAATGAAAAGCTGATTGCCCGCGTGCATGCCAAGGGCAAGGTCATTGACGGGCTGGTCAATAATGCGGGCTTTGGCCTGCCGGGCGCTTATACGGATAATGATTGGGAGACTCATGCGGGCAGCCTGCACCTGATGCTAAACGGCCCGTGCGAGCTCGCGCACCGCGTCATCCCGGGCATGAAAGAGCGCGGGTTTGGGCATATTATGAATGTCGCATCGCTCGCCGGGCATATTCCCGGCAGTAAAGGACACACGACCTATAGCGCGATAAAATCTTTCCTGATTAAATTTTCCCAAAGCCTGAATTTAGAATTGGCGTCGGCCGGCATCAAAGTCTGCGCCCTTTGCCCGGGCTTTACCTACAGCGAATTTCACGACGTGAACGGGACGCGCGACGGCGTCTCTAAATTGCCGGATTTCATGTGGATGGAGGCCGATGACGTCGCCGAGAGCGCCTATGACGCGACAGAGCGCGGCAAGGCCGTCTTTATCCCGGGGCGCGTGAACAAGATGATTGCGACCCTTGGCAAAGTTTTGCCGGACAGCGCCGCGCTTTATCTTATGCGTAAAAACAGTGACAAAATCAGAAAAGGCTAGCCTATCCATGTCTCTTTATTCTGCCGATGACCGCCTCTATGTCGCCCTTGATTTACCGAGCGTGGAGCAGGCGCGCGCCCTGACCCAAACTCTGGGCGAGAGCGTGTCGTCATATAAAATCGGGCTGCAGCTTTTGCCCATTGGCGGGATGGATTTGGCGCGCGAGTTAATTGACGCCGGCAAGAATGTGTTTTTGGATTTCAAATTTCACGACATTGACGCGACTGTTGAAAAAGCCGTGCGCAGCGTTGCCGGCTTTGGCGCGCAAATCCTGACCGTGCATGCGCGGCCGGACGTGATGCGCGCCGCCGCCAAAGGCGCAGCCGGATCAGATTTAAAAATTATCGGCGTGACGGTACTGACGTCACTGGACAAAGCAGACTTAGAGGCCATCGGCTATCATGATGACGCGCAGACCCTCGTCATGCGCCGGGCGGGGCAAGCCGCAGATTGCGGCATTGACGGCGTGGTGTCCAGCCCATTGGAGGCTGCGGCGATAGCCAAAGACGCGCCGAAAGATTTTTTAATTGTCACGCCGGGCGTCCGCTTGCCGGGCGGGGATAAAGGCGACCAAAAACGCGTCGCCACGCCCTATGATGCGCTCAATTCCGGCGCGAGCCATATTGTCGTCGGCCGGCCGATTAATGCCGCAATCGACCCGCGCGCTGCGGCGCAGGCCGTGCTGGCCAATATCGCCGGACACTAGCTCGCTAAATCAAAGCTGAGCTGCGCGCCCTTAGTCACCGGCATAATGCCCATGACAGGATTGATGTCGTCTTCATAGCGCGCGCGCATGGCGGCAAGCTCTTTGGGCAAGCCGTTATTGGGCAGATAACGCGCATAGCCGGGAAAATCATGCGCGTCAGTCCAAAGCTCCGGCGCGCTGCCAAAAGCGCTCGCGCGGCGAAACTGAAAATCAAACCGCTTTAAGCCCGAGCCGTATCGGGCCGGCAATGTGTAAACAATCGCGCGCCATTGATATTGGCCGATCGTCCGCGCCGGCGATTCCCACAAAATGCGGTCGATAAATGGGTTTAATGTCTTTGCCATAAGGCTCTCCGTAAACTGCAGAGGGCCCCGGATGTCAGGGGGAGGGTATCAGGAGCCCTACTGCATTAACCTTCAGGTAAGGTCTTTGTTCCAATTTACAAGCATAAATAAGAACAAAGCAAGAACAATATGACTATATTCCTGTTATTTTTGCAGTTGGCAGAGCGTTCATAGCGGCGGTTTGCGTTTGCTTACGCAAACAACCCCAAATCCTTATCATCAAAATTTGACAGATTCGGCAGGGCCGTGGCCAGATCTGTTTCGTTCAGGCCAAACCATTTACCGAGCGTCGCGGCGTATTGGTCGACGGATAAATCCGGAATCATGCGGCCGCGCTGATCAGTATAGCGGTCCGTGTCCAAATCATATCCGGTCGGCGCGCCGATAATATTGCGGGTTGCCGTATCGTTCAAAGCCCCGCCAAAGACAAAGTGGTGGTTCCCCCAGCCGTGATCAGAGCCGGAGCCATTGGTCGTCATCGTGCGGCCGAAATCAGCAGCAGTAAAGACGGTGACATTATTGGCCATGCCCATAGCCTCTATGGCGGCCATAAATTCGGCAACAGCGTTGGAAGTTTGCGTCACCTGCCCTTGAGAGCTGCTTTGATTGCTGTGCGTGTCATACCCGCCGGGGGCCTGAACGTAGAACACTTGGCGCCTTAAGCCGAATGTGCCGGCCATGGCAATGGTCTTGGCAACCTGTTCAAATTGGCGCGAAATAGTCGTGGCCGAATACGGTGTTGTCGAGGCCGGCGCGCCTTCCAACACCGTATTATAGCGGTCGAGGTTATCCATGCCGCGCGTTGCAACGGCGGCCAGGTCGCGCCCATAAGGATTGGACGGCGACACGTTTCCGGCCCGCAGATTTTGATAGATTAAGTCATTAAACGCGGCGTTATTGCGAAGCTGCGGCGACAGATTATTGCCGTAACGCACATAATTCAGCGGGTCGGCGCCGCCGGTCGGAATGACCAGCTCGCGGGAAAACTGACCCGTCATAAAGGCATGACCTGAAGAGCCGGTCGCCAAAGTGCCATAGGTCGCATCTTGCGTGCCGGACTGTACGTAAGGGTCCATGAACCGCCCGGCCCAGCCTGTTGATACGCCCTCAACCCCGCCGGTCAGCCATGTGGCTTGTTGGTCATTATGCGAGAACAGCTTTTTGGGGCGGGCGGCGGATTGGTTATCCCATGTTGCGCGGCTGATAGGCTCGACGAGCGGGCCGACATTGGCAACAATGCGCCCTTTGCCGGCGGTGATTAAATCATGAAAGCCGGTCAAATTGGACGGCAGACCGTAATTCACGCCATTGGCCGCTTGGCCCACGGATAAAAGATTAGCTCGGTCGCGCGACCCGTCCGCATAGCTGGCAAAAAGCTCGCCGCGCAGGGTTTCCATCTCGCTATAGGGCTGCGCGTCTGTGGGAAGCAGCCAATCAGAGCCGTCAATGCCGCCCTTAAACATCAGGCAGACCAGGGCCTTATATCCGGTTGCATCCGCGGCATAGGCGTTTTGCGCCATCATAGAGCCGAGCATAGGAACAGTGGCCGCGAAACCGGCGGCGGATTTTACAAACCCTCTGCGATTAAAATAAGTCATCAGTACTGCATCCCATATTCAACCGACGTTACCGCCATATATACCGCAATTTTTGCCCGGCTGAGCCGGTCCGCTGCAAGGTTGGTGTTTCGCACCGGCGACATCGTCACCGCGTCGATTATGCGTTGCCGCGTTGTCGCCTCGAACGATCCTGAAATCAGCAAGTCTTCGACCTGATCCACCAGCGCGGCCGGCTCATCGGCCAAGGCGGTCAGGGCCGGATATGTGGCACGGAAACTGTCTATGCTGTTGTCGTCACGATCTCTGCGCCCGGCGACCAAATTGAACATAAAGTCGTAATAGCCGCGGATTTGCCCTTCTTGGACAAGCTGCAGCTCCGGGGCCGTTAAACCGGCCGCCGCGCTTTCAGAACCGGGCGATTTAAATCCGGGTCTGTAAAAATTAAATACGGACGGAGACTGAAACGCGCCTTGGGAAATGCCACGGCCTGACTCGTTCATATATCGATAAACAGACTGCTCATTAGAGCCTTGCGGGTTGGCTACCTCCATGGCTTTGACCCAATGGACAAAGCGCAATATCGGCTCCCTGACTTTGCCCTCATCAGGCCCGGGCGCAATGTCGTCGAAAAACTGCGGGTCCAGCAGGATTGCTGCCAACGTCGCGGCCAAATCACCGCGCCGCCCTGTCCCGAACCGGTCCCCCGCCCCGGTCGTAAACCGACCCTCTTCAAAGGCCGCTGACACGCGGCTGACATAGGCCGGCGACGGCGTGGATTGGGTAAAGCGCTGAATAAGCTGCGAGGATATAAACGGAGCCACATTCGGGTGGGCAAAGATGGTATCAAGCGCCTGCGTCACCGACGCCTCACCGCTTGTGCCGGCCGGGATTGTCGCGCCTAAAAACCGTTTCTCTTTTTCAGAATGCCATTGGGATTGAATTTTGAGCGGATTAAAATTGCGCTCTTCCGTCGTTGTCAGGCTGAAGTCATAGTTCAGGCCGGTAAAGACGCGGGCCAATCCGGTGACGTCTTCATTGGTGTAGGTCTCAACCGGCTCGCCGTCAGCGCCGGTTTTTACCGTGCCGTCTGCGTTCAGTTCAACCAAGCCGATGGAGAAAAGCTGCATAATCTCGCGGGCGTAATTCTCATCCGGCTGGCGCAGGCCGTCATCAGAGGCTTTGCGGTTGTTTCTGTAAGTCAGAAAATTGGCCATATGACCGCTATAGGTAATCTCTTCCAGCAGGTCGCGGTAATTGCCGAAGGCATGACGGCCAAGGCTGTCCATATAGGCTGCGATACGTTGATTATTGCCGATATTGCCGTCGTTTAAATTGGACGCGACAATGATTTGCGATAAGGCGAACACCATGCGCGAACGCAGGACGTCTTCATCATTAAGGGTTTGATCCCACCAAATTTTACGGTTCATGGCACCGCCGGAGGCAAATGGACCGCCGGCGCGCATGACCGGGACAATCTCTGATTCCGGCAGCGCCATTTGCGCCGTTATCCAATCCGCCGCGTCTGTGCCGACAAGCGCGTCAATTTCTGTTTGCGAGCCGCCCCAGCCGGCGCGCATGAGAAAATCGCGTGACTGGTCTTTATTGCTGATTTGGGTTGCCGAAACCGGGGTCGGGGCCGGAGGTGTCACGCCGCCGCCGGAGCCGCCTGAACCGCCTGACGATGAACCGCCGGATGATGACCCGCCGCCACCGCCGCCGCATCCCGATAACGCTAAAGCTGCGGCCGCCGCCGCGCACAATAATACCGATCTCATCTTGACGCTCTCTGATTGTCCCCTGAGTGATCATGCACTCTTTTATATGAGAAATAGTATAATTAACTCAGTTAACGCAAGCTTTCACATTATATCGGACGGCGCAGCAAATATGCCAGCCGAGCGCCCAGCAATATCGCCGCGCACAAAAGACCGGCCATGAGGCCATACCAGACGCCTTTCGCGCCGACAGGGCTGTGCAGGCCCAGATAGTAAGCAACGGGAAAACCGACCAGCCAATAGCTGATTCCGGTCAAGATCATCGCCCATGTCACATCTTTTAATCCGCGCAAAAGCTGATTGGCTGCGACCTGCACGGCGTCAAAAAGCATAAAGCCGGCCGCTATCGGCAGGAACGTAATGACAAACGCAATGACGTCGGCATTGGCCTTGGACTCATCATCCATATAGAGCGCCGCCACGGCTTCGGGAAACAAGGCAATCGGGATTGCGGCCATGCCAATCGCTATGACGCAGACGGCGGGCACGGTCAGCGCGACGCGCTTCATCGCGGGCTTGTTGCGCGCGCCTGCGGCCAGACCCATGCGCGTCGCCCCCGCCATAGACAGGCCGAACGGAAACATAAAGGCCAGCGAGGCCACGTTCAGCCCGATTTGATAGGCCGCTTGCTGCGTTACGCCGATGACGCCGACAATAAAAACCGCTGAATTAAAAAGCATGCCTTCAAACATTGTTGTCACAGATATCGGCCAGCCGAGGCGGGCGAGCTCTTTTAAGCGCGGCAGGTCAGACCGGAAAAACCGCGAAAAAATCTGAAAGCTGTTGGCCAGCTTATCAAAGCGGATATAGGCCATGAAAATTAAAAAGGTCAGCAAATAAGTCAGGCTTGACGCAATCCCGGCGCCTGTCAGGCCGAGCGCAGGCGCGCCTAAATTGCCAAAAATAAATACCCAGTTCAGGCCGGCATTTAACGATGTTCCGACCGCAGCCAATACAAGCGGCACCCAGGTGCGCTCTATGGCCGCCAGAAAATTTCGCAAAGACATTACGGCCAACGCAAAAAACCAGCCCGGAATAAGCATTAAAGTATAGCTGTAGGCTTTTTGCGCCACGATCGGGTCTTGGCCCAGCGCAAGCGATACGGTTTCAGAATACAGGCAAATCACCGCGATAAACGGCATCATAATAGCAAGCGCCCAAAGCGACATGCGCACGGTGCGCCGCGCATCAGCGCGCTCTGTCACGTCGCCGCCAATGGCTTGGGACACCATGGGCGAGACCGCCATAACCGGCCCTGCGCCCAGCATCCAAAGCGCAAAGAAATAAACTGA
>CALLVD010000093.1 GCA_938010385.1 uncultured Robiginitomaculum sp.
ATGAAAAAAGCGCTGAAAAAAGCCGGCGTTGACGGGACTTATATGGAGTTTAAAGACGAAGACCATTACCTGTCTAATCAAAAACACCGGGAAGACTTTTTTGTCGGCGTCGAAAAATTCCTGCTCAACGTCAACGGCCCCAGCGAATATATGAAGAAGTAACGCTTACTCCATCAGGGCGCGGATGCGTGTTTGCAGGAGCGGTATGACCTCACCCTCAAACCATGGGTTTGCTTTCAGCCAGCGATTATTGCGCGGGCTGGGGTGGGGCATAGGGAAGAGGTCGCCGGTACGCCCTGCCCCGGATTTCACCCGCTGCGTGAGCGTCATCTTAGTCTGCCCGGCGTAGCGCGCGTTGATGGCATAAGTCCCGATAACCAGAGTCAGCTTAATATCCGGCATTTGCGCCATGACGCGCTCATGCCAAGTCGGGGCGCATATGGGGCGAGGCGGCAGGTCGCCGCCCGCACCTGTCCCTGGGAAACAAAAGCCCGTCGGCAAAATGGCAATGCGACCCGAGTTATAAAATTCATCTTCGCTGAGCCCCATCCAGCGGCGCAGGCGCACGCCCGACGGATCGAGAAAAGCAATGTCTTTTTCATGGGCAATGCGGCCCGGCGCTTGACTGTTGATTAAGATGCGCGCCTTGGGGTTTAGCTGCACAATCGGCTTAGGGCCAAGCGGGAGGCCGTCACACAGCGTGCAGGCGCGCACAGACTTTAACAGCTGCGGAAACGTCTCACCACCGGTCATGACGCTGCCGTCACGGCTCCGCCGCTGACTTCGAAAACTTGCGCGCGGCCGGCAAAACTTTCAAAAAGGTCCGCGTCAGTGCCTGTCATAAACACTTGGGTTTCCAGCGCGATTAATTCTTCAATCAGCGCGGCGCGGCGGCCCGCGTCTAAATGCGCGGCGACTTCATCGAGCAGCAAAATCGGACGACCGGCGTCATGAGTCACAGCCCGCGCTTGGGCAAGAATGAGCCCAATCAGAAGCGCCTTTTGCTCTCCGGTTGAGCAGTCCCCGGCCGGCATATTTTTATCGGCATAACGCACCCGTAAATCGGATTTATGCAGGCCGCGAAGCGTACGTCCCGCGCGGCGGTCGCGCGCCCGGTCGGCGCGCAGCTCTGAGGCGATAAAGCTCTGCGCGTCTGCCGCGTCGCCGCCGGAGGCGATAATGTCTTCCGCTTCCCCATCCAGCCAAAGCTGCGCGCGGGGGAAATCGGAATCGCCGCGCGCCGCAATTTGAGCCTTGAGCGCCTCCACTGTGCCGGCGCGCGCCACGGCCATTTTAGCGCCAAAATCCGCCATGTCCGCTTCCAGCGCGTCAAACCACAAATCATCATGAATGCCGTCCGATAGAAGCCGGTTACGCTCGGCCCGCGCTTTTTCATAACGTAGCCCTGACTTGCCATGTTCAGGATTAGACGCCAGCGCGAACCGATCTAAAAACCGGCGGCGGTCAGACGCCGGCCCGGTGAACAGGCGGTCTTGCGCCGGGGTCAGCCACATGACGCTGAGACATTGCGCGAGCTGCGTTCCGCTCGCCGCGCGACCGTCCACGCGCACGCTGCGCCGGCCGGGATTGGCGGGCACTTGCCCGACGCCGATGGCGAGCGGGTCATCGCTGCCGCTTTGCACTTTGGCGGCCACGGCCCAAATATCGGCAAGGGTTTCCCCGTCACGGCGCGCCAAATCCGGCAGTTGCGCGCGGCGCATGCCACGGCCCGGCGTCAGCAAGGACACAGCTTCCATAAGGTTAGTTTTGCCCGCGCCGTTTTCCCCGTAAAGGACGACCGGCCCGCCGCTGAGCGGCAGATCTAAATCTGCATAGTTTCGAAAATCGGTCAGGCGCAATGACGTAATATGCGCCATCAGCCTGCCTCATCTTTGCGCGTCGCGTCTGTCAGTTTTAAACCCGCAGCGGCATCAGTACAAACAAAGCGCCGCTGTCCTTTGGGTCTTTTACCAAGGCCGGCGCGGCCGGGTCAGCCAAATGCATAATCAGGCTGTCCCCTTCAATCTGGCCGGAAACGTCGAGCAAATATTTCGCATTAAAGCCAATCTCCAGCGCGTCGGCGCTGTAATCAACAATCAGGTCTTCATGGGCCATGCCGGACTCGGGATTGTTGACGGCGAGCTTTAAGCTGTCTTCAGACAGGCTCATTTTCACGCTGCGCGATTTTTCCGCAGAAATGGTCGCCACGCGGTCAACCGCTTTGGCAAAGACGCCATTATCGAGTGTCAGCTCTTTGTCGTTATTTTTTGGAATGACGCGGTCATAATCCGGGAACGTGCCGTCAATCAGTTTTGAGGTCAGCACAGCATTGCCCAGACCAAACTTAATCTTGGCTTCTGAAACGGACACGCTGACATCGCCTTGCACGCTGTCGAGCAGGCGGCGCAGCTCGGCCACGGTCTTGCGCGGCACGATTACGCCGGGCAAGCCTTCCGCGCCGGCCGGAATGTCAGTTTCTGCCAAAGCCAATCTGTGACCGTCCGTGGCCACAGCGCGCAGCTTATCACCGCTCGCGTGGACATAAATGCCGTTTAAATAATACCGCGTCTCTTCCGTTGAAATGGCAAATTTCGTCTTGTCAATCAGACGCGCCAAGGCCGCAGCCGGCATGCCAAAATTATGCGTAAACCCGTCTGCGGTCATGGCCGGGAAATCCGCCGGCGGCAAAAGCGGCAGCGTAAAATGCGAGCGGCCGGCGTCGACTTCAAGGCGCCCGTCCACGCCAATGCCAAATGTCACCTCAGCGCCATCAGGCAGCTTGCGCGCAATTTCATAAAGCGTATGCGCCGGGGCGGTTACTTGGCCGCCGGCAGAGACGGATGCATCTGTCGCTTCGGACACTTCGATATCCAAATCGGTGGCCACCAAAGTCAGCCGGCCATTATCAGCGCTCATTAAAACATTGGACAAAATCGGAATCGTGTTGCGGCGCTCCACAACATTTTGCACATGGCCCAGCGCGCTTAAAAGCGCAGCACGTTCAATCGAGAATTTCATAACCGCTTCCGTCTGTCTTAAATTCGTGGGCAGCATCAAAGGGCTGCCAGAAGCGGCATCATAATGGCATTTACCATTTGTTAAAGCCCTAAACAGGGCGAGCCTGTGGATTTAATCGGGGCCGGCTCAGCTTTTCAGGGCTTCGACCACCGCTTCGATATTAGCGTTTAAAACGGGGTCTTGGGCGCGAAGCTCTTCAATGCGTTTAACCGCATGAATGACCGTCGTATGATCGCGTCCGCCAAACCGCCGGCCGATATCGGGCAGGCTGCGTGTGGTCATGGTTTTCGCCAAATACATGGCGGCCTGACGCGGACGGGCAATAGCCCGCGCGCGGCGCTTAGACAGCATGTCATCCATCGTTATGCCGAACTGCTTGGCCGCCGCTTTTTGAATTTTGTCAACCGTCGGGCGCATACCGTTATTGTAGCGGCTGTGGTTAAGCGCTTCTTGGACGCTCTCAAGCGTCAGAGGCTTGCCGAGAAATTCGCTGCGGGCGACGACCTGATTAAACGCGCCTTCAAGATCGCGCGGCGTGGCGTTTATGCGGGCGGCTAAATGATCGCGGGCTTGCTCCGGCATGGCCAAATGCGGATTGCCGCTCATGCGCTTACCTTCAATCAGCCGGTCTAAAATACGGCGCCGTAAATCATAATCGGCCGGGCCGATATCACATAAAAGTCCCGCACACAGATAAGATTTCAGCCGGTCAGACGCCTTGCTGATATTGTGCGGATGGCGGTCCGTGGCCAGCATGACCTGACGGCCGTCTCCGACCAAACTAATCAGCGTGTGCAAGAGCTCTTCTTGGCTGCCGGGCTTGTCAGCGATGAAGTGGGCGTCATCAATAATCAGAAGGTCGACGTCGCGCATGGAGCGTTTAAACGTCTCAATCGCGCCGCGCCCCTGTCCGCGAACGGAGGTCACAAAACCGGCGACAAACTGCTCAGAGCTGATCATGTGCACGCGGCGATCCGGGTCATCACGCTCGATTTGATTTTTGACGGCGTGAAGCAAATGCGTTTTACCCATGCCGTGCGGGCCGTGAATGACGACCGGGTTATATTGGCTGGACTGCGATTCCACTACCTTGCGGGCAACCGCAAAGGCCAGTTCATTGGTCGCGCCGACCACGAAATTATCAAAGGTAAAACGTCCGGTACGCACATCGCGATTGCGGCCGGAAGCACTGAGCGGCTGCGGGCTTGCGATTTGTAAATCAGGCACCCCAATATCATCGGCCGGAGCCGGGGCTTCGCTGCGCGCCGCGACAGTCAAGCCCGGCGTAGGCGCAGAGGATAAGTCAGCAAAATCAGCCGCCAAGCCGACAATGACCTGACGCGGATCTCTGGCAGCCCAAAGGGTTTGAATGGTCTGTCCGTAATCATTGACGATGCGGCCGGCGACGAATTTTGACGGCGCAATCAGGCGAACAACAGACTCGCTTGCGCTATGCAAAGACAGGCGGGCCGTCCAAGAGCGATGCGCATTGTCACCCAGAAGACTTTTCAAGTCTGCCTGCACCTCGGCCCAAATGTGGCGAGCCCCGTGCATGGGTTGATCAGAGAACGTCACGTCATTCATTTTTAGCTTCCCCGCCTCAATTTCTTATCACGCAATCGGACAAAATTCCCGCATGCCAAAACCCTGACCGGAATTTTGACAAAATATCACCTCAGACCCAAAATCAATTTTTGAGCCTAATTTCTATATGTATGTTATGAAATTGCTGCGTTCAGATCGCCTGGCGCAGCGCTTTCGGTAAACCGGGTCTGCCTGAGAAAACACGCTGATTGACAGCGTTTTCAACTTAGCCCCCGCTCGGTTCTGACCCTCTTAAAGCGATTCAAAACCGCCGCGTCAACGTGATAAAATTAACTTTTCAGGCGTTTTTTTCGTTGACTCAAAAAAAGCCAAAAAAGCCAAAGGCTTGGCTGACAAAAAAGAATCACAAAAGATTCCTTGACTCTCAAGGCGCGATTTTGGCAGCCCCGCGAAAACCGCGCCCCTATTGGGTCTTAGCGACATTGAAGGGCGTGCATTTGTAGAGTTTGCAACAAAAAAGCCTCCCGGAGGGGAGGCTTTCAGAACTCTGATTATCAGCCCGCTGAGCGGCTGAAAGAACGCTGTTTATGCGCTCATTGCCTTGATGCGCTTTGACAGGCGGGACACTTTACGCGCGCCTGTGTTTTTATGGAAAACGCCTTTACCGACAGCGCGCATAATTTTCGGCTCCGCAACGCCTAAGGCTGTGCGGGCAGCAGCTTGGTCGCCGGAAGCAATGGCTTCTTCGACGCTGCGCAGGGATGAACGGACAGAAGAGCGGCGATCGCGGTTGATCACAGTCTTACGGGCCATTTTGCGAACGGCTTTTTTAGCAGATGAAGTATTGGCCATGACGGCTCCTTAAATTCTATCATAAAAGAGCGCGCGGCAAAGCCGAGCTGACGCTCTGTTAAACTCAAGCCGCGCTATTAGACCGGCCCGGCATAGGCGTCAACACTCAAATCGGCAGTTTATACACGTAAACGGTGAAGCGCGCGGAGCGCTTATTTGTTCTTAAAGTGCGGCTTACGCTTTTCTGTGAAGGCGGCCATGCCTTCTTTTTGGTCTTGAGTTGTAAACATGGATTGAAACAGGCGGCGCTCATATTGCAAGCCTTGCGACAGCGTTGTTTCAAAGGCGACATTTATGGTTTCTTTGGTCATCATCGCCGCAAAACGCGATTGCGACGCGATCTTTTCGGCCGCATCTAAAGCCGTCTCCATCAGCGCGTCCGCCGCCACCACCCGCGACACAAGACCGGATCGCTCGGCTTCCTCTGCATCCATCATCCGGCCTGTCAGGCACAGATCCATAGCTTTTGATTTTCCAACGGCGCGCACCAGGCGCTGCGTGCCGCCAATACCCGGCATAACGCCCAGATTAATCTCCGGCTGCCCGAATTTGGCTGTGTCAGCGCAGATAATAAAATCGCACATCATCGCAATTTCGCATCCGCCGCCCAGCGCATATCCCGACACCGCCGCGATAATCGGCTTGCGAAAGCGTTCCAGAGCGGCAAAGCCTTCAAAGCGGTTATTCATAAACAGATCGACATAGCTGTCCGGCTGCATCTCTTTGATATCAGCGCCGGCTGCGAAGGCTTTTTCACTGCCTGTCAATACGACGCAGCCAATAGCATCATCGCCGCCAAACCGCTCCAAAGCCGCCGCGACTTCGTCAGCCAGTTCTTTGCAAAGCGCGTTCAGGGCTTTGGGTCTGTCAAATTTTATCAGGCCGACATGGCCTTGCACGGTCACTTCTAAAGTTTCATAAGCCATATTTGCGCCGCCTTCGCGTTGTCTGTAAGCTTTTGTATCTAGCCCTAAGGCGGGGCTGTGTCACCCTTTTGTAAAGACCACCGCTTGCCCGGCCGCCGCGCCCCTTTATAGAGACACCTATGGATGATGAGATTATCAAATCGCCGGTTGCTCAGCCGGCCGCCCCGCGCCCGGCGCAAAGCCGTACGCAATTAAGCGCCAAAGCGGCGCGCATCGCCGGCGGCTTCCTTATGGCGGCATCGTTTTTCGCCCTGATTGGCTTTGCCGTCTATCCGCTGATCAGCGAGCAAGGCGTACGGGAGTTTTTTGTCTCGCTTCCGGTGCCGTTTTTAATCAGCTTGATGGGGCTGGTCCCGGGGGCACTGTTATACTTTACAGCTCGGCACGTTTTACGCAGCGGCCCCGGGCCGGGCGCGGGCATAATCGCCGCCGTCCTGTCCCTGCCGCCGCTGGTTTTTGGCCTGTGGCTGCTGCCTGAATTAGGCGCAACGTCTATCTCGGCGCGCCTGCTCTGCCTCGCCGCCGGCCTTGTTTTGCTCATTTGGGCCATTGCACTGATCCGGGCGCGGCGCAAAGACGGTTAAGGCTCGCCTGTGTAATTGTGCAGTCATCGCCCTTGATACGGCCTCAAACGCCGCCTATGTTTATGGCAACAGAGAGAGCCGCATATCAATATTTAACCAGCGAGCTTAGACATGATTAAAGTAAAAACACTATTTTTAGCCGCCGCGGCCGGCGTTTTAACGGCCTGCGCAACAGCTACGCCGTATCAACAAGCCGTAAAATCAGGCGATTCAGGATACAGCCAAACCAAAATTGAAAATGATCGGTACACAGTGTCATTTGCCGGCAACACGCTGACAGATCGTGAAACTGTTGAAACTTATCTGCTTTACCGAGCCGCTGAAGTGACGCTGGATAACGGCTATACGCACTTTACTTTGGACGATAAGGACACGGAAAAGAAAAGCAGACTTGTCTCAACCGGCAGCAGCTTAAACCGTGGCTACGGGCACCCGTTTTACGGGCGGTTTGCCTACCGTTATGATGTCTTTCGACCCGGATATGGCTGGCGGTACGGCTACAGCCCTTATGCCCGTCGCGGATTGGCAAGTCGCCGATCGTCAGCGTTTGGTCCCTTTGGCTATGATCCGTTTTGGAATGATTTCAACTATCGCGAGATTACAAAATATAAGGCCCATGCCGATATTCGCCTGCGCCGCTCTGATAGTGAAGACGCCTTCAGTGCCCGTGAAGTCATGGAGAATTTGGGGCCTAAATTGGTCTATCCCGAGGTTAAATCCTAAGACGCGCCCTTTTTAAATTTAAATTCCGCCGCTCGCCCGGCGGTTTTTTTTATGCCATAGAGACTCGTGCGCGCAGGTAAGGCGCGTAAGGAGCGCTTGTGAGAATTTTAATCGTTACCGATGCTTGGGAGCCTCAAATGAACGGGGTGGTGCGCACGCTGACGCGCACTGTCGATGCTTGCAGGGCGGCCGGGCATAAAGTCGAGGTTATCGCGCCGTCGGACGGCTATTTCACTCTGCCCCTGCCGACTTATCCGGATATTCGCCTCGCGCCATTTGCCTTTAAGGATGTCGAGCGGCGCATGATTGCCTTTCGCCCGGAGGCTATTCATATCGCCACAGAAGGCCCGCTGGGTCAGGCTGCCCGCGCTATGTGCATTAAGTGGAAGCTGCCCTTTACCACAAGCTATCACACCAAATTTCCGGAATATATCAAGGCGCGCTTTCCGTTTATTCCGCTGTCTTGGCCGTACAAATTTGTCCGTAATTTTCACAATAGCGGCGGGCGGACCATGGTCACAACGCAGTCCATGAAAGATTTTCTGACCGAGCGCGGTTTTACCAATCTGGATGTCTGGGCGCGCGGAGTTGACCTGTCCCTTTTTCATCCCGGGCAAAGGCAAAATCCCGTCGATGTCTATGACGGCCTGCCGCGCCCTGTCTTTGTTAATGTTGGCCGCGTCGCCGTAGAGAAAAACATCGAGGCCTTTTTGGATTTGGACCTGCCGGGCAGCAAAGTCGTGGTCGGCGACGGACCGGCGCTCAGCACGCTGAAAAAAAAATATCCCGATGTGACCTTTACCGGCTCGAAATACAAAGCGGAACTGGCCCGCCATTTTGCTGATGCCGATGTCTTCGTCTTTCCCAGCCTTACAGACACATTCGGCCTTGTAAATATTGAGGCCATGGCTTGCGGCGTACCTGTGGCGGCCTATCGCGTTTCGGGGCCGATTGATATTATCCCCGGATCAAAGGCCGGCATCTGTCATGACGATTTGAAAACAGCCTGTCTGGAAGCCTTAAGGCTGTCTGCGCAAGATTGCGTCGCCCATGCCAAGACATATTCTTGGGAAGCTGTGTCGGACATATTCATGTCCTACCTGACGCCGGAGTATAAACCGACGGCGCGAAAGCGCTGGCGCCGCATACGGCGGCTGACGCGCATTGCCGGCAGTCC
>CALLVD010000094.1 GCA_938010385.1 uncultured Robiginitomaculum sp.
GCCAAAGGCCTTCACGAAGAGTCCTTTGCAGACTCAATTCTCCGTCACCTGATATATTCCGTCGGTAAAGACGAACGCCACGCCGTCGCTCGCGATTGGTGCGTGGCCTTATCTTTGGCCACGCGCGATCAAATGGTCGAAGGCTGGATTGATACGACGCGGCGCATTTATAAGAATAAGCAAAAGCGCGTTTATTATCTCTCCATGGAATTTATGATTGGGCGCATGCTCGAAGACAGCCTCACCAATTTGGGTCTGGCCGGCGAAGCCAAAGCCTTCTTTGACGCCCACAAACTCGATTTCAACGACGTGCTGCATGCCGAGCAAGACGCCGCGCTGGGTAATGGCGGTTTGGGCCGTTTGGCGGCCTGCTTTATGGATTCCATGTCCACGACCGGCGTCGCCGGCATGGGCTATGGCATTCGTTATCAGCACGGCATTTTTAAGCAAAACGTAGAAGACGGCTGGCAGCTTGAAGAGCCGGAAGACTGGCTCGTCGAAGGTAATGCGTGGGAGTTCCGCCGTCCTGAAGTTGTTTACGATATCGACTTTGGCGGCACCGTCGAAACGGACCATGCCGGCAAAACCGTTTGGAAGCCGACCGAGCGTATTCACGCCGTTGCTTTTGATATGCCGATTGCCGGCTGGGAAGGCAAACACGTCAATACGCTGCGTCTTTGGTCAGCCCGTCAGGCGGATTTGATGAATTTAAAGAAGTTCAATGAGGGCGACTTCATGGCATCTGCCTATCAGCAGATCGTCGCGGAATCGATTTCCAAAGTTCTGTATCCGGGCGACCATACAGAGCAGGGACGGGAATTGCGCTTAAAGCAGGAAGTGTTTTTCACAAGCGCGTCCTTGCAAGACCTCATCCGGCGGTTCTTCATGAACTATGACAGCTTAGAGAATCTCGGCGATCATGTGGCTGTGCAGCTTAATGATACCCATCCGGCCATCGCCGTACCGGAGCTTATCCGTATCCTGATGGACCTGCATGACTTTACGTTTGAGCGCGCGTTTGAAATTGCCCGCGAAACCTTGCATTACACCAACCATACGCTTCTGCCCGAAGCGCTGGAAAAATGGCCTAAATCTTTGTTTGAGCGGATTTTGCCGCGTCACCTCCAGATCATCAATATGATTGACGGGGCGTTCTATCAAGAAGCGCTGGCAAAAGGTCTGGACCACAATATCATCGCCAATATTCAGGTCATCCACCCCCATCAACAGGATTGGGTGCGCATGGGTAATTTGGCCTTTATCGGCTCTCGCAAAGTAAACGGCGTGTCCGCGCTTCATTCCGAATTGATGAAGCAGACTGTCTTCCACGATCTGCACACCATGTTCCCGGATAAAATTGTCAACCAGACCAATGGCGTGACGCCGCGCCGCTGGCTGCTTGAATGTAATCCGGGACTGTCTGAAATGATTACCGAGGAAATCGGTGACGGCTGGATTGATGATTTGGAGCAGCTGAAAAAGCTGGAGCCAAAATCGACAGATAAAGCGTGGCAAAAACGCTATATGGACGTCAAAGCGGACAATAAAAAACGGCTCGCGGCTTTTCTTCTGGAAGAGACCGGAATTGCGGTCAATCCTGACGCTATGTTTGATATCCAAATTAAGCGTATTCACGAGTATAAGCGTCAACTCATGAACATCTTAGAGACCATGGCCCTCTATAATGAGATGAAAGCTAATCCGAATGCCGATTGGCAGCCGCGCGTTAAAATCTTTGCCGGTAAGGCAGCCCCGAGCTATTTCCTAGCCAAGCTGATTATCAAGCTGATTAATGACGTGGCCAATGTGGTGAATGCCGATAAAGATATCGGTGATAAGCTGAAAGTTATTTTTCTGCCAAACTACAATGTCTCGGCGGCGGAAATTCTCATCCCCGGCGCGGATTTGTCAGAGCAGATTTCCACGGCCGGGTTTGAAGCGTCAGGCACTGGCAATATGAAATTTGCGCTCAACGGCGCGCTGACCGTCGGCACGCTTGACGGCGCGAATGTAGAAATGCAGGAGCATATCGGCGAAGACAATATCTATATTTTCGGTCTGAAAGCCGATGAAATTGCCGAGCGTCAACATCGCCGCGCCCGCCCGTCCGAAGTCATCAAAGACTCGCCGAAACTTCAAAAAGTTATCGAGCAGCTTGAGACCGGATTTTATACCGGCGGCGATACGCAGCGTTTCAACGACATTCTCGATAATCTGAAAAATCATGACTATTTCCAAGTCACGCCTGATTTCGAAGCCTATTGGGCCATTCAGCGCCGCATTGATGATGACTATCGCGACGCGGAAAAATGGGCCAAGATGGCTATACTGAACACAGCCCGCATGGGATGGTTCAGTTCTGATCGCACAATCAGAGGCTATGCTAAAGACATTTGGAACGCGCCGACATCATAACGGGGCGGCGCATGTAAAGGGAATGATATGGATTCGGGTGAACGACACCGCCTGGTAACGGGCACGCACGCGGATCCTTTTTCCCGTTTGGGCAGGCATATTGACGCAAAAGAGGCTGTTATCCGAACGTTCGCGCCCGGCGCGGACGGTGTGGAGCTGCTGACGCCGCGCGGCAAAAAACCGGTCGCGGCGCTTGATAAAATACACGACGCCGGCCTGTTTGAAGGGCGCGTCCCCGCGTCAAAACTTAAAACCGGCTACAGATTTGAAGCGGTCTACGGCGAGCATCGCGACGTCTTTGAAGACCCGTACCGCTTCGCCCCGAGCCTCGGGGATTTGGACCTGTACCTTCTGTCGGAAGGCAAGCATGTTCACGCCTATCGTTTTTTAGGCGCGCATGTAACGGCTCAAGACGGCGTGGCCGGAACGCGCTTTGCGGTCTGGGCGCCCAATGCAGCCGGCGTGTGCGTGGCCGGCGATTTCAATCACTGGAGCACTGTGAAGCACCCCATGCGCTCACGCGGGGGCGGGGGAATATGGGAGCTGTTCATTCCCGGCGTCAGCGACGGGCAAGCCTATAAATATGCCATCCGTGACGCCTCCGGTCATATGCAGCCGCTTAAGGCTGACCCGTTCGGATTTGGCGCCGAAATGCGCCCGAAATCCGCCAGCGTCGTGCGCGATTTGTCGATCTATAGATGGGGCGATAAAGACTGGATGGAAACGCGCGCCGCCCGCCATCACCGCGAAGCGCCTATATCGGTTTACGAGGTTCATCTGGGCTCTTGGCAGCGCGAGGACGGTAATGCGTTTCTCAGCTACGCACAATTGGCAGAGCGCCTCATCCCTTACGTTAAAACGCACGGCTTTACCCATATTGAGTTGATGCCGATAACCGAGCATCCGTTTGACGGATCGTGGGGATACCAACCCATCGGTATGTTTGCCCCGACGGCTCGCCACGGCAGCGCTGATGATTTCAAAGCTTTCGTTGATGCGGTTCACAAAGCCGGTCTTGGCATTATTTTAGATTGGGTGCCCGGCCATTTCCCGTCTGATGAGCACGGCCTTGCGCAATTTGACGGCACGCATCTGTATGAACACGCCGATGTACGCAAAGGTTTTCACCCCGATTGGAATACGCTGATTTTTAACTTCGGTCGCCGCGAAGTGGTCAATTATTTGGTCTCGAATGCGCGGTTCTGGCTGGAAGAATATCATCTGGACGGTCTGCGCGTCGATGCGGTGGCGTCTATGCTTTATCTTGATTATTCGCGTGAGGACGGGGAGTGGATTCCCAATCCCGACGGCAGCAATCAAAACTGGGAAGCGGTCAAGTTTTTGCAATCCATGAACGCTGATGCCTATGCCTCTATGGACGGCATTTTCACCGTGGCCGAAGAAAGCACGGCCTGGCCCGGCGTTACGGCTCCGACAAACCATGACGGTCTGGGTTTCGGGTTTAAATGGAATATGGGCTGGATGAATGACAGTCTGGAATATATGTCCGAGGACCCGATTAATCGCAGTTTTCATCATCATAAAATGACCTTTGGCATTGATTACGCCTTTAGTGAAAATTACGTCCTGCCGCTCTCTCATGACGAAGTGGTGCACGGCAAAGGCAGCTTAATTGACCGCATGCCCGGCGACCGGTGGCAGAAATATGCGAATCTGCGCGCCTATTACGGGTTTATGTGGGGGCATCCCGGCAAGAAGCTTTTATTTATGGGGTGTGAGTTTGGGCAAACGCAGGAATGGAAAGCCGATCAATCGCTTGATTGGCACCTGACCCAATATCCGGAGCATGCCAATACGCAAAAACTCATTGCGGATTTGAACGCGGTCTACACGAACACCCCCGCACTTTATGAGCAAGACTGCATGCCCGAAGGGTTTGGCTGGATTGACGGCGGGGCGCAGAACGACAATGTCCTGTCCTTTGTGCGTTGGGATAAGGCGCGCCAATCACCGGTTTTGGTTGTTTGTAATTTTTCGCCGGTGCCGCGCAAAGGCTACCGGACCGGCGTGCCGGTCGCGGGGTATTGGAAAGAAGTCCTCAACACAGATTCTGAATATTACGGCGGCTCCGGCGTCGGCAATATGGGCGGGTTTGAAACAGAAGCCAATGCCGCGCACGGTCACGGCCAATCCCTGGCCCTGTCATTGCCGCCCCTGTCAACGCTGATGCTGCAATTACAGCCGTGACGTAAAAACATTTGCCGCCGCGCGGCTGCGGGCGTAGGCTTGCGCTATGAGCGCATCTGTGAAATCGACCTATACTAAGACGGCTATATGGCTGCATTGGATGATTGCAGCCCTGATTATCGGGCAGCTCATTGGCGGTAAAGTCATGCACGCTATGGATCCTGCGCCGCTCAAGTTCGAGCTGTATCAGCTGCATAAAAGCTTCGGCTTTATCATTTTGGCTTTGTCTGTCGCGCGCCTTTTATGGCGGCTGGGGCATAAACCGCCCGCGCTGCCGGACGGGATGAAACCGTTTGAAAAAATCGGGGCGAAGCTCTCCCATATCGCGTTTTATATCCTGATGATCGGGATCCCGATCTCCGGCTGGGTCATGGTGTCCTCGAGCCCTTACATCATTGAAACTAAGATTTTTAAACTTATCCCGGTGTTTGATTTGCCGGGCGTGCCGCGTACGGAAGGCTTTAATGCCCTGACCAAAGACGTGCATGAATATATGGCGATTGCGATTGCCGCCTTGCTCGTTTTGCATATCGGCGCGGCGCTGAAACATCATTTTGTGGAAAAGGATGACGTCCTAAACCGCATGGCGCCGCGTATAAAGGTCAGACGATAATTTAA
Organism: uncultured Robiginitomaculum sp.; assembly: GCA_938010385.1. Classification (GTDB taxonomy): domain Bacteria; phylum Pseudomonadota; class Alphaproteobacteria; order Caulobacterales; family Maricaulaceae; genus Robiginitomaculum. The sequence continues at coordinate 5,242 of CALLVD010000094.1, forward strand.
AAGATTGGACAAAGCTATGTTTAAACCTTTCGCCTTTACCCTTGCTGCGGCCGTTCTGTTGACCGGATGCAGCGCCCAATCCGGGGCTGAGACGCAGGGCGGGGGGCTCGCTGACAGCCTGCCAAGCCTGACCGGTGATTATGTTTGGACCGTGAATGCCCAAAAAAGTACCGTCAAATTTGAAGCCGATTATAACGGGGCGTTCAGCGCTGATTTCTCCCGGTTTGCCGCCGCCATAAAGCTTAATCCTGACGCGCCCGAAACCGGCGAAATTCACGCGGTCGTCGATCTGTCCTCTGTGCGCGCCGACGATAAAGACGTGACCAACAATCTGCCGACGCCGGCTTGGTTTGATATAAAGATGCACCCTGTCGCGACGTTTAAATCCGATCAGATTTCAAAAACCGATGCAGGCCGGTTTATTGCTGACGGGACGCTGACGCTCAAGGGCATCAGTAAGCCTGCGGCTCTGACGTTTGACCTGAAAACGGACGGTAATGCCGCGACGGCAGACGGCAATTTCACCGTCAACCGCATGGACTACCAAGTCGGTACCGGAAGCGATTTCAAAGACGAATCCTGGGTAAAATTCCCGGTAAAAGTCTCCGTTCGTATCGAGGCAAGCCGCTAGAGCCTTGCCCTACAGCGCGGCGATAATTCTGTCCGCAACGGCTTTTAAATCATCAGGATCAGCCATGTGGCCGCCATGCGCGCCGAGTGCCTTACCGTCATAGCGCGGTATGATATGAAAATGCAGATGAAAAACGGTCTGTCCCGCCGGCGCGCCGTTAAACTGCGTCACAACAATACCGTCAGGCTTTAGCGCCGAATGAATAGCCCGCGCCAAAGTCTGCGTTGTGCCGATAAGGCGTCCCAAATCTTTCGCGCCTGCATCTAAAATATTACGGCACGGCGATTTCGGTATCACCAAAGTGTGGCCTTCGGATTGCGGAAACACATCCATAAACGCCAAAATATGATCGCTTTCAAAAACCTTCACGCACGGCATTTCGCCGCGCAAAATTTTAGCGAAAATATTGTCAGTGTCGTAATTGCCGGTGATGGACATAAATGTTTCCTAATCTGAAGTCTTAAACGGCGTGTATTCGCCCAGACGCTCTACCTCATAATCTACCGCTTCGCGTTCGCGTTCAAGGTAATCCGCGACGGCATTGCGCAGGCCGGGGTGGGACAGATAGTGGGCGGAGTAAGTTTTTACAGGCTCATAGCCACGCGCCAGCTTATGCTCGCCCTGCGCGCCGGCTTCTACCCGCGACAGGCCCCGGGTCAGGGCGGCGTCTATGGCTTGATAATAACACAATTCAAAATGCAAAAACGGCTTGTGAATGACGCTGCCCCAATGACGCCCATAAAGGCAATCGCCGCCGATAAAATTCAGGGCGCCGGCAATCGGCACGCCGTCATGATAGGCCAGCATCAGCAAGGTTTGCTTGGCAAACCGCTCATTAATCAGGTCAAAAAACGCCTTGTTTAAATATGGGCGCCCCCATTTGCGCCGGCTTGTATCCAGATAAAATCTGAAAAACGCGCTCCAATGTTCCGGTTTTAAGTCTGCGCCGGTCAGATGTTTTATCTCTAAATTCTCAACGGCCCGCGCGCGCTCTTTGCGCACATTTTTGCGCTTGCGCGAGCTCATGGCGGCCAGCACATCGTCGAAGGTTTCATAGCCGCGATTAATAAAATGAAATTGCCGGTCTTGGCGCATCAGCAAGCCCGTCTCTTTTAAGACGGCCCTGTCAGTTTCTTCCAAAAAAGTCAGATGCGCGCCGGAGAAATTTTCCTGCTCGCATAATTGCACAATGGCGGAAATCAGGGCGCGGCGCACTTGCGGCGTTTGCGCTATAAGGCGCGGCCCGGTCGCCGGCGTGAACGGAATGGCGCTTTGCAGTTTCGGATAATAATCCCCGCCGGCCCGCTCCATGGCGTCCGCCCAGCCATGGTCAAAAACATACTCGCCTTGGCTGTGGGTCTTGGCATAAAGCGGCGCCGCGCCGAGCGCCGTTCCGCCCCCGTCTTCAATCCAAATGTGACAGGGTGACCAGCCGGTCTCAGGACTCGCGCAGCCGCTTTCCTCCAGCGCATTGAGAAAGTCCCAATCCGTAAAGGGGTGGTAATCCTTCGCTCCGCGGGCCGGCAGCAGGCCGTTCCACGCGGCTTTGCTGACCTCGCTGATGCGGGGCAGGATTTTTGCGGTAAATTCGGGCGCGCTCATACAGTCTTTACGAACACGCCGGGGTTGCGGCTTTAATGAAGCTCAACAATGGCGTCAATTTCTACGGCCACGTCGAGCGGCAGGGACGGCGCAGACACAGCAAAGCGCGCATGACGGCCCGCATCACCGAACACGGCGACCATCAAATCACTGCATCCGTTGATAACTTTGGGAATGTCGGCTTCTGTTATGCCCGGCAAAGCCTGCACAAACCCGCCAAGTTTTACGATGCGTTTAACCTTGGACAAATCCCCGCCGCAGGCCGCTTTAATCTGCGCAATCAGGTTCATCCCGGACAGGCGCGCCGCAGCTTGCCCGGTCTCCACCGTCAGGCCCTCGCCGAGACGTCCGCCAATGGCCTCGTCGCCGATTTTGGAAATTTGACCGGACACAAACAGCATATTGCCTGCTTGTACATAGGGCACATAATTGGCCACCGGTGCGGCGGCTTCCGGTAAGGTCAGGGCGAGCGCCTTTAAATTTTCTTCAAACGTGTTCATCGCGTTTCTCCGCATTGTCGTATAAGGTTAAGCGTGTGATAGCCCCATATCAGGTGAGCTTAAAGAGGATAATATGAGCAGTGACACTTTACGCGCAGTAGACGCAAGCCAAGAGGTTTTACGGTTTTTAAAATCGCGGCGCTCCACGCTCGTTAAAAATATGATTTCGCCGGGTCCCGATGCATCTCAGATTGCGGATATTCTGCAAACCGCTTCGCGCGTGCCGGATCACCGCAAACTCGCTCCGTTTCGCTTTTTGACGTTTACCGGCAAAGCGCGCGAGGATTTCGGCAAGCATATCGGCGCGGCGTTTGCAAAAGCGCATCCCGACATGCCTCTTGATCGAACCGTGTTTGAGGCCGGCCGGTTTTTACGCGCGCCGGTCGTGATTGCGGTCATTGCCTCGCCCGTGGATTGCTCGCGCGGCACGCCGAAATCAGAACAGATTTTTACCGCCGGGGCCGTATGCTTTCAAATGCTGTTGGCCGCGCGGGCCATGGGTTTTGCCGGGCAATGGCTGACGGAATGGTATGCCTATGACGCGGCGGTGCAGAAAGCCTTGGGCCTGTCAGGTGAAGAGCAGGTGGCGGGCTTTATCTATCTGGGCAGTGCGAGCGAAGACCCGAGCGAGCGCGCCCGGCCGGATGTCGGTGCCCTGACGCAGGCGTGGACGGGCTAAGTTAAATCCGCATACTCGCTTCGCCATGATATAATCTCATTATGGCGATTGCTTTGCGGGGAAAGCAGGTCAACAAACATCGGCGCAAGCTCGGCGGGCGCGGGCAGGGCAGACGGGTCTTCGCCCGGCATGGCTTTGGCGCGCATTTGAGTGCGCGTACGCCCGGGATCAACCAGAGTAATCTTCAGATTGGTCGGCTCAACTTCATTGGCATAGCTTTGGACGAGCGCTTCCATACCGGCTTTGGATGCAGCGTAGGCAGACCAGTAAGCTTTGCGCGAGGCCGCGACGGATGAGGTGACGAACACAGCCCGGCCCGCATCAGAGGCGCGAAGCAGCGGGTCTAAAGAGCGGATAAGGCGATAATTGGCAGTCAGATTGACCGTCATGACCGACTCCCACATCTTAAGTGATACATGCGGCGCCGGAGCAATCTCGCCGAGAACAGCAGCATTGGAGAGCAGGCCGTCAAGTTTTCCGAACCTATCATTGATAATGCTGCCCAGCTGATCCAGCCCGTCCGGCTGTTTTAAATCCATAGGCACGAGCGTGGCTTCACCTCCGGCCGCGCGAATAGCGTCGTCTAAATCCTCAAGCCCGCCTTGCGTGCGCGCCAGAGCGATAACGTGACTGCCGGCCTTTGCCAGTGCAAGCGCGGCGGCGTAACCGATGCCGCGCGATGCGCCGGTCACCAAGGTGACCCGGCCTTTTAAATCAGGTGATGACATGCCGGCCTACGCGACTTCGACAAGAAAGGACATTTGCGGGTTTTTACCACTCGCGCGCTGCCGGTCTTTGTCAACCAGCGGCGTTGGGTAATGGCCGGTAAAGCAATGATCAGCATATTGCGGCGCGTCTTCGGAGCGAAACTCTTCGCCCATCGCCCAATACAGGCCGTCAATGGAGAGGAACCCCAAGCTGTTGACTTCGAGCATTTGGCGCATGGCGTCCAGATCATAATTGGCCGCTATCAACTTATCAGAGCTGGGCATATCAATGCCGTAATGGTCGGCATATTTAATCGCCGGCGAGGCGCTGCGGAAATGGACTTCTTTGGCGCCGGCGGCCTTAATCATGCGCACGATTTTCGTCGATGTGGTTCCGCGCACAATGGAATCATCGACCAGCAGCACGCGCTTGCCTTCAATCATGGCACGATTGGCGCTGTGTTTTAAGCGCACGCCCATATCACGGATTTGCTGCGTCGGCTGAATAAAGGTTCGCCCGACATAATGGTTACGGATAATGCCAAGCTCAAACGGCACGCCCGCTTCTTGGGCAAAACCGATGGCGGCCGGCAGGCCGCTGTCCGGCACCGGAATAACCACGTCAATATCGGCCGGCGTCTCTTGAGCCAATCGCATGCCCATTTTCTTGCGAACCTCATAGACCGACTTTCCGCCGACAATGGAGTCGGGACGGGCAAAGTAGACAAATTCAAATACGCAAGGGCGCGGCGCGGTTTCAGGGAAGGCGCGAAAAGACCGGATGCCGTCTGCATTCACGACCACGACTTCGCCGGGGTCAACATCGCGCACAAAAGTCGCGCCGATCATATCCAGAGCGCAGGTTTCTGACGCTAAAATATAGCTGTCGCCGATGCGCCCAATCAGCAGCGGGCGAATGCCGAGCCGGTCGCGCGCGCCGACCATGACATCATTGGACAGGCCGACAAAGGCGTAGCCGCCGTCGACTTGACGCACAGCCTCGATAAAACGGTCAATAAATTCGCCGGACTTTGCCCGCGCAACCAAATGGATGACCACTTCGGTATCGGAGGTCGACTGAAAAATCGCGCCGTCTTCGACTAATTGCTCGCGGATTGTGTAAGCATTGGTGATGTGGCCGTTATGGGCCAGGGCAAAACCGCCGGTGTGCAGTTCGGAAAAGAGCGGCTGCACATTGCGCAAAATGGTTTCACCCGCGGTTGAGTATCGATTATGCCCGATGGCGCAATAGCCTTTCAGGCGCTCTGACGGGTCTTTACCGGTAAAATTGTCACCGACCAGACCCAGATGCCGTTCGGTGTGAAACCGTTTGCCGTCATAGCTCGCAATGCCGCAGGCTTCTTGCCCCCGGTGCTGTAAGGCGTGAAGGCCGAGCGCCGTCAGGGAGGCGGCATTATCCATGCCGAAAATGCCGAAAACGCCGCATTCTTCGCGAAGTTTATCTTCTGCAGGGTCGAAATAATCAACCGTGCCGTCAGTCTCATTCGTCGTCATTTGCGTCAGCCTCTGTTTCAGAATCTATGCGGGAGTCGGTATCCAGTTCGCGCCCTTTTTCGATAGTGTCTTGCGCTGCGTCTTTGATTTGCGCGAACGGCATAGACAACATGGTCTCGGCGACCGGACTTAAGACAGGATAGAATGTCGTTTTTTCCAGCCAGTCAGGCAGTTGATCGTCTTTCATAAATATGCGCCCGAAGACAATCAGGATAAGACTTGAGATTAAAATGCCGCGAAAAACGCCGAAGCCAAAGCCGAGAAGTTTATCAAAAAATCCCGGCTCACGACCTTGGAGCTTTTTTGTGCCGCTGCGCAAAATGAACGTGACCAGCAGATAGGCCACAAAAAAAGCGCCCAATCCGAGCGCCCAACTGCCAAGCCATGCCGGCTGAATTAGGTCCAGAGCTTTGCCCTGAAAGCGGCCAAATAAGAAAAGAGCCGCAAATATGCCCGCAATCAGCGCGATAATCGACACGATCTCGCGCATAAAGCCGCGCGCGAAGGCCATAATTCCGGAGATACCCAAAATCAAAAGGACAACGATATCAAAACCGCCAAAATCCCAAGGTCCGATGCTCATACCCGCATTTCCCTTAATTGCGACGCCTGTTAGCGCGGCCGGAAAGTCATATGGTCACGAAGCCTATCCGAACGCGGTCTTGGCCTCGATTCCGTTCTCTGACCCGGCTTCTACACGGTCTATGAGGTCAGGCAAAGTCTTGATTGCAATAATTGGCAGGGCAGCGCTGTCATTGGCGCCGGTTTTGCGCTCTTTAGGCGGCGGAGCAATGGCGCGCCCAAAGCCGAGCTTGGCCGCTTCTTTCAGGCGCGCATCCGCCCGGCCCACGGGGCGCACATCCCCGGACAGGGAAATCTCGCCAAACACCACGCAATCTTTGGGCAGCGGGCAGTCAAAAGCCGAGGACACAAGCGCTGCGGCCACAGCCAAATCCGCCGCCGGCTCATTAATCTTCAGCCCGCCGGCCACGTTCAAATACACATCCTTGCCGCCAAAGCTGACCCCGCACCGCGCCTCAAGCACGGCCAGCACCATGGCCAGACGCCCGCTGTCCCACCCGACGACAGCCCGGCGCGGCGTACCGAACGCCGCCGGCGCGACCAAAGCCTGTATTTCAGTCAACACAGGGCGCGTGCCTTCAAGCCCGGCAAAGACCGCCGCCCCGCTGGCAGAATCTCCGCGGCCGTCAAGAAACAATGCAGACGGGTTAAGCACTTCGGACAATCCGCTTTCGCCCATTTCGAACACGCCGATTTCATCGGTCGGGCCGAAGCGGTTTTTGTGGGCGCGCAAAATGCGAAAATGATGGGCGCGGTCACCTTCAAAATAGAGCACCGCATCGACCATATGCTCGACCACGCGCGGGCCGGCAATTTGTCCGTCCTTGGTCACATGCCCGACCAATATCAGCGAGCAGCCGCGTTTTTTGGCATATCGCGTTAACTCCTGCGCGCAGGCGCGAACCTGAGCCACCGTGCCGGGCGCGGCGGCGAGTTGATCGCTCCACATGGTCTGGATGGAATCAATCACGGCCACATCCGGCTGCTGTTCCAACAGACCGTCCAGTATGACGCCCAGATTGGTCTCGGCGGCCAGGCTGACATTACTGTCGGCCAGCCCCAATCGCACGGCGCGGCGGCGCACCTGGCCGGTCGCTTCTTCGCCGGAGATATAAGCCACCTTGCGCCCGCTGTCGGCGAGCTTGGCCATGGCCTGCAAAAGCAGGGTCGACTTTCCGATGCCGGGATCCCCGCCCACCAAGAGCGCAGAGCCCGGAACCAAGCCGCCGCCGGTGACGCGGTCAAACTCGCCAATGCCGGTCACCATGCGCGGCAGCTCCGGCGTGGTCCCGCCCAAATCAACAAAATCCGGCCCCCGGCCTTTGCGCTTTGACGCTTTGCCGGGCTTTTGCGCGGTCACTTCCTCGACCAGCGTATTCCACTCGCCGCAGCTGTCACACCGCCCCGCCCATTTGGCGTGAACGCCGCCGCAGGATTGGCAAACAAAGATATTCGAAATTTTAGCCATGACGGCTCCGGTAACTAATTGTTCCTGTAATGTTCTATAAATTCTCCCCGGAGTCAATTGTTGATTTGGGGCCGTTTTGCATCCGCCCGCTCCCCTCACCCCCGGCCCCTCCCCCTCCCCCTTGCGTTTGCGTGCAAACGCTTGGGGGGAGGGGAACACGGGCGGCTCGCCTATCGCCTCCCTCCCTTTGTGTTTGCTTGCAAACACTGACGGCGAGGGATTGAGGGTGGGGGGAGCGGCAATCGCCAATGATGCCGGCTTCCAAAAAGTTATTGATGACGTGGTGGGCGTGCTGAAGGCAGACGAAGCCGGCGCGGACCTTTTAAAGGCCGCGGCGGGGCAATTATTGGAATAGATTTCACGGGCGGACGTCATACGCACGATTACGGCGGGGCGAAGATGGGGAGCGCCGAAGGCCCGGCCGGAGGCGGAGGGGCGTTATAAGTCGCCTAGCCGCCGCTATCCGGGACGCGCGCCCGGCTTTGAAAATCCGGGACATATTGGCCGTCGAGTTCGTGGGGCCATAGGACGACGGCGGGGAAGCGCTTTTGCGGCTTGGCGCGATGCTTGGTTATGATCCGAGGCTTTCGGACATAGCGCAGGTTTTGCAACATCGGCAGGCGGAATTTTGCGGGCGGCGGTGTGGGATTTGAGGATTTACCGGGAGACGCCCAGGCACCGACCTGAGGGGTTTGAGGCGAAGCCTGACGGCGCACGGGCAGAGCCGCCGGCTCAAACGGCGGGCGATATTCGCCGGAAGCAATCGCCGCAAGCCGTGCCGTGTTCCACGTATTGCGCCGCCGCCAGCGCAGCAAAGCGTGCGCTCCGCCGAGGCGTTCCATCACCAACCGGCGCAAACGGGGACTGTCTAAAACATCTCGCCGCCGCGTGTAACAATCATTGTGCAGGGTCAAATCGAGGATGATTTTCATGACGCGGATAAGCACCCGGCCATACCCAATGGCCGCCTGCGCCGCCGCCGGAACCGCCATACGCGCGCACAACAAATCCGCACACCGCTGCAAAGCAGACGTGTCATGAACGCAAGTCTGCGTGACGATATGCGGGCGGGTTTTCATAGCCTGAAGATACGCCGGGATTTTGGGGCGTGGATATTGTTTTTGGGTTTAGGGGGTGGGGGCGGATAGTTTTGGTAATTGGTGGCGTAATTTAATTTCGTGTTACCGTAATTTCACCGTAATTTTGTCACCGTAATCCTGGATTTCAGCAATTTAACGTGAGTAATCATTTAACTTTGCAGTTGTGAGCATATTTATTATAAATTAGGCATATTAATGTGATAAACAAGCACGCTTTAGAAAACAAAAATATTGCAATAGTGATGTGCCCCTAGCTTTGTAGACACTTTACTACTTCATTTTGTTGCCATCTCAAATTCGACGGGTGACAACATCCCGTTATTAGCATGCCTACGTTTCGGATTGTAGAATAATTCGATGTAATCGAACACGTCCTGTCGCGCTTCGGCGCGGGTTTTATAAGTTTTTCTTCTGATGCGCTCGGTTTTGAGCAGATGGAAGAAGCTCTCCGCAACGGCATTGTCAGAGCAGTTTCCACGACGGCTCATGCTGGCTTCCAAATTATGATCGGTGAGAAACTCGCGCCACTCATGGCTGGTGAACTGTGAGCCTTGATCAGAATGCACAATAACTTTGCTCGTCGGCTTACGCCTCCATACGGCCATC
>CALLVD010000095.1 GCA_938010385.1 uncultured Robiginitomaculum sp.
CGTCCGGTTTATTAAGGCGTAGCCGATATTGCGGCTCAAGCGCGGTGAGAATGTTGAATTCGTCATGTGGCCGACAGTCTCCCCGTCCAGAGTGATGTCAAACCAATGAAATGCCGCGGGCAGCGGCGTTTCGCCGTCCAAAATGAGGCCCAGCTGATGGCGTTTAATGCCTTTCGCTTTGAGCTGCCGCAGCGCCGCAACGCCGATAATATCGTCAGGCAGATCTAAATCGACATATTTGCCCATCCGGACTTCGAACGGGTTGGTCGCGTCATCTGTGTCGCTGCCATAGGACAGAAGCCCGCTTTCAATCCGTTCAATCGGGTTAGGATTGCCGGGCGCAATGCCCCAAGGTTTGCCGGCCGCGCGCACCCTGCTCCACAGCGCTTCACCTTTGGAGCCGTCCATCAGATAGATTTCAAAGCCGCCCTGTTTAGACCATCCCGAACGGGCCACCACGACCGGCATGCCGTCAAGCTCTGCCTCTTTAAACCAAAAATATTTCAGATCCCGCACCCAGTCACCGAATAAGGCTGCTGTGACATTTTCTGCCATCGGCCCTTGGATTGCGAGCGGTGACACGTCGGGTTCCGTAATTTCGACATCAAGATTTCGTTCGGATGCAATGGCGCGGGCCCAGAACAAAATATTGGAATCTGCAATTGAAAACCAAAACTTATCTTCGGCTAATTTCAATAAAACCGGGTCATTAATGAGCGTGCCTTGATGGTTGACCATCGGAATATACTTGCCCTGCCCGATTTTGCATGCAGACAGATCGCGCGGCGAGAGTATCTGCGCAAGGCGGGCGGCGTCCCTGCCCTTTAGCTGTACTTGGCGCTCGACGGCGACGTCCCACATGGAAACGCCGGTCATAAGGCGGTTGTACTCGGCTACCGGATCGCCGTAACCCATCGGCATGAGCATAGAGTTATAGGGCGCGAAGCTTTTGACGCCTTCTTTTACGGTCGCGTTGAAATAAGGAGACGGACGCAAACGCGTTGTGGGCATAATTGAGAACATAAAATCGCCTTTCCCTATAATTTCGCTTTTTCACAGAATTGTGCGCCTGTCCAAAAGAAATTGCGCGTGCGCCGTTTCAGAATAAAAAGTAATTTCTAATTATAAGTATTTGTGTTGGTAGTGTTTGTGGCGGTTTTGAGGGTGCCCCGTCTTTCCAAGCCTGAAAAATTCGGCTACCGACCTTTCAAAGCCACGTCATTATATCAGGAGTCAGTATGACTGATTTAAACGCCTTAGACTTACCGAACATCGCGCTTTCCACACAAGGGGATGTTTTGACAGCCCGCCTTATGAAGTCCGAAAAGCGTAATGCGCTTGATGAAGAGATGATTCGTCAACTGATTGATTTGTTTGCGGCGGTGCCGAAGTCAGGCGTTAAGGCGGTCGTTCTTTGCGCGGACGGCCCGCATTTTTGTGCGGGGCTTGATTTGAAAGAGCATTACAACAAAGATCGCAGCGCAGCTGAATTTATGCAGGTTTGCCGCGGCTGGCATCAGGCGTTCAATAACATACAGCATGGCGGGGTTCCTGTCGTCGCCGCTCTGAAAGGCGCTGTTGTCGGCGGCGGTTTAGAACTGGCCTCTGCGGCGCATATACGGGTTGCGGATCAAACGACCTATTTCGCCCTGCCCGAAGGTCAGCGCGGCATCTTTACCGGCGGCGGCGCGACCGTGCGCGTGGCAGAATTAGTCGGAAAGCATCGCATGATTGATATGATGCTCACCGGGCGTATATATATGAAGCAAGAGGCCATGGATGTCGGACTCTGCCAATATCTGGTGGCCGGCGAAGACAGCGAGACCCTCGCGCAGGAATTGGCCGCCAAAATTGTGCAAAACCCGTCTTTGTCCAATATGGCGATTACGTCCGCTATCGATCATATCTCTCATATGTCAGGACATGACGCCTATTTTGCCGAGGCCTTTATCGCCGGCGTGGTCAATACCCAAGAAGCGTCGCGCGACAGACTTAAGGGCTTTGTCGAAAAAACAGCGCCGAAGACAAAACCAAGTCAGACTCCGTCTTAGCCCAAGGCTGTAGCGCTGAGCGGCGAGACATGAGGGCGGTTTATGCAGGGCAAATTGTTTGTAATGCATAAGAAATATCTGGGATTGCAAAACAAATCAGTTAAAACATAAGCAATGCCATTAAAAATTTCACGCGCCGCTTCATTGAGTCTTACGGGACTGACGGCCTGCGGCTTTGGCGTTTTGGCCACATCTGCCTTTGCTGCAAGTCTTGCCTTTCGCTCTGCCCATGCGGAGTTAATGTCAGACCCGACCTATTCTTTTGATTATGTCACTCCGGAAATTCCTGAAATTCGCACGTCATCGCAAAACAGGGATTTAGGGATTCTTGGCGATATTTTCGGCATGATCGCCTCCGCCTTAGTTTATATATTTTGGGCCGGGGTGATTGTTATTGCCGGCGCCATTTTGTTCTACATTGCAAGTGAAGCCATTCGCCTGCAGCGCGCGAAAAATCCTAAGGTCAAGACCAAGACCAAGGCGGTTCAAGCGCCCGCCTATACGCCCGACGCAGACGCCGCGCGCTTATTGCTCAGTGATGTTGATGCTCTGGCGGCGGCGGGTAAATATGACGAAGCCGTCCATACCTTGCTGCTGCGCTCTATTGAGGACATCAAAGTGAATAATCCGCGTGCCGTGGCGCGCGATTTGACCGGGCGGGAAATCTCTGCGCTGCCTATCCTTTCAGATGCGGCGCGCGCCGCATTTTCCGGCATCAGCCGGCGCGTGGAGCGCAGCCTGTTTGGCGGCCGCAGTTTGACAGAGGATGATTTTAAACGTTCCCGCGAGGCGTATGAAGGATTTGCATTTGAAACAAATCCGAAACGACGACGCCGATGAAGGCAGCCGACATCCAAACCGTTGAAAAAACGCATTCGCCTGTCTCTGTGGCGTTTAAGCCATTAACCGTTCTGATGCTCTGCATAATCGGCCTGATGTCGTTTGGCGCATTTCTGTCCTTATCAGGTTTTCAGGGCGATTTAGAGAAGAAAGATTACACGGCCCGCTCACATGCCTTGTCTAAATCGCCGAACGGATTTGCAGGTATTTTTCGGCTTATGCGAACAGAGGACGAAACCGTGGGAACGCTGCGAAGCACAGAAGATATGTGGAGCAAGGATGTCGGCCTTTTGATTGTGACCCTGCCCTCTCCCTATAGCGGTGAAAAGCTGGGCAGATTTGACTTTTCTGACAGGACAATTCTTGTTTTGCCAAAATGGCGGACCCGCATCAGCCGTAAAAAGAAAAACGGCGTTATCAAGCTGTTACACTATAGCGCTGAAAGCATTGAAGACGCTGTCAAAGGATATGCGAGCGACTTAAAAATTTCACGCAAAACCGGAAACGACTCTGTGATGTTTGACCTGTCTGAAGGCGCGCAGGAATATTTTTCTTATCCCGATGCAAGCCATCAGATTGACAGCATACAGACATTATCTTCCGGCGCGCTGGAGCCTATTGTCAGCTTGGCCGGCAGTGACGGTAAAGCCGTTATCTTTGGCAAATTGCCTGAAACGAATTTATTCATATTGTCTGATCCGGACCTCATCAACAATGCCGGCCTGAAGCAATATGAGAGCGCAGCAACGGCCTTTGACATCCTCACCTATATGGCGCCTCAGGGAGAGCCAATTCTGTTTGATCTGACTTTGCACGGCCTTGGCAGCAATCAGAACTTGGTCAAGACCATGCTGACGCCGCCTTTCCTCGCCGCAACCCTGTGCTTACTGGCGACCGGCTTAATGCTCGCCTGGCGCGCTTTTACGCGGTTCGGAGAGCCGCAGGTTCGCGCCCGCGTCTATGCCTCAGGCAAGCAAGCTTTGGCGGACAATTCGGCCGATATGATACGTCTGGCCGGGCGCGAACAAAATATGGCGCCGGGCTATGCCGCGCTTATCCGAAAACTGACCGCCGCGGCTTTAGGCCTGCCAAAAACATTGTCTGAAGATCAAGCGACGGAAAGCCTTGACCGTATGGCCAAGCGGTCAAAAATTGACGGTGCGCTGTCAGATATGACCCACAAATCAAACTACACAACAAATGTTTCCGAGCTGATGGCTTTGGCGCGGCAACTGCACAAATGGCGACAGGAGATGACCCATGACAGTAAATGACGTAAGCGCGCTCGCGCAGGAAATCCGCTCAGAAATCGGTAAAGCGGTCATCGGGCAAACAGACACTGTTGACTTAATGTTGGTCGCCTTGTTTGCAGGCGGGCACATATTGCTGGAAGGCGCGCCGGGGACAGCAAAAACCTTTTTGGCCCAATGTTTTGCAACGGCCACGAGCCTTAAATTCGGGCGCGTACAGTTCACGCCTGATCTTATGCCGGGCGACATTATCGGGACTAATCTGTTTGACTTTAAGACTCATGAGTTTTCCTTGGTCAAAGGCCCTATCTTTTGCGACCTGCTTTTGGCTGACGAAATCAATCGCACGCCGCCTAAAACACAGGCCGCATTGCTCGAGGCCATGCAAGAGCGCGTGGTTACGATTGACGGCAAAGCCCACGCACTCGGCAAGCGGTTTACGGTCATTGCGACGCAAAATCCGATTGAGCAGCAGGGTACTTATCCCCTGCCCGAAGCGCAGTTGGACCGGTTTTTGTTTAAGCACATTTTGGACTACCCCACGCGGGAGCAAGAGCTCGAAATTGTTGCGCGTCATGGTGCGCGGACAGGCTCGGCCAAGCCGAAAGCTATGGGCATTTCATCTGTTGCCTCTGCTGCGCAAATATCGGCAGCCGTTGATACGGTGGCGGGCGTTCGCTTAACCGATGAAGTGATTACTTATGTCGTGGACCTAATCCGCGCAACCCGCGAAACGCCCTCTTTTGAAACCGGCGCGTCACCGCGTGCCGGCGCGATGCTCGCCGCCGCCGCCAGGGCCTGCGCGGCACTGGACGGGCGCGATTACGTTATCCCTGATGATGTGAAGAAGATTGCCCTGCCCGCCCTACGGCATCGCGCAATTCTTTCACCGGCAGCAGAGATCGAAGGCGCCGTCGCCGATGACGTTATCGCCGGCGTTATCGCGCAAACGGACGCGCCGCGTTAGGGATCGCTGCGTGGTCTATCCGACACAAAAGGCCATTTTTGCTATGGCCGCAGGATTGCCGCTGACTCTGGTTCTTGCCGCCTTTAGGCCCGACCTTTGGGCCGTAGGCGGCGCATGGATAGCCGCGATTGTCTGTCTTTGCGCGCTTGATTTCTTGCTGAGCGCGAAGCCCTCGCGCCTGACGATAACGCCGTCGGTCCCGCCCGTTCTCTTTATTGACGACACGGTCGATATTTCATTTCAGGCAAGGATAGCGGGCCGAGCCTTGCCCAAAGCTGTGGAGATGAAGTTGTCTGTAAACGGCTTTCTGACAGCGCAGCCCGACACAGTTGAAGCGCGCGGCAAAGACGGCCGTTACAAAGGCACTTGGGATTTAACGACCGCGCGGCGCGGCGAAGGCAAAATCAATAAGCTCTGGGCCCGTTGGCTCGGCCCGCTCGGCCTGATTTGGGTGCAATCGGCTCCGCAAACAGATATTGTTTTACCGATAGTCCCCAACTCCAAATATGTCACAGAACAAGCTCTGCGCTTCTATTCTCAAGACGCGGCCTTTGGGCAGAAAATGCAGCGCCGGCGCGGCGAAGGCACGGAGTTTGACAGCTTACGTGACTTTGTTTCCGGTATGGATAAGCGGGCTATTGATTGGAAGCAATCGGCCCGTCACAACAGCCTGAAAGCCAAAGAATATCGCACGGAGCGCAACCACAATATCATCTTTGCCATTGATACCGGCCGGCTGATGTGTGAGCCGCTGGCCGGCGTTCCGCGCATCGACCGCGCCTTAAATGCCTCCTTGCTCATGTCCTATATTTGCTTAAAGCATGGCGACAGGGTCGGCTTTTTCGGCTTTGACGCCGCGCCGCGCGTCTACGCAAAACCGGTTGCGGGTCTGAACGCCTTTGCGCAGTTGCAAAAACAAACGGCCGGGATTGATTACTCAATAGAGGAAACAAATTTTACGCTCGGCCTGTCCCGGCTTGGGCGCACGCTAAGCCGCCGCTCGCTGATTGTTATGTTTACGGACTTTGTCGATACGACCAATGCAGAACTGATGATGGAAAATCTCACGCGCCTGGTGAAAACCCATTTGGTCGTTTTTGTGACCTTCAATGATGTGGCCTTGGAAGGCTATATGACTAAATCCCCGGAAACGCCGCAAGATGTCTCGCGAGCCGTAATCGCCGCGTCGTTAATACAGGACAGAGATATCGTTCTTGCCAAGCTTCGGCGCATGGGCGTGCAAATCATAGAGGCGGATATCGACACGGTCGGGATAAGACTGCTCAATACGTTTTTTGATCTTAAAAATCGCGGGATGATTTAGGCCATGGCAGAACTGACCCTGAAAAGCGAAATGTTCCGGCGGCAGCGAGAGTCGGATTGGAAGAAGCTCGAAACCCTCATCGGCCGGGTCGAACGCGGCTCTGTGAAATCTTTGTCGGACGAAGAGCTGATTGAGCTTCCCGGCCTTTACCGCGCCGCCCTGTCTTCCTTGTCGGTGGCCCGCGCGACCTCGCTGGATCAAGGCGTCGTGTCTTATTTGGAGAGCCTGTCTGCGCGCAGCTATTTCGTTTTATACGGCACGCGAACAAGCGTTATGGAGCGCCTTGCCGGATTCTTTGCCCGTGATTGGCCGCTGGCCGTACGGTCGATTTGGAAAGAGACCGTTGCTTCGCTTCTTATCAGCGTGATTGCGGCGCTGACCGCTTATGTGCTGGTGACCAATAATCCTGACTGGTTTTACAGTTTTATGCCGGAATCATTGGCGTCGGGACGTACCCCGGCGGCCGAAACCGAATTCTTACGCGAAGGGCTTTATGACGGCGGCGGTGATGCCGACGGATTGTCGGCCTTTGCGACGATGCTGTTTTCCCACAACTCCCGCGTCGCTATCTTTGCTTTTGCCCTTGGCTTTGCGTTCTGCATTCCGACGGCCGTGCTGATGGCTTATAACGGCGTAATTATCGGCGCGTTTTATGCGGTTTATATTGATCGCGGTTTAGGGTTTGAGGTGACGGGATGGCTGATGATTCACGGCACGACAGAGCTGTTTGCGATCATACTCGCCGGCGCAGGAGGTTTTAAGATTGGCTGGTCAATCGCTTTTCCGGGAGAGAAAACGCGCGGCGATTCGGCGGCTGACGCCGGTAAGACGGCTGCAACCGTGCTGGGGGGCGTTGTCATTATGCTCTTCATTGCGGGCTTGATTGAAGGCTTCCTACGGCAACTCATCACAAGTGATGCCCTGCGATATACGATTGCGGGAACCATGCTCTTATTATGGTGTCTGTATTTTTACGGGCCGCGTAACTTCACTGCGGAGCGTGAATCATGACCTCTTCCGCCCGACCGCAAGGCTACGCGCATTATGCTGATGTCAAAGACAAGCGCACCCGAGAGCTTGTCACCCCTGAAGGCGTTGATTTAAAAATCCGGTTGGCGGATGGCGGGGCGCGCGTCGGCGCTTTCCTTATTGATATCGGTATCATGATCAGTGCCTTGATTGCGGCAAGCTTTATGCTCGGCGCTGTGCTCGGCGAGTCTGAGAGTTTTGACAAAGCAGAAATTGTCGTTGTGATTTGGTTTTTAATATTCTTCTTCCTGCGCAGCTTTTATTTCACCTTTTTTGAAATACGTCCAAAGGCGGCGACGCCGGGAAAAATGCTGATGAAAATCCGCGTTGCCGCGCGCAATGGCGACCGCTTAACGGCCCCGGCCGTGTTCGCCCGCAACGCTATGCGCGAGCTTGAATTTTTCTTGCCGCTCAGTTTTCTTTTTTCGCAATCCGGCGGGGTTGGCGGCCTGATTGCCTCACTGGGTTTATTGTGGAGCGGGCTATTCTTATGCCTGCCCTTGTTTAACAAAGACCGCTTGCGCGCCGGCGACCTCATCGGCGGGACATGGGTTATAGAAGCCCCCCGCACGATATTATCGGAAGATTTGGCGGCGCCGGAAGCCCGAAAGCACGCGTCCAAAGCGGAGCCGATTACATTTACCCAAGACCAATTAGTGGCATACGGTGAACACGAACTGCATGTTCTGGAAGATGTCATCCGCAAAGACGATATCGAGACCATTATTACGGTCGCCAAACGCATTCGCCGAAAGATTGACTATACGCGCGGCGCGCGGGAACTCGACAAAGATTTTCTGGCGGCCTATTACGCCGCGCTGCGCAAGCATCTTGAGAGCCGTATGATGTTCGGTAATCGCCGAAAAGATAAATATGACGATTAAGCCTATGACGGTTTTTATGTGCAAATCGCGCGCGCCGCGTTAAGACATGAGCTATGAGTCTTTCCCCGTCCCACAAAGAGCAAATACAGGCCGTGCGCGCCGCCATTGAAACGCGCCTGGCGCATTTGCTGCCCATAGACAGCGCCGCGCCGCCGCGCCTGCGCGATTGCCTGACCCACACATTGCTGGCCCCCGGCAAGCGGTTTCGTCCGCTTCTGACCTGCCTGATTGCCTCAGATTTAGGCGCGCGTCAAAACGGCGTCATCGATGTCGCCTGCGCCGGTGAAATGGTGCATACGGCCTCGCTGATACTCGATGATTTGCCGTGCATGGACGATGCACCCCTGCGCCGTAATCGGGCGAGCGCCCATGTAGCGTTTGATGAAAGCACAGCAATATTGTCTGCTGTTGAGCTGCTCTCACGCGCCTTTGGCGTTATTGCGCGCGCCGACGATATAGCGCCGCAAACACGCACTGTGCTGTCATCAATGCTGGCGAGAACGGTCGGTGCAAACGGACTAATAGCCGGTCAGCTTGCCGATTTATCAAACACGGACAGCGAAGCGAGCGTGGAAGATATTGAGCGGCTCAATCAGTTGAAAACAGGTGCCCTGTTTGATTTTGCAGTGCTCGCTGCCGGGCAAATGGCCGGCAGTGATAAACAAACTACAGATGCGCTGGCCGACTTTTCGCATCAACTTGGCTTGGCTTTCCAACTGCTGGACGATGTTAAAGACGTGATGATGAGCGAGGCGGACGCGGAGAAAACCACCGGCCGCGATGTGGGCAAAGCGACCTTGGTGGCCCTGACCGGTAACGCGGCAAGCCTTGAGAGGCTGCGCGGATATCTGGCAGATGCCAAATCGGCGCTTTCACGTGCAGGGCTGGGCGACGGCGCGGTGATTGCGGCTATGGATGTGCAGTTTTCTTTCGCCAACAGGGCAGCAGAGACGATGGGGCATAATAACGGCAATGGATAGCCCTGTCCTCAGCGTAGAGAATGTCAGCGTCTCTTACGGCGCGCGTAAGGCGGTTGATAATCTGTCTTTTGATATTCGCACCGGCGAGATTGTTGGCCTGCTCGGTCCGAACGGCGCAGGTAAAACGACGATTATTAAATCTGTCTGCGCGCAGATAATCCCCGATTCAGGCGTCATTAAAATTACCGGCAGAGCGGTTAAACGCGGCGCAGAAAACCGCAATGCTGTCGGCCTCGTGCCGCAGGATATCGGTCTTTACATGCATATGAGCGCACGGGAAAATCTGTCCGCTTTTGCCCGCATGTTCGGGCTTCGCGGCGCAGCTGTGGCGCCGACCGTTGACCGGGCTTTGTCTGATGTCGGCCTGAGCGCGCGCGCCGATGATTTGGTGTCCGGCCTGTCGGGCGGGATGAAGCGGCGGATTAATTATGCGGCCGCAATTTTGCACGGACCGGCCCTTCTGATTTTGGACGAGCCGACGGCGGGCGTCGACATTCCCGCCCGCGACGCCCTGCATGATGTTACGCGCAAACTGGCCGCCGCCGGCTATGGCGTGTTGTTGGTAACGCACGAACTGGAGCAAGCAGAGCAGTTGTGTGACCGGGTATTGGTGATGAAAAACGGTGTGCGCCGTGATTTTGATACGCCGGCCGCCTTGCTTCACCGAGAATTTGAAGGACGCAGCGAGGGCTTAATTACGCTTGAGGCCGGAGCCGGCGCCGAAGCCGCATCGCGGCTGCACTCGCTCAACTTCACACCGACCGATCACCCGAATATTTGGCATACGGAAATTTCAAAAGACAGCGCGCAGCCCTTGGCTGCAATCGGGCAATCGCTGGAAAACGCCGGGATTGACGTGCGCGAAATCACAGTGCGCAAACCGGGCCTGACGAGCCTGTTTCATAAAATGGCCCTTGAACCGCAGACAGAGCGGGCCTCATGATTTGGGCTATTTTCAAAATCATGGCGCTGCGGCTTTGGCGCGATAAGGGCGCGCTGGCTCTCGCATTCATCCTGCCGGGATTTATCTACGCCGTATTTGCGGCGATATTCTCAACCGCGTCCGGAGGCAAGCTTGATATGCGCGTGGCCTTGGCTGTGACTGACGCAGCGCCTGCGACAGTGCGCTTATCTGATGCCCTGCAATCTCAAACCGATTTCTCTGTCACTTTTGACAGCGCCTTTGATCGCGAAGCCATTGATGAGCGTGTACGGCTGGGTACGGAAGATGTGGGCCTGATACTGAGTGATGATATCGCGAAACCCGGCGCGCAATCCGTCATCATCATTTACGAGCCTAGCCGCAAAATTGCGGCGGATATGCTGTCCGGACAAGTGCGCCAAATCATCGGGCGCGATTTGCCGGACGTTGTCTTGGCGAAGCAAATCAATTTGGTCACCACGCTCGCGGGCGGATTGACGCCCGCCCAATCCGGCGCGATTAACGCGGCTTTAGAAAGCGAAGCTCTAACGGACGCAACAGATTTCATATCCGTGCAGCCCGCGCGCCGTGACGTCGACGTGCCCGAAGGCGATGCCACGACAGCTTATTATGTCGGGGCTACAGCCATCATGTTTCTGCTGTTTTCCGCTATGCAAGGCGCCGCCTTATCTTTGGAAGAACGCGGCAGCGGAATTACCGACAGGCTCTTACTGGGCCCGCGCGGCGCTATGGCGATGATGGCAGGGAAGTTTTCATTCCTGAGCTTGCAAGGCACGGTGCAAGCTCTGATTATCGTCGCGGTTGCGGCCATATTTTTTAAAATATCGGTCACGGGGCATTTGCCGGCGCTGCTGTTTATCTGCGTCTTGGCAGCATCAGTTGCGGCGGCGATAGCGCTGCTCGTTTCTGTAATTGCCAAATCGAGCGTGCAAATGAACACAGCGTCTACATTTATCGTTCTGCTGTTCTCCGCGCTTGGCGGGTCAATGGTGCCGCGGTTTATGATGCCGGGATGGATGCAATCAGCGGGCAGCTTTACGCCGAACGCTTGGGTTATCGACCTTTTTTACGGCCTCTTGGCGCGCGGGTCTGACGCATCGCAGCTTGCCCTGCCCGCCCTTATATTAGCCTTAATAACGGCCGGCTGCCTCGCTCTTGCGGCGCTGCTGTCTCACCGCCTGATGAGGTTTTAATGCGCGACAACATAGCCAAAGCAAAGACTTGGCCCGGCCTGATATTGGGGTTCGGGATTGTCGCGGCGTGGCTGGCGATTTTTGTCTACAGCGTATTCTTCTTCTCCCTGAGCGTTTCCACGGCTCCGATAGCTATCGTGATTATCACCGTGCAGATTATCCTTTACGCGGGCATGTTCATCGTCGCCCATGACACTATGCACGGATCGTTCTTGCCGGGCGCGCCAAAGCTCAATGCGGCCATCGGGCAGTTCATCCTGACTGTCTATGCCGGTTTTAATTGGAAAACGATGCAGATTGCCCATCATCAACATCACAAAACGCCCGGTACAGCAGATGATCCGGATTATAATTCGGCGGACCCGAAAGGCTTTGGCGCGTGGTATTTTAAATGGTTCACGACTTATTTCCGCGGGCCGCAATTTGCGTTTCTGTTTGTTGTGAATTTGGTCTTTATGCTGGTGCTTAAAGCAGAACTCGCCAATATCCTGCTGTTCTGGGCCCTG
>CALLVD010000096.1 GCA_938010385.1 uncultured Robiginitomaculum sp.
CGATAGCCGATTTTCTTGACTGCGCGCGCGACAATGCCGCCAATCTCATCACGAGCCTCAGCTGACAAAGCAGGCGAGGGGGCTTCTTCTAAAATTTTCTGGTGGCGGCGTTGCAGGCTGCAATCGCGCTCGCCTAAATGCACGACATTGCCGTGCGTATCCGCCATGAGCTGGATTTCAATATGGCGCGGTAGAGTTAAATAACGCTCAAGATAGACTGCGCCGTCACCGAATGCCGCGAGCGCTTCTTGGCGCGCACCGGACAGGGCCGCATCTAAATCCTCGGGCGTTTTGGCCAAGCGCATGCCGCGTCCGCCGCCGCCGGCTGCGGCTTTGACCAAGAGGGGAAAGCCGACATCTTTGGCGACTTTGCGCGCCTCATCTAAATCATCAACGCCGCCGTCAGAGCCGGGAACGACGGGGATACCCGCTTCCATAACGGCTTTTTTAGCGGCAATTTTATCGCCCATAAGGTTGATATGCGCCGCCGTCGGCCCGATGAAAACCATGTCATGGCTCTCAACAATATCGGCAAAGCGGGCATTTTCAGACAGAAAGCCATAGCCCGGATGAACCGCATCGGCATTGGTAATCTCGCAGGCCGCGATGATTGACGGAATGTTCAAATAACTCTCGGACGCCGGCGCAGGGCCGATACAGACTGATTCATCGGCGAGTCGTACATGCATGGCGTCGCGGTCAGCTTCCGAATGGACGGCCACTGTGGCAATGCCCATTTCTTTACAAGCGCGGTGGACGCGAAGTGCGATTTCGCCGCGATTGGCAATCAGAACTTTTTTAAACATGCCGGGCATTGTCTACTCGATCACAAACAAAGGCTCGCCGAATTCAACCGGCTGCGCGTCTTCGACGAGCAGGGCAGTGATTTTTCCGGTCTTGTCGGCTGTAATCGGATTAAAGGTCTTCATGGCTTCAATCAGAATGACCGTCGCGCCCGCCTTGACCATATCGCCGACTTTGACAAACGGGTCAGCTTCCGGTGACGGGCGGACATAGGCCGTGCCGACCATGGGGGACTTCATCGCGTTTTTATGATCATCGGCGGGGGCAGCGGCCGGCGCAGGCGCGGCAGCAGCAGGAGCGGCGGCAGGGGCCGGCGCGGGGGCGGCCATCGGAGCGGCAACGGCAGGCGCAGCCGCTACAGCGTAAGTTTCGCGGGCCACGCGGACTTTCAGCGTGCCTTTCTCAACTTCAATCTCGGTCAGATCTGTATCGTTCAAGATATTGGCCAGATCGCGGACAAGCTTGGTTTCTGCGCTGTCCGTTGATTTTGATTTACTTGGCGTTTTGGCCATAAGGCTCTCCCTTTGCGGGCCGGACATATGTCGGCGCGATTCTGTGGTCTATGATTTTTTAAGGGCGTGAGCCGCAGCTTCAAGCCCTAATATATAACTTTGCGCGCCCATGCCGCTGATCGTCGCTTTGGCGGCGGCAGAGACGTAAGAGGTTACCCGAAACGGCTCGCGGGAATGGGGCTGTGACAGGTGCACTTCGATGACGGGAATGTCGATAGCTTTGATGGCATCGTAAAGCGCAACTGATGTATGCGTATAGGCCGCCGGGTTAATCACCACAGCTGCCCCGCCGGCGCCGGCCGCTTGCAGGGCATCGACTAATTCACCTTCAATATTGGACTGCATGAAGACGATATCAAAACCCAAAGCTTTGGCACGGGCGTCGCACAGGGTTTGAATATCCGCCAGAGTTTGCGAGCCGTAAACCTCCGGCTCACGCTGTCCCAACAGGTTGAGATTCGGGCCGTTGATTATATATATAGGTTTAGGCATTGACGGCCCTCGCTTTATATTCAAACGCTGTTAAATAAGGCGTCCACAATATGCGATTGCACGGGCAGGCGCAAAGGAATTCGGTTTATGTATTTGAAAATTAACGGGGAAGATTACGCCGATTTGCCGGACGGTATGACCGTTGGCGCTCTGCTTGATCATCTCAGCCTGCCGCGTAAGAAAATAGCGGTCGAACGTAATTTGGAAATCGTCCCGAAATCAACATTTGACGCCGCTGTCCTTGCTGACGGCGATCGTCTGGAAATCATTCATTTTATCGGAGGCGGTTAATGCCGGAAACCAATAATGACCCGCTGATTGTTGCGGGCCGCACATTTAACTCTCGTCTGATTATCGGAACGGGCAAATATAAAGACTATGCGGAAAATGCAGCCGCGCTTGATGCGTCCGGCGCGGATATGGTGACGGTTGCCGTTCGCCGGGTGAATATCTCGAACCCGACTGCGCCGATGCTGGCTGATTTTATTGACCCGAAGAAAACGACTTATTTGCCCAATACGGCCGGCTGTTTCACCGGCGAGGACGCTGTACGGACGCTGCGGCTGGCGCGCGAGGCGGGTGACTGGAATTTGGTTAAGCTGGAAGTGCTTTCTGACCCCAAACATCTTTATCCGGATATGGAAGAAACCCTGCGCGCAGCAAAGCTTCTGATAGCGGATGGATTTGAGGTCATGGTTTATTGCAGCGATGATCCTGTGTTCGCCCGTAAGTTGGAAGATATGGGCTGCGCGGCGATAATGCCGCTCGGCGCGCCGATTGGGTCCGGGCTGGGTATTCAGAATCCCGTCAATATTCGCCTGATTGTCGAGCAAACCAAAGTGCCTGTTATCGTTGATGCCGGCGTTGGTACAGCGTCAGATGCGGCGGTTGCAATGGAGCTGGGCTGTGACGGCGTATTGATGAATACGGCGATTGCTGAGGCTAAAGACCCGATTTTAATGGCGAAAGCCATGAAACATGCGGTCAAAGCCGGCCGCGCAGCCTATCTGGCCGGCCGCATGCCGCGCAAGAAATACGCAGATCCCAGCTCGCCGCTGGCCGGCCTGATTTAGCCTTAGCTTTCCAAGGCCGCTTTTAGTGTCTCATTAAGCAGCGCCACATTCGCGCCGGCGATAACTTCATCGCCAATGACGAAATAGGGCGTGCCTGTCAGGTTCGGCAAGCTGCGCGCGAGGCGGAATGTGTCTTCGATATGGTCTTGGAATATCACGTCTTCCATGTCTTTTTTCCACATTTCAATATCTAGTCCGGCTTTCTTGGCCAGCATTTCGATACGCTCCTCGGTCAGGCTTGTCTCGTTCATCAATGAGAAATGCATGACGGGATATTTGCCTTGGCGAGAGGCAGCGAGCGCGGCAATCGCCGCTTTGCGCGATGTACGGCTGCGGCTGTCGAGCAGCGGAAGCTCTTTGAAAACAACGCGGACGTCATCAGGGTATTTATCGATGGTTTTACGAACCCATTCCGTCGATTGCTTGCAATAGCCGCAGTTATAATCGAAAAATTCGACGATTGTGACTTTGGCGTCTTTCGGACCCATTGAAATGTCACGCGGATTGTCCTCAAGCTGCACGCGAATAGCGTCGAGCTGCTCTTTCATGCGCTTGCGGTCCAGCTCTTCCAAAGCCGCTTCGACAATTTCCGGGTTTTCCATCAGGTAATCGGCGACAATGGCCTCAATGTCTTTGCGGGATAATTCCTTCGCTGAGGCTTGGCTGCATGCGCCGAGTATAAGCGGGGCGGCCAAGGCAAGAGTAAGTAAGCGTTTCATCGGGGGCTCCGTATTAGTGTTAGGCCTGTTCTGACCTGAATGTCTTAAGAAAATCCGGCTGTCCGGGGATTAGCGCCGGCGCGAATCACGACGCGTTGCGCGGGCAATCGTAACAATGTCATTGGCGCGGCGATATTGCGCCGTATCTCTGTCCAAACCTTCCATGGCGCGGTTGGCAAAATCTTGCGCGCGCTGCAGGTCACCGGCGACGTAGGCTTGCTCTGCAACGGCATATTTTGCGTATGCATCGCGTCTTTGCTTGCCGTAAGCCTCGCTGAGCAGATACCAGGCAAACCCGTTTTCAGGTTCTGTCCGAAGGGTTGATTTGAGCAAATTTTCACCTTCTTCAAGGCGCGCTGCGCGCTCTTTCGGCAAGACAGGGTCTGTCGCAATCAAGGCTTGGCCCAAGGCCATCTCCAGCAGCGGCGCGCCCGGTTTTAAACGCAAAGCTTCGCGCAGGGAGGGTAAGGCTTCTTCCGTGCGTCCGCTTTCAAAATAAATCTGCCCCTTAAGCTCATGGTAATAAGGGTTGTCGGGAAATTCTTCGATCAGCGAGTCGATATTGCGCACGGCATTGACCAAATCCGCCGCGCGGTAGTGAGCCACAGAGCGGGCTAAACGCGCCGCTTCGCTTTTATCGGCTTCCGGATAATTGATAAATGTCGTCTGCGGCGGGTCAATAAACCCATTCAGCTTGGCTTGCGCAATAATCAGGCGGTGCTTGTCTTCATCCGAATCCTCATTTTTATAGGCCGGGCTTTCCGCAACAACTTCGCGCAGAGCGTCAATGCGGTCAGATGACAGGGGATGAGACCGGAAATAAGGAAACCGGTTTTGCTGTGACATCACTTCTTGATATCGAAATTTTTCGAAAAATTCGATGAGGCCTTGCCCGGATTGATCTGTGCGTTCGAGAAATTGTGCACCGGCTTGATCGGCTGAGGATTCGTTGATGCGGGTGTAACGCAGATAATCCAATGTCGCGAACTGTTGCGAGGAGCCGAGAATGGCTGCGCCCGCGCCGCCTTCACCGGCTAACATAGCCGCCAATCCAAGCGCGCCGGCAACAAGCATTGTTCCGTATGCTGAACGCCCGACATCGCTGCTGCGGGCCAGATGTCCGCCGGAGATATGGCCGACTTCGTGGGCCATAACGCCCTTAAGTTGGTTGGGGGAGTCAAATTCGGTAATGATGCCGGTATGAAAGAAGACCTTTTGACCGCGCGTTACAAAAGCATTCAGTGTCGGGTCATTGACTATATAAACGTCTACGCTTTTCGTATTCAGCCCGGCCGCAACAATCAGCGGATCGGCGAAATCGCGGAGCATTTCTTCGATTTCCGTGTCACGTATCAGAGATTGGGCGTGAGCGCTCGCCGCTGACAAAGCCAGCATAGCTGCCGTCATAGCGGTGGTCGTTAGCGCGCGCGTCATTGATTTAAAACCGGCCATAAATATCCCGAATATTGAAAATACCCTGTCTATATAGCGTCTTCGGTATGAACGCGCCATGACCCGCCGCATCACAAATTGGTAAGGTTAGCGAGAGCGCAGCGCGTCCAACGGGCGCTGCGCTCTCGAAAATATTTAGGAAAACGGGTTGCGTTTGCTCCACCAGCCTTTTTTCTCTGCCTTTTTAGCGGCCTTTTTATCCGCTGCCGTTTCGGTCTTAGGCTTTGGCTTTGGGGTAGGATCGGCCTTTGGCGCGGGCTCTGCCGAAGCAGGCGCTTCGGCCTTTGCAGCGGGCTTTGGTGCGGCGCGGCGAACCCGTTTGGGTTTATCAGCTTTGCGCGTATCGGCTTTGCCATCGGCTTCAGGCGTATCTTTAGGCTTTGCCGGGGCCTTGCGGCGCGTGCGCTTGGGCGCCGGTTTTTCAGTCTTCGACTCCGCCTGATCATCCTTCGCTTCGGTTTTTGCCTTAGATTTAGGCTTAGACTTCGGTTTTTCCTCAGCCGGACTGTCATCGGCCGCTTTTGCCGCAGGTTTGCGGGTGCGTTTACGCGGTTTCGCTGCCGTTTTTTCGTCAGGCTTTACGTCGCCGGAGTCGGGCTCAGTCTTTGGTGCATCGTCTGAAGCCGCAGCTTTTGCCGGCGATTTACGGCGCCGGCCGGTTTTCGGCTTATCTGATTTACCCTCATCCGAAGCGTCAGAAGAGTCTTCAGACTTTGGCTTGTCTTGACCTTTATCCGCATTGTTGTCCTGTGCTGTCGCATTTGACTCGTCATTGCGCTTTCCGCGTCCGCCCCGGCGGCCACGACGGCGACGACGTTTGCGCGGCTCGCCGTTTTCATCTGTGGATTCAGGAGAGGCGGCTTCATTCGCGTCTGAATCAGCGGCTACAGTTTCAGCGGATTCGCCGTCGGACGATTGATTGTCATTACGGCCGCGGCGCTTCTTTCCGCCGCGATTGCGCCGGCGCTTATTATTGCCGCCGCCCTCGCCGTTTTGCTCTTCGTTGTCATCATCGTCGCGATTATTGTTTTGCGCCTGCTTTTTAGGACGGGCAGGGCGCTTCTTCATTTCCGCTTTAGCCGCTTTTTCAATCGGCTCAAGTTTGTCTTTCGCGCCGTCCCGCAGCTCTACCCGCTCGATTTCAAAATGCGGGCGATGCAGGGAATCATCACTGACGAGCTCTGTGAAGACATTAAATTCTGCATCAACATGTTGGAGTAAATCACGCTTTTCATTGAATAAATATAGCGCGACGTTCGGCGAGACTTTCAGGCGAATTCGCTTGGCCAAGCCGCGAACGCCTTCTTCTTCCACAGCACGAATTGCCAGCAGGGCTGAGCTCTCGACCGAGCGTTTTCGGCCCACGCCGCCGCAATTTTCACACGATGACGAGCTGCCTTCCAGCAGGCTGCGGCGACGGCGTTGGCGGGAAATTTCCATCAGGCCGAATTGTGAAATACGGCCCATTTGCACCCGCGCGCGATCGCGCGACAGGGCGTCTTTCATGCGTTTTTCAACGGCGCGATTGTTTCGATTTTCATCCATATCGATGAAGTCAATAACGACAAGACCGGCCAAGTCCCGAAGGCGCATTTGGCGGGCGACTTCGTCGGCAGCCTCCAAATTTGTTTTCAGGGCTGTGCGCTCTACATTGCGTTCTTTGGTCGAACGGCCGGAGTTAACATCGACGGAGACAAGCGCCTCAGTAGGGTGAATGACCAAATAACCGCCGGACGGCAATTGCGCGACGGGGTCAAGACTGGCCTCGATCTGCTTATCGACCTGATAGCGTAAAAACAGCGGAATTTCATCATCATAGAGTTTGATATTCTTGGTGTGGCTCGGCATGAGCATTTCGATGAAGTTACGCGCCTCTTCATAGGCGGTTTCACCTTGGACCAGCACTTCTTCAATGTCTTTATTGTAAAGATCACGCAGGGAGCGTTTGACCAAATCACCTTCTTGGTGAATCAGCGCGGGAGCGACTGAATTCATCGTGTTGTCACGAATCGTGTCCCAGAGCCGGGCCAGATATTCATAGTCCCGCTCAATTTCGGCCTTTGTGCGTTTCGCGCCCGCCGTGCGGACGATAACGCCCATGCCTTTTGGCACTTCAAGGTCAGACATAATCGCTTTGAGGTGTTTGCGGTCCGAGCCGTTGGAGATTTTACGCGAAATGCCGCCGCCGCGCGGCGTATTTGGCATAAGCACGCAATAGCGGCCGGCCAAGGACATGTAAGTCGTCAGTGCTGCGCCTTTATTGCCGCGCTCTTCCTTAACCGCTTGGACAAGCATGATTTGGCCGCGCTTAATGACTTCTTGGATTTTATACCGTCGGCGCGAGGAGCGCTGCTGCCGCTTGCGGTCCATTTTCTTCTTTTCTTGCGCGATTTCTTTTTCTTCGTCATCGCTGTCATCATCGTCGTCGTCATCGTCATCATCGATGTCGTTCGCGTTGATTTTAGCCGGCTTCTTTTTATTAGCAGCTTTGATGCGTTCAGCTTTGGCTTTGGCGCGTGCCTCGGCCTCTTCGAACTCTTTTTCAGCTGCCTTGAAGTTTTTTGAGGCCATTGCCGTCGGATCGTCGAGATCCTTTACCTTGCGGTTTTCAGCCGTGCGGAAGGTCGTCGCCGCCGGTGTCAGCGGGTCAAAGTCGTCTTCGTCATCGTCATCGTCGATGTCAGCATCAGCGACGGCCGCAGAGGCCTCTTCGTCATCATCATCATCGTCTTCCAAGACCTCTTCTTCTTCCTCAATCAGCTTTTGGCGATCTTCGAAAGGGATTTGGTAGTAGTCGGGATGGATTTCGGAAAAGGCAAGGAAACCGTGGCGATTGCCGCCAAATTCCACGAAAGCGGCCTGCAGGGATGGCTCTACGCGCGTGACGCGGGCCAGATATACGTTTCCGCGCAGTTGGCGCTTGGCTTGGCTTTCAAAATCTAGTTCTTCAACTCGCGAGTGGTCGACAACCACGACCCGGGTTTCTTCCGGGTGGGAGGCGTCGATTAGCATTTTCTTTGTCATTTAAGTCTCCGGGGCTCCCGGTCCGTCGCCGTGAAAGGCGCGTCGCCGCTGCATAGCTATGCGCGGGATGTGTCGGGTAAAAGAGAGCCGCTATATAGGTGAATAGGTGCTTTACAGCTTGCTTTAGGCTCGCAAATACGACCCGGCCGCTAAAGGACAAAGGTCCTGAAGGTCCGTTAAAGGCAACATCACGGTTGCGATTTATAGTCGGGCGAGGCGCAGCGCGCATGATAAACTTTCTGTTTGGGTGCGATTGCATCCTGTTTGTTTCGTCAGAAGCGCCAAGCGGTCTTGGCCATGCTATCCGACAATTACACGGTAACTGTGCACCGGTTCTTTGCATATGGGAAGCGCATAATCAGATTATAACCCGCAGAAAGGCACGCCGGGTCTTTTCATGTTATTTTGCGCCGGCGATAACAGGCGCGTTAACAGGGCGTAAACCATAAATTTGGCATACAGAGCCTATGAGAGCTCTCTTCAGATACATATTACCCCCTATATGGTTTTGCCTGTGCGGCGCGTTCGCACATGCGGTGCAGATTACGGGGCTGACAGCGCAAACAGATGCGGCGGGAGTGACCCAAATCACGGTGACTTACGCCGCGCCTGTGTCTGCGCCGAAAATATTCACAATTCCGGGTGATAAGCCGCGCATTGTCATTGATTCTCCTAAATCAAGCCCGGTATCCGGGTTTGCACCGGCCGACATCCCGGGCGTTAAGACTGTCCGTCACGCCGCAAGAGGCGAGGGAACACGGATTGTTCTGGATTTAGCGGCCGGTAGCCGAATGCTGGATTACAGCTATTCGGGCGCGCAGGCCTCAATAAGCCTTAAAACAGCTGATCGCGCGCCCTCACGTGCAGTACCGGTGCCGTCAACCGGTCCAAGTGTAAGCGCATCCGGCATTCCCTTTCCCCGCATAAAACCGCGCGGGCTCTACGCGCAGGCCGAACCGGCCGTGAAGCGCCTCATTGTAATTGACGCCGGTCACGGCGGCTATGACCCCGGCGCTATCGGCGCGGCCGGCACAAAAGAAAAGTCCGTCACCTTGGCTGCGGCGCAAGAGCTTCAAAAACAGCTTTTGGCGACGGGACGGTACACCGTTTATCTGACGCGCGAAAAAGATGTTTACGTTGATCACTACGAGCGCGTGCGCCGCGCCCGCGTTCGCGAGGCAGATTTATTCATCTCCCTGCATGCCGACGCACTGGAATCGCGCAAGACCCGCGGCGCCTCTGTTTATACACTCGCAAGCTACGCGCAGAATCGATCAACAAAGCTGGTCGATAAGCAGGCCTTCATTGTGGACGTCGATTTGCGTGATACGCAAGACAGTGTCGGCGATATTCTCGTCAGCCTGGCGCAAAAAAAGACATTCTCTAATTCTCATAAATTCGCTCAAATGCTGATCCCGAATCTGGAAAAGGTTGCGCCGGTTCTGCGTAATACGCACCGCCAAAAAGGACTGGCTGTCTTGCTTGCCCCTGATGTGCCGGCTGTCTTACTGGAGATGGGCTATATTTCCAATCCGACAGATGAGAAGGCGCTGAAATCCCCAAGAGAGCGCACGCGCAAAATGAAAGCCGTCGTCACGACGATTGACGCCTATTTTTCCGCGCAATAGCGTCTGTTCACAGCGGTAAAATCAGATTGCAGAATCATCGGCGGGCCGGCATGACTTAATCACGCCGCATTTATTATTATAACAGGCTGAACACCCATATTCGGAAACGACCGCCATGACGTCTCAGGACAATAACACCCCTAATCCCGTTTTGACGGATTCCGTACATCCCGACACTAAGCCCCGCAAAAAGCGCGGCAAAATTTGGATCGTTTTTAAATGGCTGTTCGGCCTTGGCTTTACAGCCGGGATTATCGGCCTGATTGTTGTCGGCGTTCTGATTTTTATCTGGACCCGGGATTTGCCGACAGTGGATGAACTGGCCGAATATCGCCCGGCGCAAATGACCCGCGTTCATGCAGGTGACGGCAAAATTATCGCCGAATATGCGCGCGAGCACCGCGTCTTTGTTCCGATTGAAGCGATCCCGAAAGATCTGCAACACGCTTTCGTCGCTGCCGAAGATCAGCGCTATTATGAGCATTCCGGCATTGATTGGCGCGGCCTTATCCGTTCGCAATTATCGAATGTTAAAAACGTCCTGACCGGCAAACGTCTGGAAGGCGGCTCTACGATTACGCAGCAAGTGGCGAAAAACTTCGTCGTCGGCAGTGACCGCAAAATTCGCCGGAAAGTTCGCGAGATGTTTATCGCGCGCCGTATCGAAAAGACGCTGGATAAAGACCATATTTTAGAGCTTTACCTTAATGAGATTTTCTTTGCCCGTCGCTCTTATGGTGTGGCAGCGGCTTCGCTGAATTACTTTGGTAAATCCATGGAAGACTTAACGTTGGAAGAGATGGCTTATCTGGCCATCCTTCCCAAAGGACCGAATAATTATAAGCCTGAGGTGCATAAGGAGCGCGCAATCAACCGCCGTAACTATGCTATCGGGCGTATGCTCGAAGACGGCTACATCAATAAAGAGCAAGCGAATACGGCGCGTGAAAAAGACCTGATTGTTTCAGAGCGCCTGTCCGGCGAAGAATATGTCGCTGCCGAGTATTTCGTCGAAGAAGCCCGCCGCGAGCTATATGACCTTTACGGCGAAGAAGGGCTGTACTCCGGCGGCCTGTCGATCCGCACAACTTTGGACAGTGAGCTGCAATTGGCGGCGCGTAACGCTTTGCGCGACGGACTGAACGCCTTTGACAAACGTCACGGCTATCGCGGGCCGATTACGCAAATTGATACGAAAGAGTGGGCCGAGACGCTGGACGCTGTGAAGATCCCGCGCGACATCGCGCCATGGGTCAAAGCCGTTGTTTTAGAGAGCGGCAAAGCGTCAGCCAAGATCGGCTTGATTGACACCTCCGTCGATGAAGATGCCGAATCTCTGCCTAAAGGTGAAAAAGCGCCGCTGAAGACTATGACAGGCACCCTGGCTTTAGCCGATATGGCTTGGGCGCGTAAGGATGACCCCAAAGGCCCCGGCGTCGGGCCCGTCATCAAAGCGGTCAGCAGCGTCCTGAGCAAAGGCGATGTAGTTTTGGTCTCGCTTAAGTCCGGCAAGCGTGAAAACGCCTATGCCTTGCAGCAAGTCCCGGATGTGAACGGGGGCATTATGGCGATGGACGCCCATACAGGCCGGGTCCTGGCGCTGGTCGGCGGGTACAGCTTTGCCCAAAGCCAGTTTAATCGCGCCACGCAGGCTTATCGACAGCCCGGTTCTGCGTTCAAGCCGTTTGTCTATATGGCCGCGCTTGAGAACGGCTATACGCCCGCCAGTAAAATCTTGGACGTGCCATTTGTTATTCAGCACAACGATCAGACCGCCTGCTTGACCGACGAAGAGATTGCGGCGCTTGAAGCCGAGCCTGAAATACCGATTGTTGAAGGCGAAGAGCCGGACGAAGAAAAGCCGTGTTTCTATAAGCCGGAAAACTATTCTGAAAAATTCTACGGCCTGTCGACTATGCGTCTGGGCATTGAAAAATCCCGCAACGCTATGACCGTGCGTCTGGCTAACGATATGGGCATGCGTCCGGTCATTGATTATGGCAAACGGTTTGGCATTTATGATGATGTGAAATCCGAGCTGGCTTGGGCCTTGGGTGCAGGCGAGACAACCATCGAACGCCTTACCGGGGCTTATGCCGCCTTGGTCAATGGCGGGACCTTGGTTCAGCCAACCATTATTGACCGCGTGCAGGATAAAGCCGGCAAGACTATTTACCGCTCTGATACGCGCGAATGTATTGGCTGCGCCGCCGATGAGTGGTCAGGTCAAGCGCCTCCGCAGCTCCCCGAGCTTGGCACGCAAGCGGCCGACCCTGTGACGGCATACCAAATGGTGTCTATGCTTGAAGGCACGGTAGAGCGCGGAACCGGCGCAGGCCTGCGACAGCTCGGGCGTCCGCTTGCCGGCAAAACAGGGACAACCAATGATGAGATTGACGCCTGGTTTATGGGCTTTTCGCCGGACTTGGCTGTCGGCGTTTATGTCGGATATGACAATCCCGCGCCAATGGACGAAACCGGCGCCAAAGCGGCGCTGCCGGTTTTCCGGGAATTCATGCGCGCCGCGCTTAAAGATAAAGACAAAGTGCCGTTCCGCATTCCCGAAGGCGTATTGCTCGCCCCGGTCGACGCAACGACCGGCGAGGCCTCATTTATCGGCGCGCCCAACACTATCTTGGAGGCATTTAAACCCGGAACAGAGCCAAAACTCGGCGCGATCTCTGATACTATCCGCATTGGCGGCTCCAGCTTTGGCGGCATCGCGGATGCAGGAAACAGCGGCTATGCCGGCGATTTTGAAAGCTATGGCGATTACGGTGATGCCGGCGGGACGGACGTGCCGTCCGAAGGCGATGTGAAACCCGCCGCAGGCGCGTCGGATGAAGACGACTTGCTGAGCGGCGGCATGCAGCCGGCTGCGCAAGACGATGCCAATGCGCAAGCGTCTGAAGAAGGCGAGGCGGCAGAAGCGCAGGACACTGATGATACGAAGCCGGCCGCGCCGAAGCGTCCTGTCAAAAAAGAGCCGGAGCCTAAAGAAGACATTCTGGATGACGGTCTGTATTAGGCCCGGTTTGACTGAAATATTTTGAGATTATTATGAGTGCAGAATCTGAATCCCTTGCCGCCGATATTAAGCAGTCTTTGACGCTGCTGAGGAGGCGTCTTTGACCCGGATACATCTGAGAAACGTTTAGCCGAGCTGACGCAGCTCGCAGAGCAGCCCGATTTCTGGAACGACCCCGTCAAAGCCCAAGGCTTAATGCGCGAACGCAATCGTCTTGAGGGCGCGTTTGAGGCGGTCGGCAGTCTTGAGACGGATTTGTCCGACTCCCTTGAACTGATTGAGATGGGCGAGCTTGAGGGTGATGAGGCTATCATCGAAGAAGCCACGGCGGTCCTTCGCAAAACTAAGGCACGGGCAGAACAGGCCGAAACGGCTGCGCTTCTGTCAGGCGAGGCCGATGGCAATGACGCCTTTATAGAAATCAATCCCGGCGCCGGCGGTACAGAAGCCCAAGACTGGGCTCAAATGATTTTGCGAATGTATCTGCGCTGGGCCAATGCGCATGGCATGAAAACCGAAATGATAGAAGAGCAGTCCGGGGACGAGGCCGGCATAAAATCGGCTACGGTTTTGGTCAAAGGCGAGAACGCCTATGGCTGGCTGAAAACCGAGGGCGGCGTACATCGTCTTGTGCGTATCTCCCCGTTTGATTCCAACGCCAAGCGGCATACCAGTTTTGCCTCTGTTTGGGTCTATCCGCAGATTGACGATACGATTGTTGTCGATATCCCTGAATCAGATGTGCGTACGGATACTTACCGCGCCTCCGGCTCCGGCGGGCAGCATATCAACAAGACCGATTCCGCCGTGCGCCTGACCTATCACCCGGAAGGCGAGGAAAAACCGATTGTCGTGCAATGCCAAAGTGATCGCAGCCAACACAAAAATCGGGCGCGGGCGTGGGATATGCTGCGTGCGCGTGTATACGAGTTAGAACTGGCCCGGCGCGAAGCTGAAGCGCAGGGTGAGAATGATAATAAGTCCGACATCGGGTGGGGACATCAAATCCGTTCTTATGTTTTGCAGCCTTATCAAATGATAAAAGATTTGCGCACGGGCGTCGAAACATCCGACACATCCGGCGTGCTGGACGGCGATTTGGATAAATTTATGGCGGCTGCCTTGGCGGCGCAAATTGGCGGGGATGAGGATGACTGATTGGGTAATTGATATGCCGTCGCGCGCGCGCGTAGCCGTTGAAGGCGGCGGTTTTTTTCCTGTGCGGCGCATTTACTGCGTCGGTCAAAACTACGCCAAGCACATCGCCGAAATGGGCGGCAGTCTTGATCCCAAAGACCGTAAGCCGCCGTTCTTCTTCCAAAAACCGAGCGATGCCGTCTTTACCGGCGATAAAATGCCTTATCCGACCATAACGAAAAACCTGCACCATGAAGCGGAGTTGGTTTTAGCGATCGGCAAAGGGGGGAATGACATTCAAACGGCTGACGCTTTGTCCCACGTCTACGGCCTTGCCGTCGGTTTAGATATGACGCGGCGCGACCGCCAAGCCGAAATGAAGGCGCAGGGCCGGTCGTGGGAAATCGCCAAAGCGTTTGATAATGCTGCGCCAATATCAAATATTTTAGCGGTGAGTGATGTACACAGCGCGCTTGAAGAGGGGCAAATCGCTCTGGCGGTAAACGGCAGCGTTCGTCAGTCTGCTCCGCTGTCCGATATGATTTGGTCGCCGGCCGAAATTATCGCCGAGCTGTCGACTCATTATACGTTGATGCCGGGTGATTTGATTTTCACGGGAACACCGGAAGGCGTCGGCCCGGTTGTTGTCGGCGATATGATAGAAGTTTCTGCGACAGGTTTACCGGTTCTGATGCTGAAAATTATTTAAGCGGCATAGTCTGAAACAATTTCACTTTTAAGCCGCCATGAGCAATGGGCGGGCCGGTATTTCGCCAAGGCAGTTTTGTTGCTTCGGCCAGCAGCGTGTCGGACGTAATCATGCCCACGCGCCAGCCTGTAAACCGCTCGCGCATGACGTCTCCAAACGTAGAATAGAGCGCAAACAGGTCTTTCTTTTTCCCGATGCGCGCACCGTAAGGCGGATTAACAAACACCAATCCGGGCGGGCCGCCGGGGCTCTGCACGGTGGATAAAGCCAGCGGCGTAAATGTGCAGATATCATCCACTCCCGCGCGGGCGGCGTTCTCTTTAGAAAATCCGATGACGTTCACATTGCGGTCAGAGCCGTAAAACCGGCTCTCCGTCGCTCGCGGTCTCCACGCGGATTTGAGACGGACTGCTGCGTCGGCGTCATAACTTGCCAATTTCTCAAACGCGAAGGACCGCGCGGCTCCCGGCATGATATTGCGCGCAATCTGCGCCGCCTCAATCAAAATAGTGCCGCTGCCGCACATCGGGTCAAGGACAGGCTCAATCCCGTCATAGTGACAGGCGCGAAGGCCCAGCGCCGCCATGGTTTCGCGCATTGGCGCTTTACCCATAGCCTGTTTATATCCGCGCTTATGCAGCGGGTCGCCGCTCGTATCGATGGAAATCAGGACATTGTTGTCATCAATGCGCGTCTTGATAATGATTTCGGCGTCATCCGTGCTCTGCGCAATCGGGCAGCCAAGCTCTTCATGTATGGCGCGTTCAATCCGCTGTATGGCGGCGCCGGCATGGTAGATTTTGCTTTTACGGTTTGTGACGCATTCGACTTTGACAATCGTGTTGGGCGTTAAGACTTCTCCCCACGCAAATTTACGCGCTCGCTTGTCGAGCTGCGCAAGGTGGAAGGCGCGAAACGTACCGATACGCGCTAAAACCTTTGATGCGCCGCGCAGGGTCAAATTAGCCCGCCAAACGTCCTCCCAATCGCCGGTCACTGAAACGCCGCCCGCCGTTTGCTTTGCGCCGTGA
This sequence comes from uncultured Robiginitomaculum sp., assembly GCA_938010385.1. Lineage (GTDB taxonomy): Bacteria > Pseudomonadota > Alphaproteobacteria > Caulobacterales > Maricaulaceae > Robiginitomaculum. Next base: position 15,610 of record CALLVD010000096.1, read on the forward strand.
AATCGGGCTTCGCGGACTTCTTCAAACAGGTATTTTTCAAGTCCCGGCGGAGCGACAAGGAAGATTTCAAAATCGCTCATGGGCGGGGCGTGCCCTTGTGGTAATCCCGGCGAAGGCGCGCGCCCAAACGGGTTAAAAGCTCATAATCCAAAACGCCCATGCGCTCGGATTGGCTTGTTAAATCATCACCCCAAAAATGCACCCGCTCTCCGATGACAATTTCGCCTTTGTAATCAGTGGCGTCCAAAATGGTCAGGTCCATAGAGACCCGGCCGATGATTTTCAGTTTTTGTCCGTTTAGGTCGGCATGGGCGATGTTGCTGCCGGAAACGGGTATGCCATCGGCATAGCCGGTGCTGACGGTGATGGTTTTCGTATCCCGTTTTGCCGTAAAGCTCGCGCGATAGCCCGCCGTGTCACCTTTTTCGATAAAGCCTTTTTGCAAGACCGGCGCGCTGATGCTGACGACCGGTTTATGGGCTTCGGGCAGGGTGGTGATGTTCAGACCGTAAAGCGCAGCGCCGGGACGCACCATGTTAAAATGATAGTCTTTGCCCAAGTAAATCCCGGCTGAATTGGCAAGGGACAAAGCGACGGGCGGCAGCTTGGCCGCTTTGGCTTTAAACTCAGACAGCTGCTTTTTATTCATGCGGTGGTCCGGCGTATCGGCGCAGGCAAGATGGCTCATAACGATTTCAATATCGAGTGCTTTGACCATCTCCTTATCGCCCCAAAGCCGGTCAAATTCTCCGGCGTCAAAGCCGAGCCGGTTCATGCCTGTATCTATGTGAATGGCCGTGCGCGGTTGAAACTCATGCTTGGGAACATTGCGAATCCAAAGCCGGGCCTGCTGCAATGTGTTGATGACGGGCTTGAGTTTAGAGGTAAAAAATATCGGCAGCTCGGCTTCTGTCGGGCCGTTAAACACGTAGACACTCGCCATATCGCCGATGATTTCGCGCAGCAGCCGGCCTTCGGAGGCATGGGCAACGAAAAAGGCGCGGCAGCCGGCCCCGTAAAGCGCTTTAGCAACAGGGCCCAAACCCAAACCGTAGGCGTCTGCTTTCACGCAAGCCGCAATTGTCACGGGCTTTCCGGGCCGCGCGCATTTTTCCGACAAGGCGTTATAGTTCGCCGCGACTTGACGAAGATTGACATGCAGGCGCGCTTGGCCTGACTTTTTCGGCGGCAAGGGCGCATCAGAGCGCTCGGCTGATTTGCGCCCGTTATCGCGCGGCGCAGAGATGGTGTTGCCGTAATCTTTGCGCGGCGGCCGCGTCGCGCCCGGTTTGCCGCCGGGACGCGGATTAAACTTCGGTTTTTTGAAATCGCTCATAGCGGCTCTATAGCCTAGTGATCTATCCCGGCATAGCGATCATCTTGGGCCAGATTGCCAAACTTGGTCAGCTCGGCTGTAAAGGAGAGCTTGACGGTTCCAATCGGGCCGTGACGCTGCTTGCCGACAATAACTTCGGCTTTGGCGTGAAGCTCTTCCATATCCTGTTGCCACTGCAAATGCTCTTCTGTGCCTTCGCGCGGTTCTTGGCGGCCTTTGTAATATTCTTCGCGGAATACAAACATAACCACATCGGCATCTTGCTCGATAGAGCCTGACTCGCGCAGATCAGAGAGCTGCGGGCGTTTATCATCGCGCTGCTCAACCTGACGTGAGAGCTGCGCCAGAGCGAGGACGGGCACATCAAGTTCTTTGGCCAGAGCCTTCAGCCCCATCGTAATGGCCGTAATTTCCTGCACGCGGTTATCCGATGATTTCATGAGCGACCCGCCGGTCAACAGCTGGAGATAGTCGACAACGATAAAGTCCAAGCCATGCGTTCGTTTTAACCGGCGCGAGCGCGCCACCAAAGCCCCAATGGACAGGCCGCCGGTATCATCAATGAACAGAGGGATGGATTGGAGTTCTGCTGCGCTGTCGCGAATAGCTTCAAACTGGTCGGGGGTAATTTCACCGCGCCGGATTTTATTGGACGGCACGCCGCTATGCTCGGCAATCAAGCGAGTGGCGAGCTGTTCGGAGGACATCTCAAGACTGAAAAATGCGCACACGCCGCCGTCGAGCAATTTTTCATTGCCGGCCGCGTCTTTGCCGACCTTGTGATGGCGCGCAACGTGAAAGGCGATATTGGCCGCCAATGCCGTCTTGCCCATAGAGGGGCGTCCGGCGAGGATAATCAGATCCGATTCATGCAGGCCGCCAAGCTGGCGATCAAGATCAATCAGGCCGGTCGAAATGCCGGACAGGCCGCCATCGCGTTCGTAGGCGGCGCTGGCCATTTTGATGGAATT
>CALLVD010000097.1 GCA_938010385.1 uncultured Robiginitomaculum sp.
TTCTCAGCCCACAAGACATATTGCATGGCGGGATAGGCTTTTTCCGCCGCTTCTGTAGCGGCCGCAATCAAAGTCATGGCTTGCGCCGTATTCAGCCGCGCTTGCCCTGACAGGCATGTCGTTTGCCGATAAACCAGAACATCATCATTATCCCAGTAATCAAAATGCCCGAGCGAGAGTCGCGCATTTAACTTTGAGATTAAATCGCGAACGCAGGCCGAACGCTCGGACGGGATGCGCGTTTCAAACACTAAGTATAACTGCAAAAGGCCTTCTTTTTCTTTCCAACTGAACGACACATGATGGTCACACCAGTGTCCGGGCAGGCCCATATGTAAATCATCTTCACCGAGACGCTCGCGGTCAAACCCTTCGGCTAAGGCCAACCGCGCCAATACATCCAAAGGATTTTGCACAATCACGTCAATGCTCTGCAATTGCAGCGCGCCGGAATAGCGCGATGATGGCGGCATCGGATTGGGCCGCGTTGCGTCGGCGGCAGGAAGGGGTCTTTGCTGGGTCAAGATAGGCCTCTGTTATGATTCGGCCTTAAATTATCCTGAGTCGCGGGGCGCGTAAGAAGCGCGGTTTGATTCTGTGTGGATATGTCTGCGCAGCGGCGCGCCTATTTCATTTTGGCAATTTTTGCCTTGAGGGATTTCAGCTCCTTGCGCAGCGCTTCATTCTCATCGCGCGCCGCGGCCGCCATGGCTTTAACAATTTCAAACTCGTCACGGCCCACCAAATCCATATCAGCTATAATAGCGTCAACGCGCGCGCGGCCGGCGGCTTTAACTTCATCGCCCATGCCCTTGGCTGCGCCCATCGCGTTGGTCAAAAGGTTCGCGAGATCGTCAAACGGCTTGGCTTTGGATTGCATGGCATCAGCTCCGAAAAAAATATCAAGGTCTTGGCCTGAATGTGGGACTCATATAACACATTTACAAGTGCGCGATACGGCGCAGAAGACAAAAGAGAATCTATGCTCGACATTATCCATGCCATTCCCTTCCCGACGTGGCTCAAAGAAGAAGCGTTGTCGCTCGGACCGGTGTCTGTGAAGTGGTATGGCATTTCCTACATTGTCGGCATCACCCTGGCCTATCTCTATGCCAAGCGCGTCTGCGCGAAGCGAGACGTCTGGATTGCCCGTAAAGAGCCGAGCGGGCCGGTAATCATTCCTAATAAGACAATTTTAGAAGATTACTTCTTCTTTGCCTTGCTCGGCATTATGATTGGCGGGCGCATCGGGTCGATATTGCTGTACGATACGGCGAAATATCTGAATGAGCCGCTGGCTATATTCCGCATCTGGGAAGGCGGCATGGCGTTTCACGGCGGGCTGCTTGGCGTTGGTTTGGCCGTTCTGTACTTGGCACGCAAATACAAAGTCCCGTTTACCCGCATGGGCGACATCGCCGCCATATCCGCGCCAATCGGCATCGGCTTGGTCCGCGTTGCCAATTTCGTCAATCAAGAGCTTTGGGGCAGCGCATCCTCCCTGCCTTGGGCCGTCATTTTTAACAAAGATCCGGACCGCATTCCCCGTCACCCGACCCAGCTTTATGAGGCTTTGCTCGAAGGCTTTGTCCTCTGGCTCATTCTTTACATTGCCGTGCATAAATTTCGCGCCCTGACGCGGCCGGGTCTGAGCATTGGCATATTCCTTGCCGGTTATGGCCTGTTTCGGATTTGGGTCGAGCTCTACCGCCTGCCCGATGACGGCATTACGCAGTTTGGGTTTTTGCAGCGCGGGCAGATGTATTCCCTGCCTATGGTTATCGGCGGCGCGTGGCTGATTTACCGCGCCCTGCGAAAGCCGCCTGTATCTCCGAAACGCGTAGCCGAGACCGCCGATGAGCCCGCTTAAAACCCGCTTGCTTAAACGCATCGCCGCCGAAGGCCCGATGAATATTGCGAGCTTTATGGGCGCGGCCTTGTTTGATCCCACAGACGGATTTTATCCTACCCGAGACCCGCTCGGCGCAGACGGAGATTTTATTACCGCGCCTGAAATCAGCCAAATGTTCGGCGAGATGATCGGGCTGTGGTGCGTGCAGAGCTGGCGCGATATGGGCCGGCCGGACCGCATTCAAATAATCGAGCTTGGCCCCGGGCGCGGCATTATGATGAGCGATATTCTGCGCGCAGCCAAAGTCGACAAAGCGTTTCTGCGCGCCGCAAATGTCACCTTGGTCGAGGCCAGTCCCGCGCTGGAAAGGGTGCAAGGCCAAACCCTCGCCGATGCGCCCTGCCCTGTCTCTTGGGCCGGCAGCATAGCCGACGCGCCGCTCGGCCCGTCTCTCATCATTGGCAATGAATTTCTCGACTGCCTGCCTATTCGGCAATTTGTCAAAAAGGATGGCGCGTTTTTTGAGCGCGTGGTCGCCATAGACCCCAATAATGAGGACGCGCTGATATTCGCCTTGTCACCTGCCCCCGATAAATATGAGGATTTTAACGCCTACGAGGATGCCGAAGACGGCGCGCTGGTTGAAATCTGTCCCGGCATTCCGCAATTTATTGATGATCTGACAGAGCGGTTCACCGGCTATGCCGGCCGCGCCCTGATGATTGATTACGGCCCGGCGCGCAGTGAGACCGGTGACAGCCTGCAAGCCCTGAAAAAACACACCAAAGTCGACCCGCTCGCCGAGCCGGGCGACGCCGACCTAACCGCGCGCGTGGATTTCGAGGTCTTAGCCCGTGAAGGCAATTATGGCGGGCTGGCCGTGTTCGGGCCGTTGCCGCAAGCCGAGTTTTTGCGCGCGCTGGGACTGGACGCCCGCGCCGCCCTGCTCACCCGCTCTGCGCAGGACCGGGCCGATGTGCTCGCGCGGCAAGCGGCGCGGCTGACCGATGATGATCAGATGGGGCAGCTGTTCAAAGCCATTTGCCTGCAATCGCCCGGCCTGCTAACCCCGCCGGGGTTTGAGGCGTGACGCCGTTTAAATCACATCCTGCCCTGAACTTACCCGGTATCTCCCACGGATTCTTCGGCCGCCAAGGCGGAGTGTCAGGCGGCATCTATGACAGCCTGAACGCGGGCTACGGCTCGGGTGACGCGGCGCAAAACGTGACGGAAAACCGCGCCCGTATCGCCGCCGCCATAGGCGCTGCGCCGAAGCGCCTGCTGTCCTGTCACCAAATCCATTCCCGCGACGTCATGATTGCCGACCGGCCGTGGACGCAGCGCCCCAAGGCCGATGCCATTGTGACCAAAACGCCGGGCATAGCGTGCACAGCCCTGCACGCGGACTGCGCGCCGGTCCTGTTTGCCGACGCAGACGCCGGCGTTATCGGCGCGGCCCATGCCGGCTGGCGCGGCGCGGTGGCCGGTATTACGGATGCAACGCTGGACGCAATGGAGTCTATCGGCGCGGACCGCGGCAATATTCGCGCCGTTATCGGCCCGTGCATCAGCGCGCCCAATTACGAAGTCGGTCCGGATTTTCGCGCGCAATTTGCCCCCGGAGACGCCGCATTTTTCTCGCCCGGCAAGGGCGACCGCCTGCATTTCGACCTGAAAGCTTACCTGCTCGCGCGCCTGAGCGCCGCCGGCGTAGCCTCCGCCGCCGCCCTGCCCGATTGCACTTACGGGCAGCCCGAAGCTTATTTCAGCTATCGCTACAATACCCATGCCGGCATCGCCGATTACGGCCGCAATATCAGCGCCATTATGCTGCCGGGGCCAGCTAAATGAGAAAAAGTTAACAAAGCCGCCCTCCGCGCGTTTACATACCCGAAACCCGGCGTTAAGACGGCCAAAGGTGAAGCAGGCAAACGCCCGCGTAATAAAAGAGATATCCATGAAACTGCTCAGCGGCACAGCCAATCCCGACCTCGCCAACGCTATTGCCGACGTCCTTGATGTCCCTCTGACCAAAGTCGATGTGGAGCGCTTCCTCGACCAAGAGATTTTCGTCAAAATTAACGAAAATGTGCGCGGTGAAGACATCTTCCTGCTACAATCCACCTCTGCCCCGGCCAATGACCATTTAATGGAGCTGCTGATCCTGATCGACGCACTGGTCCGCGCCAGTGCCAGCCGCATCACCGCCGTTGTGCCGTACTATGGCTATGCCCGCCAAGACCGCAAAACCGGCGGCCGCACACCAATCTCTGCCAAGCTTGTCGCTAATCTTATTGTCAAAGCCGGCGCGCACCGCGTCCTGACCCTCGATTTGCATGCCGGACAGATTCAGGGCTTTTTCGACATTCCGACCGATAACCTGTTCGGGCAGCCGGTGTTTGAGCGCGATATCCAAGACCAATATTCCGCCAAGCAGCGCGCCAATATTATGTTTGTCTCTCCCGATACCGGCGGCGTGGTGCGGACCCGTTCTTTGGCCAAGCGCTTTAACGCGGACATCGCCATCGTCGACAAACGCCGCCCCAAGGCCGGCCAGTCGGAAGTCATGAACATTATCGGCGATGTGGCCGGCCGCGACTGTATCCTACTCGACGATATTATCGACTCCGGCGGCACGCTCTGTAACGCGGCCAAAGCGCTCAAAGACCAAGGCGCAAACTCCGTCACCGCCTACATCACCCACGGCGTTCTCTCCGGTCCCGCCGTCGAGCGCATCACAAATTCCGAGCTCAAAGAAGTCGTCATCACCGACACCATCGCCCAACCGCAAGCCGTCAAAGACTGTAACAAAATCCGCGAAGTGAGTGTAGCGACGCTGATTGGTGAAGCGATACGCCGGATTTCAAATGATGAGAGCGTGAGTAAGCTGTTCGATTAGGGGGCGGGTTTTCATTAGATAAACCTACGCCGGGATTTTGGGGTGGGATATTGTTTTTTGGTGAGAAATCTAAATTCATAGCCACAAGTTAAACCCACTCTACCCACCCCCGCTCATCCCAACGAAAGTTGGGATACAGTGGCGGGCAAAATTATATTAGCACTCCGGCCTCGACTTGGCCTCGCCTCTTAACCCCTGCCTGCGCAGGGGTGAGCGGGGTGTGGGGCTTTAATTACGGTGACATAATTACCGAGACAGTTACCGAAACTTCCTGACCTAAACCAGACTCCACTTAAGGAGGAAAACACGCAATGGTTTCGGTAAATGTCACGATAATTACGTTCAATCGCAAATTCTTTTTGAAAACTCTAAAGCTTCATCCCCCATCCCCCGGCGCATTATCATAAAGCCCGTCATCGCTCGGCGCTTCAGATATTTCTGGCTCCCCTTCTGCGGCAACGGCGTCCGGAATTTCCTCTGTCGGCGGTTTCACCTTTACGCCGGCAAAGTCACGCGCATCATACCCCGGGTGCCCGTTCAGCACGCAGTCCCCATAGCCCTGCGAGCCGGTCACATTCATGCGTGCCTGCACGGTTCCCGCGCGGCCGGCGACGAATTCGCCTGGCGGGTCAAGGCGCCATTTATTCGGACTGGGCAGCACACTTGCGAGCAGCGCAGCTTCGCGTTTAGACAAGTCTTTGGCGGATTTCCCGAACCGCGCTTGCGCCGCCGCTTCGGCTCCGAAAATGCCGTTGCCCCATTCTGCGATGTTTAAATAATGCTCCATAATCGTTTCTTTTGACCAGAGCAGATCAATCAGCAGAGCCGCATAAGCCTCTGCCGCTTTGCGGGCCACGCCGCCGCCGTTCCATAAGAACAGGTTTTTGGCGGTTTGCTGCGTAATGGTGGACGCACCCCGCCGCCGGCCGCCGGCTTTGTTATCCTCTATCGCTTTTTCCAGCGCCTTACGGTCTATGCCGTGATGGCTGCAAAACCGGCCGTCTTCGGCAGCGATAACAGCGGCAATCAAGTAAGGCGATATGTCGTGCAGTTTGACCGCGTCGCGCTTTATCGTCTCCCCGGCGGCGCTGCGCTGCATCATCGTCATTGTGGTCGGCGCAGGAAACAAGCCCAGATAAAGGACATAAAGATGGGCAGCAATGAAAGCGCCGAGGCCGATTTTAAATGCGCGTTTAATGGCGCGCCGCAGCCGTGATGGTTTGCGCGGAGCTGTTTCAACATCCGCCGGCTGTTTCGTGTCAGAATTATCCATAGGGCATTATACGTGCGCAGCTGCATCGGCCAAGAGAATACCGCCGGCTCCCTCAGTCTCACTGCGTTCGACAGCTCCCCCGGCTCGGGGGAGCGGTAGAGTATCGGCGCCCCGCTCCCCCGGTTTGGGGGAGCTGTCAGCGCAGCTGACTGAGGGGGCTGCTGTCACAGCGTAAAACACCCACATCCCCGCTTGCAAATGCCCCCGACCTGCCCTAATAGGCGCGCTTGATTGATGATAGCGTCAGCCGGCGTGAAACGGTTTCAAACCGGTGCGGCGCGAAAGTAAACAGAAAGACGAATATCATGGCAAAAAGCAAAAACATCGAATTGACCGTTGCGGTCCGTGAAAACACAGGCACAGGCAGCGCGCGCGCATCGCGCCGCGCCGGCAATGTCCCCGGCATCATCTATGGCGGCGGAGTTGACCCGATCGCGATTGAAATGCCTGAAAACGAAGTCATTAAAGCCATCAACTCCGGCCAGTTTATCGGCAATATGGTGTCCCTGTCACATTCCGGTAAAAAACAAAAAGCGATTACCAAGGACATTCAATTCCACGTCGTGAATGACCGCCCGATGCATGTCGATTTCTACCGCGTGAAAGAGAGCGACATTATTGAAGTCGAAGTCAGCGTGAACTTCTTAAACGAAGATATTTGCCCGGGCCTAAAGCAAGGCGGCACATTGAACGTGGTTCGCTACTCTATCGAAGTGTCTTGCCCGGCCGGCTCTATTCCGGATCAGATTGATATCGATTTGGCCGAAGTTCAAATGGACGAAACCATTCATATCTCTGACATTAAATTCCCTGAGAATGTGACATCTGCGATTACGGATCGTGACCCAACCGTTCTGACCGTTCAGGCCACGCGCGGCGAGGCCGAAGCGGACGAGGACGACGAAGCGCCTGAAGCAGGTGATGTCGAAGTTATCGGCGAAAAAGCTGACGACGCAGAAGGCGAAGGTTAATCCTTCGCTTTTGGCGCGCCTTTCGCAAGACCTCGCGGGAGGGCCCTGTGATTATATGTGTAGGCTTGGGCAATCCCGGCAGTAAATACGCCGGGAATCGCCATAATATCGGGTTTATGGCTGTTAATGCCATTGCCGACGCGACCAATCTCGGCCCGGAGAAAGTCAAATTTCAGGGTCTGATGCGCGAAGGCATGATTGAAACGCCAAACGGCCGCCGGAAACTGATTTGCTTAAAACCGACCACATTTATGAACGAGAGCGGGCGGTCCGTTCAGGCGGCACTCGCCTTTTATAAAGTAAAGCTGTCGCAAATCGTCGTGTTTCATGACGAGCTTGATCTCGAACCCGGGAAGTTTCGCATTAAAATCGGCGGCGGCATTGCCGGCCATAACGGCCTGCGCTCTATCCGTCAGCATTTGGGCGCGGAGTTTGCCCGCGCCCGTATGGGCATCGGCCATCCGGGGCATAAAGACAAAGTGCACAGCTATGTGCTGTCTGATTTTGCCAAAGCGGAATTGCCGTGGGTTGAGGATTTAAACGCTGCCATTGCGCGCCACGCCGGGCTGCTGTGCGAGGATCCGCTGACGCTTGATGATTTAAACCGGTTTTCAACCAAGGTGACGTTTGACGCGCCGGCGCCCACAAAGGCAAAAAAGTAAGAAGACATAGAAAACAAGGAAGTCTGTCATGGGATTTAAATGCGGAATTGTGGGCCTGCCCAATGTCGGAAAATCCACCCTGTTCAACGCGCTGACCCGCACGGCGAGCGCGCAGGCGGAAAACTATCCGTTTTGCACCATTGAGCCGAATGTCGGCGACGTCGCCGTACCCGAGCCGCGCCTGTTTAAAATTGCAGAGATTGGCGGGTCGAAAGAAATCATCCCGGCGCGGATGAACTTTGTCGATATTGCCGGCCTTGTGCGCGGTGCGTCCCAAGGCGAAGGTCTGGGCAATCAATTTCTCGCCAATATCCGCGAAACCGACGCTATTCTTTACGTGCTGCGCTGTTTTGATGATGATGACGTGACCCATGTCGAAGGCAAGATTGACCCGCTCGCCGATTTTGAAACCGTTGAAACAGAGCTGATGCTCGCCGATATGGAGAGCCTTGAAAAACGCCGGCCGGCGCTGGAGAAAAAGGTCAAGCAAGGCGACAAAGACGCCATTCAAACCCTGCGCCTGATTGATACGGCGATGGAGCAGCTGAATAACGGCAAGCCGGCCCGCGCCGCAGAGATTGACGATGATGACAAAAAAGCGTGGAAAATGCTGCAGCTCCTAACGTCCAAGCCCGTCATGTATGTGGCCAATGTGGACGAAGACAGCGCCGCGACCGGCAATGCCTACAGCGAAACCGTCAAAGCGCACGCCGCTAAGGAGGGCGCGCAAGCCGTTGTTATATCAGCCAAAATCGAAGCCGAACTGGCCGTTATGGAAGATGAGGACCGCGCGGAGTTTCTGACCGAAATCGGACTGGAGCAAGCCGGGCTCGACCGGATGATTAAGTCCGGCTATGACCTGCTCGGCCTGCAAACTTACCTGACCGTCGGCCCGAAAGAGGCCCGCGCCTGGACGTTTCGAAAAGGCTGGACCGCGCCCCAATGCGCCGGCGTCATCCACGGCGATTTTGAACGCGGCTTCATTAAGGCCGAAACCATCGCCTATGACGATTACGTCGCCGGAAACGGCGAAGCCGGCGCCCGCGACGCCGG
>CALLVD010000098.1 GCA_938010385.1 uncultured Robiginitomaculum sp.
AATATGGCGTCATGTTCTTTTTCGCGAAACTGCGTGTCCCGCTCACAAACAGATTTGTAAACGCGCTGCATTTGAGACGCTTCGCGGCGCATTTTCCAGAGCGCCTCGATTGTATAAACAATCGCAGGGTTATTGGTGGCCTTGGCAATTGTGCGGTGAAATTCCTGATCAGCCTCTTCTGCGCTCATACCGTTGGGAACTTTGCCGGACATAGCGCCGACGCAGGCTTCAAGTTTTGACAGGGCTTCATCGGTTATAATCGGCGCGGCCAACGCAGCCGCTTCCGCTTCAAAAAGCGCCCGGGCCTCCGTCAGCTCAAACGGTCCGACCTTGGGCAGCGCACCGCCCGGCTCTCCGCCGCCGTCAATCACATAAGCGCCGGAGCCGACTTTAATCTCCAGCCGCCCTTGCGCTTGCAGAGCAATCTCAGCCTCGCGCACAGACACCCGGGAAACGCCGAATTTCTCCGCCAAATCCCGTTCGCCGGGCAAGCGGCTTCCGATCGGAAACACGCCGGAATCAATAAGCTCTAAAATTTGATTGGCCACTGTGTGGTACAGGCGCTTGTCACCCATGTCGTTGTCCCCCTCTTTTGCCCACTCCCCGAGTCTTCCTAAAAGGATTAGACCAATTTCATCGATAATCAAATAAAAATCCTGATTGGTAGGACAAAAATTGGTACAGTCATTTCTCCGCCAAAAAAAAAGGCGCCAACTCTTTCGAGCCGGCGCCAGTTTACATTGGATTGGGACCCAATATTGTGCTCCCCGATCGCCTTAGAAGCGCCCCCGAATGCCAAAGAAGATGCGTGGTCCATAGGAGTTAAACTCGTAAGCGTTGTCCTGCACCCAAGAGGACTGCTCTTTTTCCGCATCCAAAAGATTGATGCCCTCTACAGACAAGCGCCAATTATCGGTGAGCTTGTACGCCGCGCGGGCTTCCAAAACGCCAACATCAGAAATGTAGCGCAGACGCGTGCCGTTAGATGTTGCAGGCTGGAAATAATTATCGCGATACTTGTAGATCAAAGATGTGTCCAACTTACCGATCTGATAGTAAAGCGTTCCGCTGAACACATTCTCGGACAAGCCCGGAAGGTTCCCCGGAGCAACAATACCCCGTTTAGTTTGAACGATACTGCCATCCAGCTGCTCTTCAAAAACATCACCGAGCAGGCTGTCTTCAAACTCAAAGTCAGAATTGACATAGTTATAGCTGATTTTTGCGCCAAGACCGCTCAGATAACCCGGCAGGTAGCTGAAACGGTGCGAACCGGTAAATTCGATACCGTACAGGCTGCTTTCATCATCATTAACCTGCTGAATACCGCTGACGGGACGCGTGATAGTTTGGCCATCAACAAGGAAGGTCTCGTTTTGAACGACATTCTGGAATCCGCCTGCAAACTCCTTGTAATAGGCGCTGATAGCTAAGATTGAATCGGCATCAGGATACCATTCGAACCCGGCATCATAATTCCATGATGTCAAAGGACCAACCGACGGATTACCGGTCGCATCGACGGAAGCAATCAACTGGTTACGGCTTGTAATCGGATTTTCATCGTCACCGTTTTGGACAACAAACTCCCGGTCGAAGCCCATATCGGCAGGGTCGGCCCGCGAAATCGCACGGAAAGCACCAAAACGAAGAAGCTTATCATCCGCAATATCTACAATGGCGGTAATGCTTGGTAAAAATTCGGTGTAGTCAGATACGGAGCTGACCGGAATTGCGTCTCCGACTTCAGCGATTGAAAATTCACCGCCATTTTCTGTAATCTCGTAACCCTGACGGAAGCTTTTAGACGTTACCTCTGTGTTCACAACCCGCAAACCGAAATTACCGCGAACCGGCAGGTCTTGGAAGGTCGTTTCATAATTGGCCATTGCATATAGTGCCAGAGTGTCTTCCTGAACATTAATCGTTCTGCTGTTGTTTTGAACGAGTGTTGGAAGTTCTGCCGAAATCGGCCCCGGGATTTGCAAGTTTGGCGTTGATGTTGACCCATCAATTTGGTCACTGCTGGATGTGCCGGTACCGTCCGTAGCGTTTTGAACCCGAATACCTAAAGCATTAATCGCATCAAGGTTGGCATTAACAGCTGAAACAGATGTTCGAACCACGCAATTTGTATCAAACACGGCCCACGAACTTGTGGATGCCGCTTCGCCGTTAGAATTGATAAAGTTTATCAAGTCGCCATCACTGAGATTGCCCAGGAAATCACTTTCAGGAAATTCACCGCGGCAAGCTTCATTGGTTTGCGCAATGATATCGACGAAAAAGTCGTCTTGAGTGTCCCAGAACGCGTCAAATTCACTGGAGCGGCTGTCCGCATCGTCAACGATTTCAACATTATTATAGGTAAACTCACCGTCGTTCTCAATTTCAAATGACGTCCGGCCATTTCGACCTGAAAATGACTCCTCGCCTCCGGGCGTGCTGATAAACCTTTGCTCCGCGAAGCGAACGCCGGCCTCAACGTTGGTAATACCGAACGAGTCAAAATTGTAGTCAACGTCAAACCGGCCTGATTTAAATGCGTTTTTACGGAACAGATCATTGTCAATCCGAACGCGAAGGCGGTCGACATAATTCGCGTGATTGTTGGGATCGAACTGCTCATCCAACAGCGAGTAAGTCGGAACTCCGCCGTCGCGTCTGTCATAGACGATTGTTGGTGATTTGTCAGACTGAAAACGGAAAGCGGTTTCGTCTTCGGTGCGCTCTACTTTTGAGTAGGCAACATCCGCAGAGACGGTCCACTTGTCATTGATTTCGAATTCGCCATCGAGTCCAATACCTTCAAATGTCTCAACGCGCTGATATTCAGAGCCCATAACATCGAGTGTGTTTTCGGTAACAGCGTAAGTGATAGCGCCGCTGTCTGTAAACTCCAGCACATCAACGGATGACGGGTTGCTTTCAAAGCCCGGCAGACCCGGAAGGGACGAATCGTTACGTTTCCAACCGTTAAAGCTAACATCGTTACGGTTTTCCCGCTGTGAACGCTCGGACCATTGCGCATCCAGATTGATGTCAATACGGTCATTTGGCTGCCATTGTACGGCAGCGAAAAGCGCATCACGCTCATCAAGCGTATCGTTTTGACGGAAAAGACGCTGACTCGGGACTAAGACAAAAGGTGCGCTGAAATCAGTGTTGTTCAGAGCATCTGCCTGAACCTGCAAATTATCGTCCAGACGCTCATCGTCTGCAGTCAACGGATTAATATCTGTAATGACACCGATATTGCTGATATCATCCACAGGTCTCGGAGAGCGATAGTCTTCACAATCGCGATTGGATTCAATCGGGTTATTGGAGAAACCGATGCCGATTTCTTCTTCCGGATTCGGACGAACAATACAGGCAAAGCTGGAGCTGCCGAAGTTTGATGTTGAGCGGGATTCTGCTTCCGGCTGAGAAATAGAACTGATTTGAGCACCGAGTGAAACGCCGATATCGCCGATACCGGTCTCAAACTGCTCGATAACGCTGCCCGTTACACGAAATCCGATATCGCCCGCGAGCGTATCTTTTTGGTTCAGTTGATCGGGGTTGATGTTACCTTTAATTTCGCCCTGAATACGGCGCTTACCAAAGTCCAAAGGCTTCAGCGTTTCGATTTGAATTTGGCCCGCGACGCCGCCTTCGATTTGGCTGGCATCTTGCGACTTAAAGACAGCCAGCTTGTTCATCAGCTCTGACGGGAACTGAGAGAAGTTGACCGAGCGGTCGCCGGAACCGTTACCGACCAAACGGCCGTTAATGGTTGTTGATGACAGGTAAGGGCCAAGGCCGCGGATCGACACTTCAGTCGCGCCGCCGTTTTCGCGGTGGGAGGCCACGCCCGTAATCGACTCAAGCGCCTCGCCGATAGACAGCGCCGGCAGGTCGCCGATCTCGTCCGCTGATAAACCGTCAACAACTTGTGTGCTGTTACGCTTAAGCGCGATGGAATCCTGAATAACGCGGCGCGTTCCGACCACGACGATTTCGTCGGCGTCTGTGACTGTGTCCTCTGCGCTCTGCGCATGCGCCGGCATGGCGACGGCCATTGCGGAAATGCAGGCACCGGAAAGCAGTGCGGTTTTAATCAGAGCAAATTGCCCGTGCCCGGAATTGGACGTGTGAGTTGATTTTTTCATCGAAAGAGTCCCTTTATCATTCGGTTTTATTGATTGCGGCTAAAAGAGAGCCTGCACTAAACCTTGTCAACCGAAAAAAGCGACCAATTTACCCTAATTGGTAGTACCAATTTCACTTTTTCGCTATGCGTGTCATTTATACCACAGCAGGACGCCTTGTATGTCTAAAGGCCGGGCTATAGGCTCCCCTGACAGCTTTGCAGTGAGCCTTTGGCACATGAGGATGAATATGAAAGCCCTGACCGTTCGCGCCTTTGCGCCTTATGCCGATCACAAAGTCGAAACGGTTAAATCGGCTCCGATGAAGCCCGGCCACATCCGCATTGACGTCAAAGCGGCAGGTTTAAATTTTCCGGACATCTTAATGGTCGAGGGCAAATATCAAATGAAGCCGCCCTTTCCGTTTACTCCGGGTTCGGAATGCGCGGGCATCATTACAGAACTGGCCGATGACGTACCGCACCTAAAGGTCGGCGACCGCGTGGCAGCTATGGTACCGACGGGGGCTTTTGCCTCTGAATGCCTTGCGTCGATGCAAGTGACCTGGCCGATTGGCGACATGCCTTTTGAGACAGCGGCCGGCCTGGCGCTGGTTTACGGCACGTCTTATTATGCCCTTAAGCAGCGCGCCGACTTGCAGCCCGGCGAGACACTTTTGGTATTGGGCGCGGCCGGCGGCGTTGGCTTGGCGGCCGTGGAGCTTGGCAAAGCGATGGGCGCGCGGGTCATCGCCGCCGCAAGCACGGACGAAAAACTGGCCGTGTGCAAAACTCACGGCGCCGATGAAGGCATTAATTACAGCCGCGAGGACATCAAAGCCCGCGTAAAAGAGCTCGGCGGCGCCGATGTCGTCTATGACCCGGTCGGCGACAAATTTGCCGAGCCGGCGATGCGCAGCCTCAATCTTGGCGGGCGGCACTTGGTCATCGGCTTTGCGGCGGGAGAAATACCGAAAATACCGCTCAATCTCGCCTTGCTGAAATCCATTGATATTCGCGGCGTGTTTTGGGGTCCTTGGACCGCGCGCGATCCGAAAGGCCACCGGGACAATATGGGCGAGATTATCGGCCTGTATAAGTCGGGACTGATTAAGCCGCGTATCAGCGGGACTTATGCGCTGGAAGATTTTGCAGCCGCCTGTGATGAACTGACCGGGCGCCGGGCTATGGGCAAGGTCATTCTTCTGCCCGGGCAATCGGATTAGCAAGCGCCCGGTTGCAGCAAATATAAAAAGATGCAGCCTGAAAGGCCGGGCGCGCAGGACTGATTAAGCGCGCCTGATTTGTGAGGGAGCATCAGAGACTTACCAAAGTGAAAGTCACGCCACTTTACAGTCAACAAATTGAAACTCCATGTGATATTACGCTCCGCGCGCCGGCGTTGCCTTAGCGGGCGCTACGGACTAGGAAGTACGCACCGCATCGAAAGTGACCCCTATGAGCATTAATTTTATCGACCTTGCCGCCCAGCGTGACCGACTTGAGCCCGCCATCAGCGAAGGCATTGCCCGCGTTGTCGCGCATTGTCAGTTCATTTTAGGCCCCGAAGTCCGCGAGCTTGAGGCAAAGCTGGCAGAGTTTGGCAATGCCAAGCATGCCTTGGGCTGCGCGAACGGGACGGACGCCATTTTGCTGCCGCTCATCAGCTGGAATATCGGCCCGGGCGATGCCGTTTTCTGCCCCAGCTTTACCTATTGCGCGACCGCCGAAGTCATTGCCCTGCGCGGCGCGACCCCGGTGTTTGTCGATATTGACCGCGAAACCTACAATATGGACGCCGGCAGCCTGCGCGCCGCGATTGAAGGCGTCAAAGCGCAAGGCAAGTTGACCCCGCGCGCCGTTATTTCCGTCGATCTCTTCGGCCAGAGCGCCAACTATCCGGCCATAGCCCCCATATGCAAAGAGCATGACCTGAAGCTGATAGCCGACAGCGCGCAAGGCTTTGGCACGACATTATGTAAAGAACACCCGCTTTATTGGGCGGACGTGGCGACCACCAGTTTTTTCCCCGCCAAACCGCTCGGCTGTTACGGCGACGGCGGCGCAGTGCTGACCGATGATGCGGATCTCACCAATGCCATGGACAGCGTGCGCATTCATGGCAAAGGCACGGATAAATATGACAATGTGCGTATCGGCTTAAACAGCCGGCTTGATTCTATGCAGGCGGCAATTTTGCTGCCGAAACTGGCTGTCTTTGCCGATGAGATTAAGATGCGAAACGTCATCGCCGGCCGCTATATTGACGGGCTGCGCAGCAAGGCGTCCCGCGTTCCGGCCGTGCTTGAGGGCGTGGTGTCGACATGGGCGCAGTTCACAATCGAAGTCCCGGATCCGGACGCTTTCGGCGCGGCTTTGCGCGAAAAAGGCATTCCGACCGCGCGCTATTATCCCAAACCAATTCACAAACAATCGGCCTATGAAAATTTCCCGTGCGGCGCGGGCGGCATGGCCAATACCGAAGACTGCATGACAAAAATCATCAGCCTGCCCATGCACCCCTATCTGGACGAAGATACGCAGGACTTCATTATCGAGAGCGCCAAAGCCGCTTTATAGGCCCGCTTTTTTCGCGCGCCGGTCAAAATGCGTGTAAAGCGCGATGCCGAATATGGTCAGCGCAGTGCCTGCGGCGTCGATTAGGCCGAAAGGCTCATCTAATAAAACGATGGCGGCAATGACGGTTGCAATCGGGCTGAGCATGCCGATTGTCGCCACCGCCTGAGGCCCGACCCGGCCGATAGCCACATTGACGAAAAAAGACGGAATCAGCGTCGAGAACAGCGCAATCATCGCGCCCAATAACCAGATGCGCGCCGGCAAATCCAAAGCCTCTGAAATCTGCGTTCCGCTCACCGCTTGCTGCGTCAGGAAATGGAGCAGCACCACTGTGCCGGCCATAATCATTGCCGCGCAGGTATAGAGGCTGCTGCCCATGTGATTAATCAGCGGCTTTGATAAGAGCTGCGACAGGCCGAATAAAAATGCGCAGGCCACAACCAGCGCTGAGCCAAGCGCCACGTTTTCGCCGGTCGCGATATCACCGCCCAGAAAAATCAAGCCAATGCCGCAATAGGCCAGCGCAATCGACGCCCCGCCCCAAACTGTCATTTTTTTACCGAAAAACAGCGCCCCTAAAATGAAAACAAAGGCGGGATAGGTGAACAGCAATAAGCGCTCAAGCTGTGCGGTAATAAATTTTAATCCTGAGAAATCCAAAAAGCTGCAAGCGTAATAGGCGATGCACCCGACGCCCGCCGCCTTGAAAAAAAACCGGCCTGTGGCAGCGGCAAACCTTGTGCGCGGCGGCGGCGCAAAACAAGCCATCCGATGAAAAGATAAACAGGAACAGAAAACCCCATTCGCAATGTCAATAGCGTAATCGTATCCAGTTCATTTTCCGCCATGCCGCCTCCCTGCGCAAAGGCGAGCTTGACCAAGATTGCTTTCATCGCGAACAGCACCGTGCCAATGGCGGCAAAGATATACCCCCAATTACGCGCGCCGCCTTTAAGGTCGGGATTATCAGACAGCAAAGGGGCGCTGCTGATTTCGCGCAGATTGTTTGCGGATATGTCAGGACGCCCAATGCTCATATGGCGGCGTAACCCGAACGCCTGCGCAGGGCAAAACATAATATTTGGCAAAGTGCCGCCGCGCGGTATCAATTTGAAAAAGGGCTTATTTTATTAAGCCAAGGGGCACCGGTCCGTTCGCGCCCCGCAACCGGTGAGTTTCAATTTTACGCCCCTACGGATTTAAGCTATCTTACAAAAATTCTTAAAATCGTAGCAACAGCTCTGAAAAAACTGCTTCCCATAGCGATGACGTAAAAAAGCTGTGCGGTCGTTTCAAGCTTTTTTTCCTAACCGTTTAATTTTAAAGAAGTTTTTCAACTCTTGGGCGCATAAATCCGGCAAAACGCCACCTTTGATTGCGGGCCTGTGGTGACAGGTGTCAGCGGCAAAAAATTTCACCCCGCTCTCCACCGCTCCGCCTTTGGGATCGCTTGCCCCGTAAACAATCCGCCCGATACGCGCGTGAGAGACTGCGCCGGCGCACATTGTGCAGGGCTCGAGCGTCACATATAAAGTCAGCCCGGTCAGGCGATAATTGCCGACCGCTTTGCCGGCAGCGCGTAAGGCTAAAATCTCTGCATGGCCGCACGGATCGCTCTGCGCAATCGGCCCGTTAGCGGCGCGGGCGATAATGTCCCCGGTTTGCGGATCAACGATTATCGCGCCGACCGGCACTTCCCCGGCTGCCGCCGCGAGCCTCGCCTGCGCTATGGCATGTTGCATATAGTCTTCATCCGTCATACGAGAGCGCATACCGCAAGAAAGGGCTGCCCGCCAGTGACCAATCCGCAAAACAGCACCATGCAGGGTGATCGCATTGCCAAAGTCTTGGCCCGCGCGGGCGTGGCGTCGCGGCGTGAAGCCGAACGTATGATCACGGCCGGGCGCATTACGCTGAACGGCGCGATTTTAAAAACCCCCGCCGTAACAGTGACCGAGGCTGACGATATTTTAGTCGACGGACAGCCGCTCGCGCCCAAAGAGCCGCCGCGCCTGTGGCGCTATCATAAACCGCCCGGACTTATGACGACCCATAAAGACCCGGAAGGCCGGCCGACCGTTTTTGAAAACCTGCCCACCGGCATGCCGCGCGTCGTTTCTGTCGGAAGGCTTGATATGAATTCAGAAGGGCTTCTTTTGCTGACCAATGACGGCGAGCTGGCCCGGCAATTAGAGCTGCCGAGCACGGCGTGGGCGCGTAAATATCGCGCGCGGGCTTATGGGCATGTCACGCAGGAAAAGCTTGATACGCTCCTTAAGGGTATCACCATAGACGGCGTCAAAACCGGTCCGATTGAAGCGACCCTTGAAAATCAAAAAGGCGATAATGCCTGGATTGCAGTTACAATTCGCGAAGGCAAGAACCGCGAAGTGCGCCGCGCCTTAGATGAGTTGGGCCTGACCGTGAACCGCCTTATCCGTCTGGCCTATGGCCCGTTTCAGCTCGGAAGCCTGTCCAAGCATGAAGTCGATGAAGTGCAGCGCAGCACGTTACGCGATCAGGTCGGTCATTTAATCGAGATCCCCAAAGGCCGGCCCGGAGACACAAAATCTGTCCTGTCCGGTAATAAGAAAAAAAATATCAAACACGTTCCAAAATCCAAGGCGAACGCCAAGCGCGGACGTCCGGAAAAACGGACTGCGCAGCCAAGTGACGCGGACGCGCAGGCAACGCCCATAGCCGGCCGCAAGCCCAAACAAAGCAATGAGAAATGGGGCAAAGAAAAATCTGCGGCAATGCGCGCGCAAAAAAACCAAGAGCGAAATGCCAAGCTGGCCGGTCGTCCCGCAAGACGGGGAGATAAGCCGGCTGACCTTGACCGGTCTTTTAATAAGTCCGGAAAACCGGTCAAAAAATCAGGCTGGGCGAAATCTAAAAGTAAGCCCCAACACAAGCCAAAGGGCAAACGGTAATGCGTATTGTGTCGGGTATTCATCGGGGGCGTAATATCACCGCGCCGAAGGGCCGTGATACGCGCCCGACATCGGATCAAACGCGCGAGTCTATTTTTAATATCTTGGCGCATGCACCGTGGTGCGCGCCTATGGACGGCGCCATTGTAGCCGATATATTTGCCGGGTCCGGCGCGCTGGGTCTGGAAGCCATATCGCGCGGGGCGGCGTTCTGTCTGTTTGTGGAAACAGAGCCGAAGGCGCGCGCCGCTATTCGCGACAATGTTGAAACCTTTGGCCTGGGCGGCATGACCCGCCTTCACCGCCGCGATGCCACGCAATTAAAAATTGCGCCCGGCAATCTGCGCGGGCCTTTCACCCATATTTTCATGGACCCGCCTTACAATAAAGGCCTTGGCTTGCCTGTCCTTGAAAAGCTCGCCGGCTATGATTTACTGGCGCCGGACGCGGCGATTATCTTTGAAATGGGCGCAGAGGAGGAGGTTGATTTGTCAGGCTTTGATATTCACGTCGACCGCACTTGGGGCGCAGCGCGCGTCGTCTTTATGACGGTAAAATCATGACCGCCGCTGATTATGATATTGCCGCCCGAGACGGGACACGCCTGCACGGACGTGTGTGGAGCGTTGACGCGCCGGTCGCAATCGTCAACTTAATTCACGGCCTTGGCGAACACAGCGGACGTTATGACCACCTTGCGAAATATTTGAACGCGCAAAACATTTCAGTTTACGCCGTCGATCTTCACGGCCACGGCCGCACGCCGGGAAAACGCGGCGTCGCCAAAGATGTCCCGACTTTAGTCGGCGACGTCAGCGCGCTTTTGGAATTTTCCCGGCTGCAAAACCCTGACGTCCCCCATATCCTGATGGGGCATTCTATGGGCGGGAATATCGTGCTGAGTTACGGCCTGAAATATCCGGCCTCCCCTTATAAGGCCATCATCGCGCAAGCGCCTCTCATACAGCCGGCCGAAAAAGTGCCGGGAATTTTAAAAACAGTGATGTCAGGCTTGGTGAAAATTGCGCCGACCATCGCCCTGAAAGCTAAGCTGGATAAAGAGAAAATCTCTACCCTGCCCCATGAGCAAGAGGCCTACATAACCGACCCGCTTAATCACGGCTATCTGGGCGGAAAACTGGCCTTGTCCTTATTTGAGCATTGCGAGGTGATTGAGAAATCGGCGCAAAGTTATCCTTATGATGTTTTGGTCACCCACGGGACGCAGGACCGCCTGACAGATTTTGCCGCGAGCCGGGATTTCGCCGCCCGATGCCCGCGCGCAGATTTCATCGCTTATGAAGGCAGCGCCCACGAAATTCACAATGATATGCACCGTGACAAAGTTTATGCGGATTTATCCGGCTGGTTATTGCAGAAAATTTGACCCGCCAAAACACGCCGCGACGGTGTAATACGGCGCGCCATGCAAAGGCGGCAAACTGTCATCAAGCTTATGAGGCGACAGGCGCGGCACAGGCGCGTTAATGACTTTGGCAATCTTGGTCATCTGCCCGCGAATCTGCCGCAAATTCGGACCGCGTCCTAAATAGAGCCAATCCTGCGCCGGCAAATCATAGGCCATATCCATGACTTCCATTTGCAATCCGGCCGGCTGATTACTTCCGGAATTCCAAAGCGCGCCGACACCGACTTTACGCTCCGGATCAAACAGCACTAAGCCGCGATAGCCGTTTACCGCGCCGCGGTGCCCGACAACTTTGCGGCCGGCATAATTGTAAACGCGAAAGCCCAGCCCGTAATCGGCTGTGCTCATACGCGGGTAATACCGGCGCACGCGGTTTTTCTCGCGCGTTGTTCCGACCCGCGGTGTATGGGCATTGGCGCGGGCCGCATCGCTGACCACGCCGTCCATCATGCCGATTTGCGCCTGTATCCAGCGCCCTAAATCAAGGATATTAGAATTAACACCGCCGGCCGCCGGCACGCGGTAGTAATGATTGCGCTGCTTACGATAAACATTTACCCCGCGCGAATTATGGGGGCGCGCCCAGCGCGGCGCCAGCTCTAACCCGTCCAAGGTCATATTCGCGGAGTTCATGCCCAGCGGCTTAAACAGGCGCGCCTTCACGGCCTCGGGGTAGGCCTCACCGGTCACAGACTTGACCGCGTCAGAAATCGTATCAAAGCCGATATTTTGATAGGCGTGACAAGTGCCGACCGGACATTCAATCGGCAGGCCGGCGAGTTGACTGCGGATAACAGCCGGGTCGCGTCCGCGCTCCAGCCGATTGTCATAGGCGTTTCGGACAATGCCCAAACGATGAGACAATACATTATCAAGGCTGGCCAGTTTTTCGCCGTCGCGCGGCAGTTTCAGGGTTGAAGAATAGCGTGACGCCGAATCAGATAATTTAAACTTGCCTTCTTCTTCCAAAACCGCTGCCAGAGTTCCGGCCACGCCTTTGGACAAAGACGCCCAGCGAAAAACGGTGTTTTCCGTCACCTTGTCGCCGGACCCGGCGAGCGTTTCCCCATAGCCCTTGGCGTGAATGATTTGCCCGTCCTGCACGATGACAAGGCCAAGCCCAACCATGCCGGGCTCTTTCATCAGCCGGTTAACCCGGGCATCGATCTCAGCCACATCAATCTCGCCTGCGCGCAAGGCCGGCGCGGCGATTAAAAGGCTAAAAACAAGAAAAAAACGCAGGATCATAAGCACCTGAATCAAAGGACATTCGCGCGCCGGGTCAAGCTGTAAAATCGGTAAAGCCGTGCAAATGTCATCTGCGCGCCGGCACTGAAATTGCATGGCCTGCTGCTCAATTAACGAAGCGGAAACGCTACCTGACGACTAAATATTAACGCTGCGCCTGTAAACCCGAGGCAAAGCAAACAGGAAGGCATGGGATAATGATGCAATTTACCGCCAGAGATCGATTGAAGTTTTTGACCGGCGCAGCTGCGCTGGGTTTGGGCGCATGTGGCGGCGGGGGCGGTGGCGGCGGAGGTGGCAGCAGCGCCTCAGCGCCGGCTCCGGTCGCTGTGACGCCCACGCCGCCTGTAACGCCGCCGCCGGTGACCCCTGCCCCGGCCGGAACAACCCTGCAAAGTGCGTTCAACGCGAATTTTAAAATGGGCACGGCTCTCAACGGACAACAAATTGCCGGTCCATCCGGCGACATAGCGCGCGATGAGTTTAATTCCATAACGCCTGAGTATGAACTGAAAGCCAATAATATTGCGCCAACGCAAGGCGTGTTTAATTTTGACCAAGCGGACCGCGTCGTGGATTGGGCCATCGCCAATGGCAAGGAAGTGCGCGGCCATGCCCTGCTCTGGCACGAGGCCACGCCGGATTACTTCCTGCAAGGTACGCCCGCGCAAATCAGAACGCGGCTGGAAACTTATATCACCACTGTCGTCGATCATTTCAAAGACCGCATCAAAATCTGGGACGTGGTCAACGAAGTCGTTTCGGTCGATATTTACAACGGCAATAACGGCGTCGGCCCCGACCGCGACACCGCTTGGCTGCAAGCTGTGGGCAGCGGTGACTATATCGATTGGGCGTTTCGCGCCGCGCGCGCAGCCGACCCGGACGCTGTGCTGTTTCTCAACGACTATAATACCGAAAACCCGATTAAGCGCGCTTGGCTCATAGAGATTGTGCAGCGATTGCTCGATCGCGGCGTGCCGATTGACGGTGTCGGCCATCAATTCCACTTCCAGCCCGACACGGAAATCAGCGCTGCTGCGGGCGCAATTGATGCCGTTGACGGCTTGTTCGCGGGCCTTATCCAGCACGTTACAGAGCTGGACATGAATATGTACAGCGACCCCGGCACATGTTGGGAATCGGAAACCGGCTGCGCGGCTGATTTGGGCGCAAACCCGCCCGCCGCCAATCTGGCCGCACAGGCGCAAATGGCCCGCGATTTATTTGATGTTCTTAAAGCGCGCAGCTCTGTTGAGTCCGTCAGCGTTTGGGGCGTTCGGGACGGCGACAGCTGGCTGAATTTTTCGCCGACAGAGCGGTTTAATCATCCGCTCCTGTTTGACAGAAGCGGCAATCCAAAGCCTGCCTACAGAGCGATAACCGATCCTGACTACGAAATTTAATCCGGCTTAGCTGCAACCGGACTTCGCCGCCTGCCGCGCGTCAAAGGCGGCGATTTGCTCCGGCGTGGCTTTGGCTTGGTGATTGGCTTTCCACTCGGAATACGGCATGCCGTAAACCCGCTCGCGCGCGGCTTCCGGATCCATCGGCACGCCTAAGTCATCGGCAGCGGCCTTGTACCATTTGCCAAGGCAGTTGCGGCAAAAGTCGGCCAGTATCATCAAGTCGATATTCTGCACATCCTTATTGGCATCCAAATGCGCATACAGCCGCCGCGCAACAGCCGCATCAAGTTTGTCTTGCATGGCTTGGTCCATGGTTTGCTCCTGCTTTTTTACCGCCGCCCGAACAGGCGTTCAATGTCGGCGAGTTTCAGTTCTACATAGGTCGGGCGGCCGTGATTGCATTGACCGCTGTGCGGGGTGGCTTCCATTTGCCGGAGCAGCGCGTTCATTTCTTCGCCGGTTAAGCGGCGACCGGCGCGTACGCTGCCGTGGCAGGCCATGGTTCCGCAGACATGTTCAAACCGTTCTTTAAGTGACAGCGCCTGATCATATTGGGCCAAATCATCGGCCAAATCGCGGATGAGGCCTTGCACATCCATTTCGCCGAGCAGGGCCGGGGTTTCGCGCACGGCCACGGCTCCCGCGCCGAACGGCTCTATCATTAAGCCCATTTCTGACAGCTCTTGCGCCCGCGCCAAAACCCGCGCGGCGTCATCTTCGCCCAAATCAACAATGTCCGGTATCAGCAGGGCCTGACGCTCGACGCCGCGGCCGGCCATGGCGTCCTTCATGCGCTCATAAACAAGCCGCTCATGCGCGGCGTGTTGATCGACAATCACGATGCCGTCCCCCGTTTGCGCCACCACATAGGTTTCATGAAGCTGCGCGCGCGCGGCTCCCAAGGGGCGCTGCGTCAGGTCGGGAGCGGGCGCATAGTCTGCGGCCTCAGGACGCCAATCAGGTCCCGTTTCTTCGACTTTGGCGGAAAACCCATCGATCAGCGATTGCATTTGCGGATCTATGGGACGCGGGGGCACAGACCCATATTGCGCGTAATTATTCCCGCGATAGGGCGCGCTTTGCAGGCCGGGCGGCAGGCCTTCGCCCAAAAGTCCGGATTGCGGCTGCACGCGCCCGAGAGCGTAATCGGAAACGGTTGTGCTGGCCCTGTGACCGGCAGCGGCTAAAGCATGGCGCAGAGCCGACACGATCAGGCCGCGCACCAGCGCCGGTTCACGAAATCGCACTTCGGTCTTGGCCGGGTGAACATTGACGTCAACATAATGCGGGTCCAAGTCGACATAGAGCGCCGCAACGGGGTGGCGGTCGCGGGCAAGGAAATCCTGATAAGCCCCGCGCAATGCGCCATGCAAAAGCTTGTCGCGCACCGGCCGTCCGTTGACGAATAAATATTGATGGGTCGACGCGCCGCGCGCAAACGTCGGCAGGCCGGCATAGCCGGTCAGTTTCACCCCTTCGCGCTCTGTATCAATCAGCAGGGCATTATCGCCGAAATCCCGGCCGAGAATATCGGCCAATCTATCCAGGCGCCCTTGCGCATCATCGCTGCGCCGCGCGGCGCGAACGGAGGTGCGCCCGTTCGAGCTGAGCGTGAAGGCGACATCCGGCCGCGACATAGCGAGGCGCTTAACCACATCCGATATGGCGAGGCTCTCGGAGCGTTCCGATTTCATAAATTTCAGCCGCGCCGGCGTGGCGTAGAACAAATCAGACACCCGCATTTGCGTGCCGTGCAGTCCCGTGCGCGGCGCGGGGCGCAGAGGGATTTGGTCCCCGCCATGAACGGAAAGCTCCCACGCGCTGTCATCATTTTCCGTCTGCGATGTCATGGTCAGGCGCGCGACAGAGCCGATAGACGGCAAGGCTTCGCCCCGAAACCCCATCGTCGCAATATTAAGCAAGTCCCAGCTCCCATCCGCTTCGGGTTTGAGCTTTGACGTGGCGTGACGCTCGACGGCCAGCAACATTTCCTCGCGGCTCATGCCCTTGCCGTCATCGATGATTAAAATGGATTGCCGCCCGCCGCCCTCCGTCCGGATATCAATCGACGTTGCGCCGGCGTCCAGCGCATTTTCTACCAATTCTTTGACCACGCTCGCCGGCCGCTCGACCACTTCACCGGCCGCAATGCGGTTCACAGTTTCAGGCGGAAGACGCAAAATGGACGGGGAATCGGTCATAGGCGGTCAGGATAGGAGCAAAGCAGCGGAATGAGCAATGATTGGTTGGAGATTGCTCACACTCTTAACATCATAAGTCCCTCCCCCTTGCCCGCATCCCCGCCCTGCGCCATAAATCCGCCATGACCGACACCATCACATTCGACGACTTTCTGAAAGTCGACATTCGCATCGGCACCATTGTGGCCGCCGAAGTTTTTAAAGAGGCGCGCAAACCGGCCTATAAAATGCGTATCGATTTCGGCGAGGAGATCGGCGTTAAGAAATCGTCGGCGCAAATTACGGTGCATTACAAACCGGAAGATTTAGTCGGCAAGCAAGTCGCTGCCGTAGTCAATTTTCCGCCGCGCCAAATCGGACCGCTTATGTCCGAAGTGCTGACCCTCGGTTTTTCTGATGACACAGGGATTGTCTTGTTCAGCCCGGATAAACCGGTAAAGAACGGCGCGAAGTTACATTAGAGAGCGCAAACGCAATGGCCGCTAAGAAAAGAACGAAATCGAAAAAGAAATCTGCGCGCGACTTGCCGCCCGAAGAGACCGTGCCATGTCAGCTCTATCTGATTACGCCGCCAAAAATTGATGACCTTCCGGGGTTTTTGATTGCTTTGCACGGCGCCCTGTCGGCCGCGCCGGTGGCCTGTCTGCAGATCCGTTTAAAAGAGACGGACAGTTCAGAAATCATTCAGGCGGCGAATGCCATTATCCCTGTGGCTCATGAATTTGGGACGGCAGTGGTGATTAATGATGATCCGCAAATTGCCAAGAATTGCGGCGCGGACGGCGTGCATATCGGGCAATCGGACATGGACTATTTGTCATCGCGTAACCTGCTGGGCACGGATGCAATTATCGGTGTCACCTGTCATAACAGCCGTGATTTGGCATTTGAAGCGGCGAACGCCGGCGCGGAGTATGTCGCTTTTGGCGCGTTTTTCGACACGCCGACCAAAGACCCGATTGCCCGGGCCGAATTGGAGTTATTGCAATGGTGGAGCCAAGCCGTAGAAGTGCCATGCGTCGCAATCGGCGGCATTACGCCGGAAAATTGCGCGCCTTTAATCGCGGCCGGAGCCGATTTCTTAGCGGTCTCATCAAGTGTATGGCAGCATCCGGACGGGCCGGCCGCCGCCGTCAAAGCCTTTACGGCGCAGTTCTAGCCGCCGCAGTTTTCTCCGCGCCGGTGATAGCAAGTAATGTCGCGCCCCTGCCCCTGCCCTCTGTTACGACCTATGAGCAGGCCCTTAGCGATTACGACAGTGGCAATATCAGCGCCGCGCTTTTATTTGCCAAAGCCGCCGGCGAGGCAGGCGACGCGCGCGCGCAAGTGCTGGCCGGGCATATTTATCGAAACGGCGAAGCGGGCGTGCCGAATTTATACGAGGCGGCGAAATGGTATCGCAAAGCCGCGCTTCTGGGCGATGATGATGCCATGGTTGCGCTCGGCGAAATGGGTTATAAATCACAAGGCGGCCTGACCCCTGAAGACGCGAAGACATATTGGACGCAAGCCGCTCAAGCCGGGCGGCAGGACGCCATGCGCGCTTTGGCTGATTTAAATATCAAAGGTCTCGGCGTGCCGCGCAATCAAGCCGAAGGCGTTGACTGGTTGATATTGGCCGCAGACGGCGGGGATGCAAAAGCCGCCAAACGCATGGGCGATTTATATATCGACAGCGCGCCGGAAACGGCCTTGGCTTATTATGAAAAAGCGGCCGCCGCCGGCGATGCGGACGCGGCGTATACCGCCGCCATTATGTATGCCGAAAACTTGGCGATTAAGCCCAATCAGGGCGTGGCCACCAAGTTGATGGAACAGGCGGCCCGCGGCGGACATCCGGCGGCAATGGCGGATTACGGATTGCTGATTTTCCAAGGCATCGCCGGAGACGGGACTCCCGCTACGGCGGCGAAATGGTTTGAAAAAGCGGCGCGCGCCGATGATGATCAGGGCAAGTTTTTTTATG
The DNA here is from genome assembly GCA_938010385.1 of uncultured Robiginitomaculum sp. Classification (GTDB taxonomy): domain Bacteria; phylum Pseudomonadota; class Alphaproteobacteria; order Caulobacterales; family Maricaulaceae; genus Robiginitomaculum. Next base: position 17,899 of record CALLVD010000098.1, read on the forward strand.
CCTACAGTCTCGCAAAGGGCGATGGCGTCTCGCAAGATTTTGAAGCCGCCTATCGCTGGGTAATCCAAACTGACAAATCGGGCATTCCGGATTACGATAAAGATATCGATACGCTGCGCAGCGGGCTGGAAGGCAAGTTAAGCGCGCAAACCCGCGCGCGCATCGCGGCGCAAATCGGAAAATAGGCCTAAAGGTCCTGTGTGCCCTATACCCGGATTATCCGAAACACGTCCTGATTACGGACAGCTAAAAGCTTTTTGACAGGCCGATAAATGCGGTGCGCGGACGGCCCGGGAAATAGCGCTCGCGGCGAAAGGCGAAATCGGCGCGGTCTGCGTAGTCTGCATCAAGCAGATTATCCATACGGGCAAAGACGCGCGCTGCTTTAAAGTCATAAGCCCAGCGCGCGACCAAAATATCATGCCCATCATAGCGATTATTATTTTGCGGGTCGGTGAAATAAGCGCCCACATGACGCCATTCCAGCTCGGCGCTCATCGCATCGACAGGCCTGAAAACAGCCGTCAATGTGCCGAGCGTTTTGGGGGCGGTGTCGACAAAATCGCCTGAAGTAATGCCCGAAACCGCGTCCGTGAAATCGTATAAATGCCGCGCGTAAGTCACAGAGCCGCGCAGGGAAAACCGCTCATTCATCGCCCATTGCCCGTCAAGCTCGACGCCTGTGTGCGTTGTTTCGCCGTCCGTTTGATTAAACCCGTTCGGCCGGCGAAAAAAGAAATTGTCTTTCTTCATGGCAAACAGAGCCGCGTTTAAAGTGAGGGTTTCACTGCGATATTTCGCGCCAAGCTCGAGGCTGTCGAGGGTTTCAACATTGGCGTCGCCCGGCACCTGATCAATCTGCACGGCATATAAATCCGTGACTTGCGGTGCGCGCGCGCCTCTTGCTGCCCGGCCATAAACGGACAGATTTGGCGAAGCGGCATAAAGGAGCGACGCGCTCGGCGTCAAAGTGAAAAAATCATCGCTGCGATCATCCACCCGTTTAATGCGCCCGAATACGCCGCTGTCGATACGGTTGTCATAATCAAATTCTGTATGCTCTGCGCGCAGACCAATCTCGGCGGTAAGAGCATCTGAGAGGGAAAATCGCTTCTGTCCATAGGCCGCCAAAACAAGGGCGTCGATTTCAAAATCATAATGGGGGCCTTGTGGAAAAGGTTCGCCAAACCCGGTCGTGGTCGGGCCGTCCTGAAAGTTAATCAGGCTGCCTTTTGTATATTCCGCGTCCGCACCGATGACCCAATCCGAGCCGTAAATCGCGCTTTGAAGGCCGGCAGACTTGTGCGCATTTTCTTCCCGGGCTTGCCCCGGAATAAAATGGCGTAAAAACTCTATCTGCGTTGCGCGCATGTAAGGCGTCAGAACCAGTTCGCTGCGGGATGATAACGGCTTAGCCAATCGGACTTGAGCATTTACGGAGCGGCCGTCTCTGTACGCTTCAGGGTTGGGGTTGCTGCGGGCAATTGCGTCAATTGTGTAAATATCAGGCCCGATATAATCAGGCTCAGTTTGAATAAATCCGGCTGTTTCCTGATTTAAATTTTGCGCGGCCAGCAGGACTTGCGCGTCCCAGCCGAAGGCAAAACTGTCGCCGCGAAAGACGGCCTTTTGCTGATCAAAACCGCTGTCGTCGCGAAAGCCGTCATCGTGAACCGCCGACGCCGACAGGCGCATATTATTGCCCGTAACCGACGCCTTGGCCGAAACAGCCCCGCGGTGACTGCCGATAAGCGTGACGTCGCCTCCAAAGTCTTTTTGCGGCGCGCGGGATTTAAAGTTTATCAGGCCGTGCAAAGCGTTTGATCCATACAGCGCGCTGCCCGGACCTTTGATAACCTCAACGCCGCCGGACAGCTCGCTTGGCGCTTCGAACAATCCGTTTACATTGCCAAAACCGGCCGCGCGCAGAGGTACGCCATCCAGCAAATATAAAAAACTTCCCGCGCCGGACCCGCCGTTCAGGACAGGCGAGCGTATCGCTGTCAAATGCTCTTGCCCGCTGCCGCGATGAATATTCACCCCCGCAGACGTGTTCAGCAGTTCAGCGGGATGAATCGGCGCGACGGCTGTCAGGCGCGCTCGCGGCAGTGCATCAACAGACAGCGCCACAGATTGCGCGGACTGCGCGCGCCGTTCATTGGTGACGACAACCTCGTCAGCCGCATATGCAGGAGCGCAAACTGCCGCCAACATCACGTTTGCTGAAAGACGTTTAAATATTGACATAGAAATCTCTGATCAGGCCAAGTGAAGTGCACGCTTTAGCAAGGGTATCAATGCCCGCACACATCACCGTCTTATCAGGAATCGGGGCGGGAAATCACGCAATAAAGCGACAGACCGAAAGGAAATCCGAATTTTGGAACAATGGCGGCTTCTGAGGCAAAAATGGAATGAAACATGGAGTTTACGACCCGGCTCGGCATTTCAGTTGACGCCGTATTTTTCGTACCCAATATTTTTTGCCCAAGCCTGACCGCGAACGCAATGGGGAATAAAAAGCTGTTGAAATGAGAAATGCTGCGGCACTCAAGGCCGGCATTTTCAATAACTGTTTTTAAGCCCTTTTTAGAATAGCGCCGTTTGTGATGCAGAAATTCATCATGACCGCCGAAGAGCCATTGGTTCGCCGGCACGGTAATCAGAATTTCCCCGTTATCGTTTAACAATTCGCTCAGGGCCGATAATGTTTCCTCATCCTGTTCAATATGTTCGAGCACGTCGAACATACAAATCAGGTCAAACTGCTTATCTTGAAACGGAAGATCGGCGGGGCAAGACCCTTGCCGCAAGGGCATAAGATCGTTGGTCTTTTTCTGCGCGAAGGACAAAGCTGTCTTGTCCATGTCAAAGCCTTTTACAGACCCGTAATCAGAGAGCATTTCGAGATTACCGCCGGTGCCGCAACCGACTTCCAAAATCTGATCTGATTTTTGCAAAGAGAGCGACGATAAAATCTTGCGCAGGATGACCCGGCGACCGGTAAACCACCAGTGCTCGTCCTCGATTTGGGCCATTTCTATATAAGCATCGGGGCTCATTGCTCAACTCCATGAAACTTTCTGACAATGTATAGCGGACGGTTTTTGCTCTCCATATAGCCGCGCCCGACATATTCTCCCAGAATTCCAAGGGAGATCAGTTGAAGACTGCCCATAAAAAGAATGGCGATAACCAAAGACGGGAAACCCGGTGTATCTGCGCCGTAAAGCAATGTGCGGATAACGATGAAAACCATATAAAGAAAAGAGAAAAATGCGCCGATCATGCCTGCGTATAAAGACAGCTTCAGCGGGGCCGTGCTGAACCCCGTAAAGCCTTCGAGGGCAAAATTCCATAAACGCCAGCCGGTAAAACTTGTTTGGCCTGCGGCGCGCACATCCCGGCTGTATTCTATTGTAACGGCCTTAAACCCGACCCAAGCAAACAGGCCTTTCATAAACCTTTGCTGCTCCGGCAATCGCTTGATAGCATCGACGACGATGCGGTCCATCAACCTATAGTCGCCGACATTGTCGGGGATTTTCACTGACGAAATTAAATTATGAAATTTATAAAAAAGGCCGGCGGAAGACCGTTTTAAAAACGCATCAGAGGAGCGCGAAGCGCGCCGGGCCAAAACAACCTCTGCGCCTTTTTCCCATTCTACGAGCATTTGCAAAATTAAATGCGGCGGGTCTTGCAGGTCTGAGTCAATGGGGATGACGGCATCACCTGCCGCGTGATCAATACCGGCAGACAAAGCCGATTCTTTTCCGAAATTCCTGGAAAACTCTATGACTTTGACGGCCGGATCCTGCGCGCAAATAGTCTTAATTATAGACAGCGTATTGTCAGTACTGCCGTCATCAATAAAAATAATCTCGAACCGATAGTCAGCACATTTTTTGATAATCTCGGTGATGACCGTATAAAATGTCTCAACGCCTGCTTGCTCATTATAAACAGGCGCAATCAAAGAGACGAGTTTTCCGGCGGAAAGCTTTTGCGTGTTCATGAGCGTGACTGACTTCGTTCAGGATATTATTATAATTCCCGATTCAGTACGCCGATAAGGTAAATATAACGATAAGCCCGCACCGCGCGGGCCTGCCCGCTTTTGCGGGAGCCATTACGCCTGTTGCGCTCATCAATTTTAAGGCCGCCCCCCCAATGTTTTTCCCCTCCCAAAGCCGCGGACCATAAAAAAAGCGGGCCTTAAAGACCCGCTCTTTAAAAATCTTTTGCGCGGGCTACAGCCCCGGTAATTTACGGCCGGTCGGGCGCTTGGAAATAGTAACCTGACCGCCGCCTGTTGCAGAATTAATCGCTTCTAAGCGCTGCGCTTCTGTATCCGGGTTGAGCGGATTGCCCTGCGAATCGACGGCGCGCCCGTCACGCCAGAAAATGACGCGATCTGTGAACGCGCCGGATTTATGCTCAACACTGTTTTGACCGTTAATGGTCAGGCGGACTTCCGGGTCAGAACGGCCGACGCCGGCTTTACTCATGAAGACAATCTCCCCGCGACTTGGCTCAGCATCGTCAACGTCGCCGAGCAGCGCTTCGCGGGCCACTTTGGAGGAATAGCCCTCATCCAAACGCGCTTGGCCGCCTTGGGGCGGGCGCAGATTATATTCCGGCGGCACCACCAAAGGCGCTTTGGTCAGGATGTTAAACTCGTTCGGCGTGGTTTTACGCGCGCCGGTGGCCTTGGCCAAAGTTGTGCAGGCCGGCATAGCGAGCGTCATTGTCGCTACGGTCATCGCGGATAAGATTTTTGTCGTCATAATGCGAGTCTCTTAATTTGGTTTGTGTCTTTCTAGACCGGCAGGCGCGCCGCGCCAAGTTAAGTTATCATTAGTTTAGCCGGGCGTTTCAGGCGTCTCTTTAATAAAAAACGCCGCCAGCAACATGCCGATAACGCCCATGGTGATGAAGCTGTCAGCGACATTGAAGATGCCGGGGAACTTAATGCCTGTAAAATCAAAGAAATCAACCACAGCGCCAAACCGCACCCGGTCAATCACATTGCCGAGCGAGCCGCCGATAATTAGGCCGAAGGACAACGCCGTCAGCCGGTCTTTGGACGTAGCAATCATATAGACAAGAAACGCCGAAACCGCGAGCGCAAAGCCGGACAGGATCCAGCGTTTGAGCTCGCTCTCGCCCCCGAACATGCCAAATGACACGCCGCGATTACACGCCAAAGTCAAATCGAACGGGCGGCTGACTTCATGGACATAGCCGCGAAAACCGGCGTCCGTACAGACGTCTTTCGGGATATTGTAATTAGAATTGAAAAACTCCAATACCCAAGCCTTGCTGATTTGATCGAGCACAATGCAGACAATCGGCACGATGACCGCAAACAGGATAATATTTTTACGGCTTATCATGTCGCTGTCTCCCACGCCGCGACAGCCGCCGCGTCGCGCGGCGTAATGTCTGCGCCGTTCTCAGACTTAAAATATTTCCAAGAGCGTTCGCACTTTGTGTAAGCGGGGTTTTCTTTGAGAGACGATACGCTGACTGCATCCGCTTTCGATGACAAATCGCAATCAGATACAATCAAATAATCTGCCAGCGTATCGGACGGATTGCCCGGGTCAGCGTAGACGTCTTTGCGCGTCACGCCCAGCGCCGTCAGAGCGGCGGTCAACGCACTATCGGCAGGCGCCGTGACACTTGCCTCTAATGACGAGCGAATGTCGCCGGCGGCGCGCGCAGGCTCTATTGTTTCCGACACGCTCGCCCGAAATGCCCGAACCCTTTCAACATGAGCTGCCAAAGCCTCATTCTTCCATGCCGCCTCGCCTGTCGCGAACGGCTGCAAATGCACGCTGTCATCCTCGCTTGGGAAGCGGGTTTGCCAGACTTCTTCACAGGTAAAGCACAGGATAGGCGCGAGCCATGTGGTCAGGGATTTAAAAATTGCGTCCATCACCGTGCGGCAGGCGCGGCGGCGATCAGAGCCGAGCGGGTCACAGTAAAGCGCGTCTTTGCGGATATCGAAATAAAACGCCGACAAATCGACCGTGCAGAAATTAAACAGCATTTGGAAAATGCGTTTGTAATCGTGATCAGTGATGGATTTATGCAGGTCCTGCTCAAGCTCATAAAGCCGGTGCAGAACCCATTTTTCCAGCGCCGGCATATCGGCATAATTCACCGCGTCGCTTGCCTCATACCCGTCCAGCGCGCCAATCATATAGCGCAGCGTGTTGCGAAGTTTGCGATAAGCATCGACGGAGGTTTTTATAATCTCATCACCGATTTTCACTTCTTCGGTGAAATCGGACGAGGCGGCCCAGAGGCGAACAATCTCTGCGCCATATTGCTTATTCAAGTCTTCAGGGCTGATGGTGTTGCCCAAAGATTTGGACATTTTATAGCCTTTATCATC
>CALLVD010000099.1 GCA_938010385.1 uncultured Robiginitomaculum sp.
GAACTGATGATGGCGTGTCTGGCTATCTTTGCGTGGAGTTTCTTGCCGGACGGCGCCCTGCGCAGCGCCGCGTTTTTCACGGCGACGACAAGCTGGACTCTGTCGCTGCTGGTCAATTTAAATCCGATGATGCGCTTTGACGGCTATTATCTTTTGACCGATGCGTTTCGCGCGCCCAATTTGCAAAAGATCGGTTTTGAGTATGGCCGCTACGTCATGCGTGAACGCCTGTTCGGTTTAGGCCGGCCCGTGCCTGATAACCCGACGGATCTGCCGCGCGCGGCGCTGCTGACCTATGCGTGGTGCACGTGGGTTTACCGGTTTTTCCTGTTTATCGGGATTGCGATTTTGGTTCATGCCGTTTTTCCCAAAGCGATTGGCATAATCCTGTTTACCGTTGAGATCGGCTTTTTTATCGCTCTGCCGATTTTCAAAGAACTGAAAGAATGGTGGAGTTTTAGAATGACAATTTTAAAAACCCGGCGGGGCCGTACGACCTTATTACTGAGCGGCGCGGCTCTCGCCTTGGCGCTTATTCCGTGGCAAAGCACTGTGCGCGCGCCGGCGATTATGCGCCCGGCTTTGCAGACTGAAGTCTTCCCGCAAGAAGCCGCGCGGCTGGTTTCTGTTCGCGCAGAAAACGGACAGGCCGTCACCAAAGGCGCAGTTATCGCCGTGCTCTGGTCTGATGATATTGAGAACGAAACCGCCATGACCCGCGAAGAGCTGGCGCTCACACGCGCGCAGCTGGCCCGGCGCGGATCCGACGCGCAAGACCTGTCACTCAGCGCCGTTCTGCTGCAAGCTGAGCAGCGTGATATTGCCAAATTAGAAGGCCTTAAAAAAGCCAAGGCCGCCTTGGTTATTCGCGCGCCCCATGACGGCATTGTCAGTGACATAAGCCGTGATCTGCACATTGGCCGTTTCATCAAGGTTACGGACCGCATCGCCCGCATCAGCGCGCCGGGGGCGACGGAAATTATTGCCTTTCCCAAAGAAGCCGATGCGCGCCGGCTTGATAAAAGCGAAACTTTGAAATTTATACCGGATAATCTTTTGGGCCAAAGCGAGAAGGCCCGCATTACCGACCGCGCCCTTACCGGCGAGACTTACTTAAAAGAAGACCTGCTCTCCGGTGAATTTTACGGTCCCATTGCGGTCACGCCTGACAGTGAGGGCAATGCTGTCCCGACCTCCGCCATCTTTCGCGTAACGGCAAAGGCTGAGCGCGCGTCAGAGGATTTACGGGCCGTGCGCGGCGTCGCGGTTATGCGCGCCGAGCGGCAAAGTCCCGCCGCGTCAATCTTTCGCCGCATCGGACAAGTCCTTATCCGCGAGACGGATTTCTGATTGGACAAACTTTGCCCTCGCGCTAACAGAGCCTATGAGCGAGTTTTATCAATTAGGCGTGTGTTATTATCCCGAGCATTGGCCGCAGTCACAATGGGCCGATGACGCAGCCGATATGGCGGCGCGGGGCATTTCCAAAGTGCGCATCGGCGAATTTGCATGGAGCCGAATTGAGCCGGCCCGCGGCAATTTTCAGTGGGACCGGCTTGACGGCGCTATAGAGACTTTATCGGCTGCCGGCCTGAAAATCATTCTCGGCACGCCCACGGCGACGCCGCCCAAATGGTTGATGGATGAATATGATGACATTCTCGCCGTTGATAAAGACGGACGGCCGCGCCGGTTTGGCTCGCGCCGCCATTATTGTTTTTCCTCGAAAAGCTACGTCCGCGAGTCGGGCCGCATCACCCGCGCTGTCGCTGAGCGTTATGGCAAGCACCCCGCGCTTTATGCGTGGCAGACGGATAATGAATATGGCTGCCATGATACAAGCCGGTCTTGGTCGCCTATGGCGCAGGCGGCGTTCAGACTGTGGCTGCGAGAAAAATATAAAACTGTCGACGCGCTGAACACGGCTTGGGGCGGCGTATTTTGGTCAATGGAGTTTCAAAACTTTGATCAGATTGACCTGCCAAACCTGACCGTGACCGAACCCAATCCGAGCCATGTTTTGGATTTTTACCGGTTCAGTTCCGATCAGGTGATTAAATTTAATCGCGTCCAATGCGATATTATTCGCGCCCGGTCCGACGCGCCCATCAGCCATAATTTCATGGGCTATTACGGTGAGTTTGACCATTTCAAACTCTCCCAAGATTTAGACATTGCCACATGGGACAGCTATCCGCTGGGTTTTTTGGATATCGGGCCGACGGGCGATTTTGAGCGCTCACATTATATGCGCCAAGGTCATCCGGACTTTGCCGGCTTCCACCATGACCTGTATCGCGGCTGCAAATCCCGGTGGTGGGTGATGGAGCAGCAGCCGGGGCCGGTAAACTGGGCCGACCACAATCCCGCGCCGATTGACGGCATGGTCAAAACGTGGAGCCTTGAAGCCTTTGCTCATGGCGCCGAAGGCGTGAGCTGGTTTCGATATCGCCAAGCGCCTTTTGCCCAAGAACAATTTCACGCGGGCCTGAAACGGGTGGATAATGCGGCCTCCCAAGGCGGTATTGAAGCGGCGCAAACGGCCGCTATTTTGGAAACCCTGCCGGAAGCGGAAACGCAAAACGCTAAAACCGCGCTGGTCTTTTCCTATGAAGCGCTGTGGATGAGCGAAATTCAGCCGCAGGGCAAAGCGCGCAATTTTTGGCGGCGCATGACCGATTGGTACGGCGCCGCGCGCAAAGCCGGACTTGATGTGGATATTATCAGCGAGACGAAAGATTTCGCCGGCTATGACATTGTCATGATTGCGGACCTGCCGATTATCAGTCCTGATTTCATCGACCGACTGAAACAATCCAAAGCGCAGTTTATATTCGGCCCGGGATGCGGCGGGAAAACTAAAGATTTTCATATCCCGCCAAATCTCGTGCCCGGAAATTTGCAAGACGTTCTTGCGCTTAAAGTCATTAAAACCGAAACCCTGCGAGCCGGCGTAGCGACGCCCGGCGGCGGACATATTTGGCAAGATTATGTCGAAACAGATTTACCCGCGCAATTTGACGGCGCGCTTTTCAGTGATGCCAACATTCATTATTTCACCACCGTACCGGGCGAGGCGCTTTTGCAAAAAGCCTTTGCCAAAATTTGCAAAACGGCCGGCGTTGAAACGACCGTTTTGCCGGACGGCGTGCGCGTGCGGCGCAGAGGCGATTTGACATTTGTGTTTAATTACAATCCCCATGCCGTCACTTTGCCGGATAGCCTTATCGGCGCGATGAGGTTCCGGTCAGGACAGCCGGAGCTTGCGCCCGGGGAAACAGCCGTCTTAACCGCGCAAGATTAAATCCGCCGCCGCTTCCGCTGCGCCTGCCGACAATGTCCAGCCCATATGGCCGTGCCCGGTATTAGCGAAAAGGCCGGGCGCAAGGCGGGCAATGACAGGGCCGCAATCGCTCATGGGGCGCTGCGCTGTCCAGTCCGATTTCGGCGCAGCGCGCAGCCGGTCCTTGATGGGGGCGAGCAAGGCCAGCGCGTAAGTTTCCAGCCGGTCATAAATGCCCGCGTCAGTGTCAATATCCGCGCCGCCGCTGACCCGCAAATGATCACCGAGCGGGGTCACGGAAATATGCGCAGTGTCGTCCATAATGGCCATGTTCGGCAAAAACTCAGACGGCACATCAAAGGTCCGGGAATAGCCGCGCACCGGCTTTATGACCGGATTGCCCGGCAGGTCAGCCAGCCCTGCGCCGGCGCAAAGCACAACAGTTTCGGCCTGCAATATCTCGCCGGTTTGCAGCGTGACTCGACCGGCGCCGGCTGCACTGCTGACCTTGGCATTCACCCGAACCTTAACGCCGGCATCCCGAAGCTTTTCCAAAAGCGCAGCGCAGTAATAGCGCGGCGGGCCGGTGTGGTCGTCCGGAAATATAACCCCGCCCTTAATTGGGATTTGCACATCCGCAATCGACAACCGCTTTAAGATTTGCGCGCGCGGCAAAACCTCAATTCGCAGCCCCTCAGAAACCAAATTTAAAAGCCGCTCCATATCCGCGTCCATGGCGGCGCGGCTTTGATATATCTTGGCGCAGCCTTGCCGGCGATGGCGTGGCTCTATCCCGAACGCGTCCATATTTTGCGCAATTAAAACGCAAGATCGCGCGGCCAGCCTGTAAGTCTCGCGCGCAATGCCAGCCGCGTTTTCGCATCCGCTTTCCGCCCACGGCGTGGCTTGGGAGGGGTGCACCATAGAGCCATTGGCCCAGCTCGCGCCTTCACCGGCGCGGGTGCCCGATTCCAAAACGATTATTGACGCCCCCGGTCGGCGGCGCGTCAGCTCATAGGCTGTGGACAGGCCGGCAATCCCGCCGCCGACAATGATGATATCCGTTTTTTCCATGGCGCGGACTTAAGCGAAAAAGCCGCCCCTGTCCGGCGCGGCGTGCATGAGAGCTATAATAAAATTTATATAGGCAGGCCAAAGCCAATTGCCTAACGTAATCAGGTAAAGATAAGGGATTACCATGAGCAGATCACGCAAACTCGGCGCAGCGACACTTATCAGCGCGGCTATGCTCGCCTTGGCCGCGTGCGGGGACAGCCCGCAGACGCCGGCCGCGATTATTCAAACGCCGCAAGGTCCCGTGCAGGGCGTGACCACGGATAATCCGATGATTACAAATTTCAAAGGCATCCCGTTTGCCGCCCCGCCGGTCGGTGATATGCGCTGGCGCGCGCCGGCCCCGGCGCCGACATGGGAAGCGGTTCGGCTCGCTGATGCATTTTCGCCCATGTGCCGCCAAGAATCCGGCGGTGACGGCGGCTTTGTTGACCGCATTATTGACGGCCACGGCCTGAGCAAAATTAAAACGGCGCTGATTAAAAAGATTGTCGACGGCATGCCGGCGCAGAGCCAATCCGAAGACTGTTTGGCGCTCAATATTCGCAGCGGTAATCTGCCGGGTGAAGACGGCAAGATTGCGGATAAGCAGCCCGTCATGGTCTGGATTCACGGCGGCGGCCATCAATTCGGCTCCGGCGATTTTTCTACCTATCAGCATAACAGCCTGGCCGAAAAGGGCGTGGTTTTGGTCACGATAAATTACCGGCTCGGGGTATTTGGCTATATGGCGCACCCTGCGCTTTCCGCCGATGATCCGCGCGGCGTGTCCGGAAACTATGGCCTGCTCGATCAAATTGCGGCGCTGGAATGGGTGCGCGACAATATTGAAAGCTATGGCGGGGACCCGGACAATGTCACCATTTTCGGTGAGAGCGCCGGCGGCTGGTCGGTCACAGAATTGATGGCCTCACCGCTCGCTAAAGGCCTGTTTCACAAAGCCATAGGACAGAGCGGCGCATCCACCTATCACCTCGGTGATTTGCGCGGGAATGCAACGGATTGGCCAAGCGGTCACGGCACGGGTGACGCCATAGCGGCCAAGATGGGCCTGCCGGAGACTGTGACCGCGGCTGAGCTGCGCGCGCTTTCCGCTGATGAGATTTTGGCCGCCGTGAGAGGCGATAACAGCCTTTATGACGGCTTGCATCCGGTGCGCGACGGCGTGGTTTTGCCGAAGAATGTCGGCGTCGCCTTTCGCGACGGGGACTTTAACGCCGTGCCGGTCATCTTCGGTTATAATGACGACGAAGGCACGCTGTTCTTTGATAATGACCCCGAGCCATCCGTTTGGGTTGAAGATTTCCCGCGCGCCGGCAAAGCCGAGCAAATCGCCGCATTAACGCCCGCTTACGGCGCGGCCAATGCCAAGTTTTTAATCGAGCATTTTCGCCTTGATGAGCCGGAGCAGTTTCGCGCGGGCGGCACAGCAATGATGGGGGATGATATTTTCGGCGTGAATGTGCGCTACGCCGCGCGCCGCACCGCTTCTGCCGGTCAGGGCGCATGGCTCTATGCTTTTACCCGCGTTCCGCCAAGCGAGAACCAAACCATCGGCGCGTTTCATGCCGCCGAACTTCCCTTTGTGTTCGGCAGTCACGAGCGCGCCTTGGGCGTCAGTGATGAAGACGATGTTCTGACAGAGACGATCCAAACTTATTGGACAAATTTTGCCAAGACAGGAAATCCGAACGGGCCGGGCGTCCCCGATTGGGCGCAGCAAAGCACAGGCACATGGATGGAATTTGCCGGCAATACGGGGCGCACAACCGGCCCCGTCCAAAATTATAACAAAGACGTTTTAGATGCGCTGGAGCGGGGCTTAATTTCGCATCTCGAAAAAGTCTCGCCAAGCGCCGCGCAATAGGCTTTACTGCCCGCCTAATCAAAGAAAGAGACTTTATGAAAACCTTTATGACCCTTGCCCTTGTCGGCGCAATGTCCGTATCTGTCGCCGCTTGCAGTAAAAAAGCTGACACGCCCGTCGCGCAAATGAGCGCAGAACAATTGGCGCAAAAAATCGCCGGCAAATGGAATATGGCTGATACAGTGATTTCCCAACAGGGCGTGGATGTGCGCATGTATGACAGCAATGTGACTTATAATACCGACGGCACATCCGCCGGCAGCGCAAAAATGGAAATTCAGATTGAGGAAATGCCTGCAGAGATGCGCGGCTTTAAAATGGACGGGACGTCTACGTGGACCCTGAACGGCAATGTGATTGAAGACAAAATTTCTACAATGGTCGTCACGCCCCTGTCGGGTAATGAGCAAGCCAAAATGATGGCCCAAGCCATGACCGCGCAAATGGAGCGCGCGCCGTCATCCAAGGCAACAATCGTATCCGTGGACAAAGATACCATGGTCGTCAATGTCGAAGGCCAGGTCCTGACTTATACGCGATAAACCTACGGGGCCGCGCGCAACAGGCGATGCGGCCCTTTTCCTTGCGCGCAATCTTTACAGTCACAATGTGGCACTTTGCTCCCCCCGTTCATCCCGATGAAAATCGGGATCCAAGCCGGGGTAGCTGCGGGGACAAAATCCAATTTGAAGCTTGAAAGTTAAATCGCTTGGATCCCGATATTCATCGGGATGAGCGACGCGGGAGGTTTTTAAATACCGGCATTTGCGTTCAGACGGCCGCAGGACGGTTTTACAACCGATAAACCTACGGGGCCGCGCGCAGCAGGCGATGCGGCCCTTTTCCTTGCGCGCGGATAATATCCCCTGCCGCTTCGAGCTCTAACTTCACCACCGTGACATGCCAACCGAGCGAACCGAGCGTTTTGAGCTGACTTGCGGAGAGCCGGGTTTTTACCGCTTCGGCTAAGTCTTTAAAGTAAAGGCCGTCCGGCCCGGCGTGGTCAACAGCGTCCATGATGGCCGCCTTTACCGCGCGGTATTTCTCGCTCGGTATGCGCACGCCCGCTTTTTCCGGGTCAGGATTTCTGCACAATGTTTTGTCTGTTTTCATATCCGAATTATAGCGCGTCAATATTGCAGCGCAATTGCGCGCGCTTAACCTGATGACAAATGGCGCCGGCGTCCCTACATAGCGCGGATGCAACCCTCGCCCGATACGCCCGCACCGGAAGAAAAGCTCAGCTACCAGCTTAAAAGCTTTTCGCGGCTTTGGCCCTATGTGTGGCCCAAGGGCAATGTCGGATTTAAACTTCGCACGATTATCGCCATCGTGTTTACGCTGGCCGGCCAGTTTATTTTAGTCGGCGCGCCGTTTCTTCTTGGCCGCGCGCAAGATTTAGTCACCACATCCCTCGGTCAAGGCCTGAGCTTTTCCGCCATTGCCGTAGCGGCCCTGTTTTTAATCGGCGGTTATGGCGGGCTGAAGTTTTTAAACGTGCTGATCAATGAAGCCCGCGAATATCTCTTTACCCCGGTCGGCCAGCATGCCCAGCGCAGCGCCGCGACGGCAACCTTTGCTCATCTGCACGCCCTGTCTTTGCGTTTTCATTTGGAAAAACGCACCGGCGGGCTGTCGCGCATTATAGAACGCGGCATACGCTCGATCGACTTTCTGTTTCGCTTCATCCTGTTTCGTATCGGCCCGACATTCCTACAGCTCGCTATTGCCGGCGCCGCGTTTTGGGCCGTTTATGATTGGCGCTTTGCCGCCATAGCCGTCACCGTTGTGGTGCTTTACGTGTGGTTCACCGTGGTCACGACGGAATGGCGTCTGGCCTTTCGCCGGGACATGAACCGGCAAGATACGGAAGCGGCCGCCAAAGCCGTGGACAGCTTGCTCAATTATGAAACCGTGAAATATTTTGGCGCGGAAGGGTTTGAAACCGCCCGCTATGACAGCGCGATGGAAGGCTATCAAAAAGCGGCGATAAAATCGCGAACGTCACTGGCAACCGTCAATATCGGGCAGGCGTTTTTGATGCAGGGCGGCATTATCGCCATGCTGCTTCTGGCGGTTTATCAGATTTTGAACGGACAAATGACCGCCGGCTCTCTGACGACGATTACTTTGGTGATGATGCAGATTTACGGTCCGCTGAATATTTTAGGCTTTGCCTACAGAGAGATTAAGCAAGCGCTGACGGATATGGAAAAAATGTTCGCCCTTTTGGATTTAAAGCCGGAGATTACGGACGCGCAAGACGCCCAAAATCTTGAGCGCCCCGCCGGCGAAATCATCTTTGACGCCGTCAGCTTTGCCTATGATTCCAATCGCCCCATTCTTGATGACGTCAGCTTCACGGTGAAGCCCGGACAGACCGTGGCCATTGTCGGCCCGACCGGCGCAGGCAAGTCGACCCTGTCACGTATCCTGTTTCGCTTTTACGATATATCCGCGGGCCGCGTTACGATTGACGGACGTGATATTCGCACCATCGCGCAAGACAGCCTGCGCCGCGCCATCGGGATAGTGCCGCAAGACACGGTGCTGTTTAACGACACCATCGGTTACAATATCGGCTATGCCAAGCCGGGGGCGAACCAAGACGAGATTGAAGCCGCTGCCCGCGCCGCGCAAATTCATGACTTTATCGCCGGATTGCCGGCGGGTTATGATACCAAGGTCGGCGAGCGGGGCTTAAAACTGTCCGGCGGTGAAAAGCAGCGCGTCGCCATAGCCCGCACGCTTTTAAAAGACCCGGCTATATTGATTTTGGATGAAGCGACCTCAGCGCTGGACAGCGTGACCGAACGCGAAATTCAGGCGGCGCTGGATGATATATCCCGGGCGCGCACAACCCTTGTCATCGCCCATCGCCTGTCGACCATTGTCAATGCCGATTTGATTATCGCTATGGAAGACGGGCGCATCGCGCAGAGCGGTCGTCATGACGAATTGCTGAGTGCGGGCGGGCTCTATGCCAGGCTTTGGGAGCAGCAAAAAGAAAGCGCGCAAGCCTGAGGTCTATACGCCGGCATCCGTCATTTTTTTCAAAACGGTTTCCCAGCCGGCGATACGAAACAGCTCTTGATCAATGCCGAGCTCCAGTGCGATCAGCTTGCCTTTTTGATTCAGGTTTAAATCTTTGCCGTCATAAAACCGCGACTTAATACGCCGAAATTCTGACAGTTTGGATTGATGCTGCTCAAGGCGAACACTGATTTGCTCGCGCATGGCTTTGGTATCAACGGTTTCCAGAGCGTAGAGCTTGACCAAAAGCTCGTCTTTGACAGACGGCATACGCACCGGTTTTGCCGACCATCCGGTCACGGCGGTTCGGCCCTTATCTGTAATGGTATGGACAATCCTGTTAGGTTTTCCGCTTTGGGATATTTCTTGGCTGTCGACCAATTCGCGTTCGCGCAGCCGGCCCAGCTCGCGATAAATTTGTTGATGCGAGGCGCGCCAGAAAAAGCCGATGGAGGCATCAAAATACTTCGCCAAATCATAGCCGCTCATGGGCCGTTCGGTCAGGCAGACTAAAATTGCTTCGGCCAAAGCCATACTCTTCCCCTTTACGCCGCCGGTTTGCAGGTGACACTATGCAACAATGTGCATATAATCAAAATATTATTATAATCTATTAGGGAAGCGTGCATGTCATTAAAAGGAAAAACAATCTTTATGTCGGGCGGATCGCGTGGCATCGGACTGGCAATTGCGCTGCGTGCAGCCCGCGACGGCGCCAATATCGCCATTGCCGCCAAGACAGCAGAGCCGCACCCCAAACTGCCCGGCACCATCTATACCGCCGCAAAAGAGATCGAAGATGCAGGCGGCAAGGCCCTGCCCACAGTCTGCGATATTCGCGATGAAGATAATGTGCAGGCCGCCGTTGACGCGACTGTCGCCAAGTTCGGCGGCATTGATATTTGCGTCAATAATGCCAGCGCCATTTCCCTCACGCCGACGGCGCTGACGACCATGAAGAAATATGATTTGATGAATCAGGTCAATGCGCGCGGCACGTTTCTGCTCTCTAAGCTTTGTCAGCCGCATCTTAAAAATTCAAGTAACCCGCATATTATGAACATGGCCCCGCCGCTGGATATGAATCCGAAATGGTTTAAAAACCACACGGCTTACACTATGGCGAAATACGGCATGAGCATGTGCACGCTGGGCATGGCCGAAGAGTTTCGCCCTATGGGCATTGCGGTCAATTCGCTTTGGCCGATGACGTCTATTGATACCGCCGCCGTGCGCAATGTGCTGGGCGGAGACAGCATGGCCAAGATGAGCCGGGTTCCGGATATTCTTGCCGATGCGGCCCACATCATCCTGACATCAGACGCCAAAACAAACACGGGTAACTTCTATATTGACGAGCTGCTGCTGGCAGAGCACGGCGTCACCGATATGGCGCAATACGCGCAGCCCGGTTATGACGGGCCGCTGGCGGCTGACTTCTTTGTGCCGGAAGAGGATTTGAAAAAGTCCGTGTCAAACATCATGCAGCATCCGGGATATACGTAATGGCAACCCTGAACGCGCTTGACCCGACGCCGGAGCAAATCGCGGCTTTTCTCGGCCATCCGAAAGCCGGACAGCCGGTGCACATGCTCAATCTTTTAAAATTTAAAGATAAGGCTGCGTATAAAGACGACCGGCCCGAAGCGGCAGAAAACCTGACCGGGCGGGAAGCCTATGCCCGTTATGCCAAAGGCTTTGGCGCGATGCTGAAAGCCCGCAATATAGAGGGCGTTGCGACCCTGTTTGGCGGTAATCTTAATGCCTTTTTGATCGGCGGCGGCGAAGGTGAGTGGGACGCCGTGGCGATTGTGAAATATGCCAATGCCGCCGCCATGTTCGCGGCCGTATCCAATGACGATTACAAAGCCATCCATTACCATCGCCGCGCCGGATTGGCGGGGCAATTGCTCATCGCTTGCGATGATGAAAAGGTCTTTTAAATATGCCCAACGAAACCCTGTTGGTGAATAAAACCGACTTTGCCGATATCGCCTATGTCAAATCCGAAGACGCGCCGCTCTCTGCCGGGCATATTCGCGTCTCTGTGGGGCCGTGGGCGCTGACGGCCAATAATGTGACCTATATGGTGACCGGCGATCAAATCGGCTATTGGGGCTTTTTTCGCCCGGACGCTTACGGCATTGATCAGCCCGGCATGGGCCGTATGCCGGTTTGGGGCTACGCCACTGTCGAGCAATCAAATTGCGAGGGTATCATGGCGGGCCAAGAGCTTTACGGCTTCTTCCCTATCGCCAAAACATTTGACATACAGCCCGGCAAAATCAGCCCGCACGGCTTTGCAGACATCGCCCCGCATCGCCAAGATTTGCATGCGCTTTATAACGGCTACACCTTCACCGCATCTGACCCGTCTTACGCCGCGCATAAAGATTTACAGCCGGTCCTGCGCCCGCTCTTTACGACCAGTTTTTTAATTGATGACTTTCTGGCCGATGAAAACTTTTTTGGCGCGCAGCAGGTTTTGCTGCTGTCGGCGTCGTCAAAAACGGCTCTCGGGACGGCCTATTGTCTCAAAGCGCGCGGCGGGATTAAGGTCGCGGCCCTGACGTCAGACGGCAATAAAGACTTTACGGCAGATACGGGGTTTTATCATACCGTAGACACTTATAATGCCATCACCGATATGGATCCGGACGTCAAAACGGTCATCGTTGATATGTCCGGCAATGCCGCCGTTATCGATACGCTTGAAGATCACTTTGAAGAAAACATTACCTATATCTGCCGGGTCGGCCTGTCCCATTGGCAGGAAGCGGCCGCCCGTCCGCCCAAACGCACGCAAACGCCGACGGCGTTTTTCTTTGCCCCTGACCGCGCCAAGCAGCGCATCAATGATTGGGGCCGCGAGGGCTTTGGCAAAAATCTGGCCGCGCGGTGGATGCCGTTCTTGGACGGGGCAAGCGACTGGCTGGAAATTGAAAAGTCGACCGGTATTGAAGCCGTTTTGGAAAATTACAAAGACCTGATCGGCGGCCAAAGCGCGCCGTCCAAAGGCTATCTGTTTACGCTGTAGGAGCGCTCATGACTTACGACTGTTTCAACGTTTCCATAGACAATCATATCGCGCACATAGAGCTCTCTCGGCCCGAGAAGCGCAACGCCATGAATGAAGCCTTTTGGGCAGAGCTGCCGCAAATTATTCGCGACATTGATGATAATGCCCGCGCGCGCTGCATTGTGATTTCCGCGCAGGGGCCCGTCTTTTCGGCCGGGATTGATCTGGCCATGTTCTCGGGCATTGGCGGGGACGGCGATAAAAACAAGCCCGAATATGGCGCGCGCTTTTATCAAAATGTCCTGCGCCTGCAAGACAGCTTTACCGCGCTGGAACAATGCCGCATTCCCGTCATTGCCGCTATTCAGGGCGGCTGCTTTGGCGGCGGGGTCGACCTGATTACCGCCTGCGATATGCGCTACGGCACAGGGGACAGCTTTATTACCATTTACGAAATCAATGTGGGCATGACCGCCGATGTCGGCACATTCCCGCGTATCCTCAACCACATGCCGGAGGGTGTGGTGAGAGAATTGGCTTATACCGGCCGCAAAATGCCGGCGGATGAATGTAAATCGCGCGGGCTTTATAATGAAGTTTACGCCGATCATACCGCCATGATGGACGCTGTGATGGAAGTGGCGGCTGAGATAGCCACCAAGCCGCCACTGGCCGTCTATGGCTGCAAACGCGCCATCACCTATAGCCGAGACCACAGCACGGCAGACGCGCTCGATAATATTGCCGTCTGGAATATGTCCATGCTCATCCCCGCCGAGATGATGGAAGCCATGCAAGCCGGCATGCAAAAGCGCGCCGGAAAGTTTAAAGACTTGCCAAAAAAAACCGGCTAGCCGAGCACTCGCTTTATTAAAGCCGCCGTGCTGCTGTCATGGGATTGCGGCGCGCCGCCTTCCAGTTCAGACAGGATTGTCCCGGCCAAGACTTTACCCAGTTGCACGCCCCATTGGTCAAAGCTGTTCACGCCCCAAATAATGCCCTGCACAAACGTCTTATGCTCATAAAGCGCAATCAGCGCGCCGACTGTTCGCGGCGATAAATTATCCAGCAGCAATGTGGTGGACGGACGATTGCCGGGGAAGGCTTTTTGCGGAGCAAGCCCGTCAATGTTTGCGTCACCCTTCATCTCTTCGCGCACAAGGCTTTCCGATTTGCCGACCATCAGGGCTTCGGACTGGGCAAAGCAATTGGCCAGCAAAGCGCGGTGATGATCGGGACGGCCGGAATGGTCCTCGGCCACGGCGACGAAATCGACCGGCGCGCCGGGCGTCCCTTGATGCAGCCATTGGAAAAAAGCGTGCTGGCCGTTCGTACCTTCATCGCCCCAAATAATCGGACAGGTCGTGCCGGCATCGGTTCCGTCGCGGCCTTTGGATTTACCGTTCGATTCCATTTCAAGCTGCTGTAAAAACGCGGATAATTTACGCAGGCGTCGGGCATAGGGAATAACGGCTTGGCTTGTATAACCCAGCCCATTGCGGTTCCATATCCCGGTCAGTGCCATCATAACCGGCAGGTTTTTGTCAAACTCTGCATCGCGGAAATGGGCGTCCATCTCGGCCGCGCCCGCCAGAAAGTCTTCAAACAAATCCGGGCCGTATGCGATTTGCAAAGACAGGCCGACCGCGCTCCAGACTGAATAGCGCCCGCCGACCCAATCCCAAAAATCAAAAATGTTTTCCGGCGCGATGCCAAAATCCTGCGCGCCTTGGTTATTGGCCGACACGGCAATCATGTTAGAGCCACTATGCTCGCCCAGCCAATCGCGGGCTGCGTCGCCGTTCATTTTTGTTTCCTGCGTGCCAAAAGATTTAGACACAACAATCACCAAGGTCGTGGCGGGGTCGAGGCCCTCGAGCGCATCATTAATCGACGCCCCGTCTACATTCTCGGCAAAGCGCAGCTCAAGCGCCTGCTCAGCCGTGGCTAAAAACGCATCGGCAATCAGGCGCGGGCCAAGGTCAGAGCCGCCAATACCCACATGGACGATGGACTTAAACCTGCCCTCGCTGCGAATTTTGTCCGCATAGTCTGCCATGCGCGAGCGCATAGTCGACACGGCGGCTTTGACATCATCATCACCGCCGACGCCGCGCAGCGCCGGATGCAGCACGGCGCGGTCTTCGGAAGTATTGATTTTCGCGCCGGAGAAAAGTTTGCTCCGCCAGCCGGATAAATCGCAAGCCTTTGCCAAATCAAAAAGGGCCGCAAGCGCGGCGTCATCCAAACGCTGCTTGGAAAAATCGGCGATAATGCCGCTTTGCTCCAGCGTCATTTTTGCGGTGCGATCAGGGTCGCCGGCAAACAGCTCGGTCAGCTTAAGCGGGTTTTGCTTGGCCAGATTTTGCATGGCCTTAAAAGCCGTGTCGCGCGTGCTCATATCTCTCTCCGTAATTGAAGAAATTGTCTACGCGAAGCGGGGCTTAAAATCGAGAGCTTATGTTATTCGGATGACGGATAAAGCCGCAGAAGGCGCCCGTCATTATCTTCCAAAACATAGAGCGCGCCATCCGGCCCCTGCTCAACTTCGCGCACGCGGTAGCCCCATTCAAACCGCTCGGCCTCTTTGGCGCTCGGCCGGCCTTTTTTCGTTTCGCTGAATTCAACGCGCACTAAAGCCATGGACGACAGGCCGCCGATAAAGCCGCTGCCTTTGTAGTCCGTCAGCAAGTCGCCATCATAAATCTCAAACCCGGCCGGGCTGATAGCCGGAACCCAATAAGCTTTGGGCGCGGCAAAAGTCGGATTGGTGTCATGGTCGGGAATTTCAACGCCGGAATAATGCTTGCCGTTAGAAACTTCGGGATAGCCGTAATTTTCTGCGCGGATAATCAGGTTCAGCTCGTCGCCGTCGCGCGGCCCCATCTCATGGACCCAGAGATTTCCGCTTGCGTCAAAATCAATGCCGAGCGGATTGCGGTGACCCAGCGTCCAAATCTCATTAGCCGCGTCGCCATTGCCGTAAAACGGATTATCGGTCGGCACGCTGCCGTCCTGATTAATGCGAATGACCTTGCCAAGCGTCGAGGCCATGTTTTGGGCCGGATTAAATTTTTGCCGCTCGCCGGAGGTGATGAACAAATAGCCGTCCGGCGATAAAGCTAAGCGATGGCCATAATGGCCGTTGCCGGTGACTTTCGGCGCTTGCCGCCAGATAATTTCCCGCTGCGTCAGACTGCCGTTCTTACTGCCCAAGATCAGCTTGGCACGCTCAACCACGGCTCCGGACAATGAGCCGTTTTCTTTATCGCGCTCCACATAAGACAGAAACACCGTGCCGTTTTTCGCAAAGTCCGGATGGGCAATGACATCGCCCATACCGCCCTGCCCGCGGGCCTTAACCTTGGGCGCGTTACCGACCTTGCCGGTTTTCTTGCCGGTTTTGTCGAGCAGCCAAATCGTCCCGCCTTTTTCCGTTACCACAGCGCGCCCGTTTGGCAGGAACGTCATCGCCCACGGATTGTCAAAAGTTTCAAGAATGTCCGCAGACAGACTCGCGCCTTTATCGCTCTTGATTGTGAAATCATCGGCAAAAGCGGGGGCGGCGAGCGCAAGGCTCAGCGCGCAAACGGATAGGCGAACAGCAGAAAACATATCAGCTCCGAAGGTTAGTATTTAATCGTGCATCCGTAAGGCTGCGTGTCACCGATTGCGACCGGATTGCCCGCAGACAAATCGGCCATGGCGGCTTTCACATAATTGGTTGCGCCCGGAATTGTTGCCGGGTTTGAGCTGCGATTGCTGTCAATCGCGCCCTGATAAACCAACGTGCCGGACGGGTCGATGACGTACATATGCGGCGTCGTTTTGGCGTCATAGGCGCGGCCGAACGTGCCGGACGGGTCGAGCACAACGGCGCTTGGCGCGGCGGCGCGCGACGCGGTCAAATCATTGGCCTCAGACGCGCTGACATAACCTTGTTTGCCCGGCGCAGATGAGATGACGGAAATCCAAACCGTGTCACCCGATGCCAGCTGCTTTTGCGTGTTTTGCATATTGTCAGAGCTGTAATGCTTAACGACATAGGGGCACTGATGATTGGTCCATTCCAAAATGACTGTCTTGCCTTTAAGCGAGTCGGATGAATGCGCGACGCCGTTTGTATCAACGACAGAAAAGCTCGGCGCTTTGTCACCGGTCGGCGTTTTCGCCATAGCGGGCGCGGCAAATACAGTCAGGGCGGCGGCGGCCAGAAGGGATTTTACAAGGGTCATGGGGCAGTCCTTTCGCGGTCATTAAACAAGAGTTTATTTTACTACGGTTGTTGTAAGCGTTGAGATTAGCATAGTCTCCGTCAAAATCTGAGGCAAAACAGCAGCGTTTTCACCATTATTACCCGGGCCGTAATATAGATATAACGGAACGCCCGCGCGGCCATAACGTTCCAGTTCTGCTGCGATGACGTCATTTTTATTCGTCCAATCGCCGATAAGCTTGACCGTATTCGTGTCTTTAAACGCGGCTTTGACGTCTTTGTCCGACAGCGCGCCAAGCTCGTTAACTTTGCAGGTCACGCACCATGCGGCCGTAAAATCAACAAAGACCGCGCGGCCTTGCGCCTGATATTCACGCACGGCTTCCGGTGACCAATCATCAACAGTGTAGCCGGCCTCCTCAGATATAGCCGCGCTTAAGGGCGCAGTCGTAACCGTCAACGGCAAGACAACAGACAAAGCCAGCGCCGCAAGGCCCAGCCCTTTGGCAATCAAGGCTTTGCGCGCAAACAGCCAAATCGCGAAGCTGAGCGCGACCATGGCCGCCAATATTTTCAAAAGCCCAAGCGAGCCCGATTGCAGGCTGAGCACCCAAACAAGCCAGACGGCGGCGGCAAACATCGGGAAGGCTAAAAGCTCTTTAAACCGCTCCATCCACGCGCCGGGCTTCGGCAGTTTGGCCATTAATCCGGGCGCGTAGGACAGCGCCAAAACCGGCAAGGCAAAACCGGCGGCCAAACCGGCAAACACTAAGATCGTGACAAAGGCCGGCTGCGCCAGTGCAAAACCGACCGCGCCGGCCATAAACGGCGCGGTGCAGGGCGTGGCGACGATAACCGCCAGAGCCCCGGTCCAAAACGCGCCGTTTTTTTGCGAACCGATATTGGACAGGCCGGAGCCAAACTCAAACGCGCCGATTAAATTCAATCCGATCGCAAACAGGAGCAGCGCAAGCAGGCCGACCAGCCACGGCGATTGCAACTGAAATCCCCAGCCGATTTGCGTTCCGCCCGCTTTCAGCAGAAGCAAAGCTGCCGTCAACACCGCGAATGTCGCCAAGACGCCGGCCGTATACAGCCACCCTTGCGCCCGCAATGCGCGCGCAGAGCCATGCGCATGATTGACAAAGCCCAGCGCTTTTATTGAAATAATCGGAAACACGCAGGGCATAAGGTTTAAAATCAGCCCGCCGATAAAGGCGCTTATTAAGGCCGTTATCAGCGTCATGTTTGACGCCCCGGCCGCCGCTGGCGCCGCCGGCGTTTGTCCGGCAATCAGCGCGGGGCCGGGCGCAGCGGTTATATATTTCCCGGTGTAAACGCCGTCTTTTTCATAAGCCAGCAAATAGTCTATCGGCGCTTTCAGGCCGTCTGTCAGGGCAAAGCCGGGCGACAGGGACACGGACACCCCGGTGTCTGTAACAGAGGCGCTTTGCGCGTCACTGTGCAGGGTCGTGCCGGGATCAATCGGAAAAATGTAAGGGTTGCTGACGCCCGGCTCATTCAAAAGACTGTCTATAACCAAACGGCCGCCGTCCAAACGCGCGCTTGATTGCACCTGCGCCGGCATAGGCGCAGCGGCGATAGCTTTGCTTATATTGCGCTGCCACCGCGCATCAACGGCCGGCGCGTCACCGACAGAAACGTCCAGCGCAAAATCAAAACTCTCAGGGATACAAATTTCGCGGCAGACCAGATAATAGGCTTTGCCGGAAAAGCTCAGCACGTCGCCGGGGCTCGCATCGGCGCTGACAGACACAGGGAGCGCGAAAAGCGGCTCGCCTTCAAAACCGTAATTGACAATCGGTCCGGTCATGACCGGCTCGGGCAGCGGCCAAATCAGATCACCGAATGTGACCCCATCCGGCGCAGTCACGGCAAAATCGACCGGTTCGCCGCTATCGCCGGGATTGCGCCAATAGGTGTGCCAGCCTTCATTAAGGACTGTGGACAGCGCGATATGAAAGTCCTGCCCCGGCGTGACCGTGTCGTGAGAGCTGACGACCTGCCCGACAACTTCGCCGGTATCGACGGGATCCGTCTCGGCGGCGTGCAAAGGCCCGGCGAGGAGCCAGGCAGCAAGGACAGTTAAAAACAGGCGCATAAAAACTCCAAAGCAAATTTGCTGATAACTTCATTACGAAATTCAAAGCCGGCCGGACAGGATAATCGGCCATGTATAACGCAGTTGTTATGTCCGCGCGAGACGGGCGCAAACCAAAAAAAAAGCCCGGCCATAATGACCGGGCTTTAAAAATTAGACTTTAAGGCGGTTACGCGGCCTGCTCGGCGGCAGCTTTGCGCAATGTCATATTGACCAGGCGCTGCCAATTATTGAGCGACATAATATGCGCGTAAGCCACGGCCAAATAGCCTTTGTCTGCAAATTCGCGCAGCGTTTCATCCGGAAGTGCTTTGAGCTTGTCTTCGGAAATCGCAAAGTAGTCCGCGATTTTCTGGCGCGGCGCCGGCGTTCCGTCCGGATTATTGCCTTGGAAATGCATGTCTTTCGCTTCGAACAAATCCAGCTCTTTAAAACGCTCGACCATAAGATCAGTCGCGCGGCGATCATTTTCAAAACCCTGCAGGAACTCAAACGCTTCTTGGGTAAACTGTGACAACTCATCGCCGTCAAAGAAGGCGCGCTGCGGATTTTTCTTAACAACGCAATCGGCTTGCTCATCAACACAAACGACAAAGCGATCATTTTGATCATCGCCGGCCAGAACGAAAGGATAGCGGCGTGCAAAGGCAGGCATGTAGAAATCAGAATTAAACTGACCGGTTTCGTCAACCAGCAAATTCTCATCTGTGCGAATGCCCATAACAGCCAGCGGGCTGCGGGCGTCACCGGCAAAAATGATCGGATAGCTGCTCGCCGCTGAGCCAAACTCAGGCGCAGTGAGCGGCAGGAAATGTGACTTAGCCATAAATTCAAACGGGTTTTTCACCGGGGATACGCCCATACCTTTATGTGTATTTTTGGCAAGCGGCGTCGGTTTTTTGTAGAGCATAACGTTGCCGCTTATCTCTCCGTTTGCTTGAGGTTTCTTGGCCATAATCGGTCCCTTTATATCTGTATGCAATTAAACTGACGCGCTCTTAGCGTAATAAGCCCCCCGTCTCAACACCTGATTGACAGGCCGGCTGCGCGTTGAATGCCCGCCATGCAAACCTAACAGGCGCAAACAGGTGCAATCGCTTTACATCTGTGTTAGGCAGGTGCCATGACAAACGCACCGCAGACACTTCACGCCCATAACGACGCCTGCGCGCCGGGGGACGTGGCCCATCATTTGGCGCTCGCGCAGCAGGTCTGCGACGCGGCCGGCGAACGGTTTACCAAACTGCGCGCCCATATTTTTGAACTTGTTTTGCGTCATGACGGTCCCGTCAAAGCCTACGATCTTTTAGATCAATTAGAGCCTGAGCACGGCTCGCCAAAGCCGCCCACAGTCTACCGCGCGCTGGATTTTTTATCGCGGCTCGGTCTTGTTCACCGGGTGGAAGCCTTAAACGCCTATGTCGCCTGTGATCATACCCACGCCGGCCATGTCGCAGAATTTTTTATTTGCGAAACCTGCAAGGGCGTGACCGAACAAAGCGCGAGCGATCATCGCGACTGCGCGCCGGACGGCTTTACGGTCACCCGCTCTGTGATTGAGCATTACGGCCGCTGCGCCGCCTGCGCCGCCGGCTAAACCCGTATATGGGCGATTTTTTGCACACATGGTCCGGCGAGGCCTCGCAGTGGGAGTGTGATGAGCTGGGGCATTTGAACATGCGCCGCTATCTTTATAAGGTCTCTGAGGCGCGCGAAATGCTGGGCCTGACATTAGGCCTGCGCAGCAGTTTTAAAGCCGGCGCTTATTCCACCTTCGCCGTGCGCGAGTTTCACATTCAATATTTAGGCGAAGCGCGGCCCGGCGCGCCGCTGATGATAAAGTCAGCCATAACGGACCTGCGTCAAACGGATATGGACGCCGTGCATGTCATGTATCACGCGGGCGGGCGGCCCGCCTGCTGCGTGACAGAACGGCTTGATCATATTTCAACGCGCACGCGAAGAGCCTTTCGCTGGCCGAGCCGGGTTAAAAAAGCCGCCAAAGCGTTTACGATTGAGCGCCCGCAGATTGCCGGGTCACGCGGCATTGACCTGTCTGCCCGCCCGTCCGGCATGACGATGAAACAGGCCAAAGCCGCCGGCATGACCTTGCTGGGCAAAGGCGTGTTCAGCGAAAGCGATACGGATGTTTTCGGCCGGGTCACGGCGCAGGCCATATTGGGCCGGGTAACACAAACGGTCGGGCAGTTTTCTGCCGCATGGCCGGAAATGCACAGCGAAGATTTTACTTCCGGCGAGAGTCATATTCACGGCGCGCTGCTTGAAGCGCGGGTAGTTTTAGGCCCGCCGGCGGTCGCCGGGGACGGCTATCATTTTTACTCGGCCATTGCGGGCGCAACGCCCAATGTCAGGACGCTGGTTCATAAACTCTATAATGCTGTAACCGGCGAGTTGATTGCGTCCAAGCAAGGCGTGGGCTGCCTGATGGATTTACAGGCGCGCAAACATGTCAAGACGCCGGCCGATACGGTTGAGGCGCTGAACGCGGCGGCGATTGAGGATTTAAGAGTCTAAGCGCAAAACGCTTCGCAAAATGCCGCGGGAAAACTCCGGCGCTTCCAGCGGGAAGAAATGGGATTTTTCGGCATGATAAGTGACGCGCTCCGCTCCCAATAATTTGCGCATTTTCGCCCGCTGCGGCCCACGCGTGGGCGAGCGTTTTCCGGCATAGACAATCTGAATATTGCCGCCGGTGTTTTCCATTGCGCCGCGCGCCGCAGCAAACTGATCTTGCCCCTGCGCCACAAAGGTTGCCTGCTCCCATAAAGGCGCGCAGGTCAGAGTCACGCCGCCGCCCTCGCGCAGCACAAACGCGCCTTCGATATAATCCCTCAGGGCCGCATCGGGCATGTCGCGAAACGCGCCGCGTCCCTGATAGCGCTCAAAGACGGCGTCAAAACTGTCAAAATCTGCGCGCCGTTTGCCGGCGTTTCTGGCCAGTGACAGATTTTTCCCGGCAAACGCCCGGCCCGCGCGCGTCTTTAAGGCCAGCCTTGGCAAAAGCGGCAGGGTCACCGGATCAAAACCGGCCAAGCCGCGTACTTTATCGCCGGCCTGCGCCGCAGCCATGAGGCAGACGCCCGCGCCCAGGCTGTGCCCGGCCAAAACCACAGGCGCGTCAATATAAGCGCGCAGGAAGGCCAGTACATCATCGCGCAAAGGCTGCCAGTTCGGTAAGGCGTCAGGGTCGGCGGGCAGCCGCGTCATGCCGTGACCGCGCAAGTCAAGGGCGATAATATGCGCGCCGCTGTCTTGGCTCAGCGGCTCTAACAGGCTGCGATAGGCAAGCCCGTGAAATCCCGTGCCGTGGATAAACACGAGCTGCGGCGGGGCCGCAACATCGCCGAAATGCACGGCGGACATCTGCCCGTCCGGCAGATCATAAAATTTACGGCTAAAGCGCACTATACGGCGTGGATTTTTTCCGGATCCAGATCATCTTCAATGGCCTGATCTAAAATCTTAAACGCCTGCTTGCGCGAGCGGCGCTTTGTATTTTTAAATGCCTCGCCGTTCAGCTGCCCAAACATTTGCCCGGCCATCGGCCCGGCCATGGGGAACTGCTCTGCCGGGACCACGCGGTCAAAAAATCCGGCATGCACGGCGCCTTTGGGATTGAAAATTTCGGCGTTAATGCAGCAGCGATTAAAGTAATGTTTCGGCAGGCGATAACGCGCCAGCTCTATGCCGAAATTATGCATGGTCATGCCAATCATCGTCTCGTTCAGCCCGATTTTGTAATCGCCCTCAATAATCATGCGGTAGTCACAAGCCAGCGCCAAAAACGCGCCCATGGCAATCGTATGCCCGGTAGACGCCATAATCACCGGCGTCGGAAACGCCATAATCCGACGCGCCAGTTTAGAGCCTTTGGACGTCAGCAGCATGGCCTCTTCGGGGCCGGCCTGCATTTCTTTAAGGTTAAACCCGCCGGAAAACATGCCCTCGCGCCCGGTCAAGATAACAATGGCATTATCGGCCTCGGCTTTGTCGAATGCGGCGTTCAGCTGCGCAATCATGTCCGTGGACAGCACATTCGCTTTGCCGTCATCCATCGTAATCGTCGCGACATTGCCGGACAGGGTGTAAGTTACAAGGTCAGTCATAGGGTTTCCTTTTCAAAGTTCGGCAAGGCCCCCTCAGTCTCGCTGCGTTCGACAGCTCCCCCAAACCGGGGGAGCGGGGCTAATGCGTTTAGAAGCGAGTCCAGAGTGCCGGACAGGTTGTTGTAGATATCAAGATTAGTGCAACGAAAAATCGTCCAACCTTGAGCCGTAATATAGTCAGATCGAATTTTGTCTTTGGCTTCGGCTTGCTCAGTAAAGTGCGTATCACCGTCAGCTTCGATAATGAGTTTATGGGGAATACATGCAAAGTCCGCGATATAATTTCCGACAGGATGTTGGCGTCGAAATTTATATCCGGACAGACGTCCTGCCCGCAATTGCTGCCAAAGCTTCTTTTCGGCAGGTGTCAGTTCGGCTCTCAATTTTTTAGCGAAACGTTTCGCTTTTACGGTTGCATCCTGAGTCGAACGCTGCGCACCCCCGCTCCCCCGGTTTGGGGGAGCTGTCGAGCGCAGCGAGACTGAGGGGGCCTTTTCCAAGCTTACAGGCTCCGCGCGATCATCATCTTCATGATTTCATTTGTGCCGCCGTAAATCTTTTGCACGCGGCTGTCGCGGTACATGCGGCCGATGCGATATTCGTTCATAAAGCCGTAACCGCCAAACAATTGCAGGCAGCGGTCAATGACTTCGCATTCTTTGTCTGTGACCCAATATTTCGCCATGGACGCGGTGACTGTATCGAGCTCTCCGCGCAAGTGTTTCTCCGCGCAGTCATAAACAAATGTCTTGGCGATCGTTGCAATGGTTTTGCATTCCGCCAGTTCAAATTGCGTGTTTTGAAACGACATAATCGATTTGCCGAACGCTTTGCGGTCTTTGACGTAAGCGACGGTTTCATTAATCGCCGCTTCCATTTGCGCCACGCCTTGGACGGCAATGTTAAGCCGCTCTTGGGGGAGTTCCTGCATCAGTTGAATAAAGCCGTGCCCGGGCTCCGGGCCGAGCAGCGCGTCGGCCGGCACTTTCATATTATCAAAGAAAAGCTCGGCCGTGTCTTGGGCGTCCATGCCGACCTTGTCTAAAATCCGGCCGCGGCGAAAGCCTTCCAAATCATCGGTCTCAACTACGAATAAAGATTTTGAAAATTTTCCTTCGCCGCCGGTGTCCGCGACGACAATAATCAGGTTCGCCGTCCCCCCATTGGTGATGAATGTTTTAGAGCCATTAATGACCCAGCCATTGCCTTCCTGTTTGGCATTGGTGCGCACATTTTGCAGGTCCGACCCGGTGCCGGGTTCTGACATAGCAATCGCGCCGACGAGCTCGCCGGTCGCCATTTTCGGCAGCCATTTTTGCTTTTGTTCTTCCGTGCCGAAATGCAAAATATACGGCGCAACAATTGCGTTATGCAGCGACAAGCCAAACCCGTCGACATTAGCTTTGACCAGCTCTTCCATGATAATCATTTCATGGCGATAATCCCCGCCGCCGCCGCCATATTCTTCGGGCATGGAACAGTTCAGCAATCCCATCGCGCCGGCTTGGTTCCAATATTTGCGGTCGACAACTTTGTTTTTGCGAAAGCTCTCCGAATGCGGCGCCATTTCGCGCGTGTAAAAGCCGTTCACAGCCTCGCGGAAAATGTTGATATCTTCTTCGTCATACCAGTCAGGATTTTTAAAATTTACGGCGGTCATATGTGTTTCCTTTTTTATTTTTTTTGGTTGGGTTGAAATTTTACACTCACAACCCATTTCAGAATCATAGTCGAAGGTGCTGGTTCCGGGACTATCCCAAAAATATAATCAGCAGCTGGCCTACTGCGCAGATTCGGCTACCGTAAGGGACCGCTGCGCGAGAGAACAAGGAGGGCTTATGAAAGCCATCTTCGTACTCGAAGCCAGTGGGTCTACGGGCTCAACAGTGCGGATTAGCTTGCTGTTTTCAGCGACTTTCCCGCTCTGGCTGAGAGCTTCATTGGGCTAATGTAGACCCACATGAGGTCGCCCTATGGGGCGGCCTCTATCTTTATCTATGGCTCTTTTCTTAAAACGCCGCCGCGTCCAGTGCCATTAACGGCTCTGCGCCCGTCTTGATTTTCGCCAGATGGCTGTCGAGCATGGGCAACATGCGTTTGACGAAATAGCGGCCGGTGATGAGCTTGTTCGGGTAGAACTCTTCATTCTTGCCTTCGTCGATTGCGGCTTGCGCGGTGATAGCCATTTTTGCCCACATATAGGCGAGCGTCGTCAGGCCCATCATGTGCATATAATCAACGGACCCCGCGCCGGCATTGTCCGGATTGGACATGCCGTTTTGCATAATCCACATGGTCGCGGCTTGCAGCTTGTCTTTGGATTCTTTAAGCGCGTCGACAAATTCTGCCGTCTTTTCATTGCCGGAATTTTCGGCGACGAAATCATCGATTTCTTTGGACAAAGACATCAAAGCGCGCCCGCCGTTACGGGCCAGTTTACGGCCGACCAAATCGAGCGCCTGCACGCCGTTGGCGCCTTCATAAATCAGGGCAATACGGGTATCGCGTACAAACTGGCTCATGCCCCATTCTTCGATAAAGCCGTGACCGCCGAAAATTTGCTGGCAATCAATCGTGGTCTGCATGGCCTTGTCAGTCATGTAGCCTTTAATCACCGGGGTCAGCAGGCCGAGATAGTCGTCGGCTTTTTCGCGAAATTTTTCGTCCTCATGCACGCCTTCCAAATCCTCTAATAGTGTCGCCCACATAATCAGAGCCCGCGCACCTTCGTTAAACGCTTTGGTTTCCATCAACATGCGGCGCACATCGGGATGCACAATAATCGGATCGGCCGGGCCGTTTTCATTTTTCGGTCCGGTCAGGCTGCGGCCCTGCAAGCGGTCCGTGGCATAAGCGACAGCGTTTTGATAAGCGACTTCGGATTGGGCCAGGCCCTGCATGCCCACGTCAAGGCGGGCGCGGTTCATCATGACGAACATGACTTTCAGGCCTTTGTTTTCCTGACCGATGAGATAGCCTTCCGCATCGTCATAATTCATGACGCAGGTACAATTGCCGTGAATGCCCATTTTCTCTTCAATAGAGCCGCAAGTCACGCCGTTTTTCTCGCCGGGATTACCGTCCGCGTCGAGCTTGTATTTCGGCACGATGAAGAGAGAAATGCCCTTCACGCCATCCGGCGCGCCTTCGATGCGGGCGAGGACCAAATGGATAATGTTTTCTGACATGTCATGTTCACCGGCAGAGATGAAAATCTTTTGGCCGGTAATTTTATAGCTGCCGTCAGGGTTCGGAACCGCTTTGGTTTTCAG
>CALLVD010000100.1 GCA_938010385.1 uncultured Robiginitomaculum sp.
TATACGTGGGGCGAGGTCAGCCCCGGTTTTACCGGCACGCAAATGGGCGTTGTCGAGGATTTTAAATCTTGGGGTTTTTCGGTCAATCCGCTGATGCAAGTGTTTGATAATGCTGCGGACTTAGTGGCGCATTATACCTCAATTATGGAAAACCGCGCCGGCCTTGGCTATGATATTGACGGGGTGGTTTACAAGGTCAATGATCTGGCTTTGCAAGAGCGGCTGGGTTTTGTTTCCCGCGCGCCGCGCTGGGCCACGGCGCATAAATTCCCGGCCGAAAAAGCCATTACGACATTGGAAGCCATTGACGTGCAAGTCGGCCGTACCGGCGCATTGACTCCTGTGGCGCGCCTGACCCCCATTACCGTCGGCGGGGTCGTCGTCTCTAACGCGACCTTGCATAATGAGGACGAGATAAACCGGCTTAAATTGCGCACCGGTGACACGGTGGAAATCCAGCGCGCCGGGGATGTCATCCCGCAAGTCATCCGCGTTATCGGCAATGTTTCGGCGCGGGCAGATAATTTCAAGCTCCCGGATAATTGCCCCGTTTGCGACGCGCCGGCCGTGCGCGAGGTGGACGATAAGGGCAAGGCGGATGTGGTCAAACGCTGCACCAACGGCATGGCCTGTCCCGCGCAAGCGGTGGAAGGGCTCATCCATTTTGTCTCGCGACGCGCTTTTGATATTGACGGCATGGGCGGCAAGCAAGTCGAAGCCTTTTATGAAAAAGGCCTGATTAAAGCCCCGGCCGATATCTTCACCCTTGAGGCCCGAAACGGCGAGATCAAACTTGAGACGTGGGAGGGCTGGGGCGAGACCAGCGCGGCTAACCTGTTTGCGGCCATCAATGTCCGCCGCGCAATTGATTTCGCGCGCGTGCTTTATGCGCTCGGCATACGCCATGTCGGGCAGGGTAACTCGAACCTGATTGCCAAGCATTATCTGAGTTGGGATAAAATGATGAGCGCCGTTTTCGCCGCCAAACCGCATATGGGCGAAGAATGGGCGGACCTGCTCTCTATTGACGGCATGGGCGAAGCCGCCGCAGGCAGCCTCGTCGATTTCATGAACGCGCCGCAAAATATCGACATGGTCAAGGATTTGACCGACCGGCTGACAATCATCGACGCGCAGGCGCCGAGCGATGACAGCCCCGTTTCAGGCAAAACCGTCGTTTTCACCGGTAAATTAGAGCTCTTCTCCCGTGACGAAGCCAAAGCCAAAGCCCAAAGCCTCGGCGCGAAAGTGTCGGGCAGCGTATCAGCGAAAACCGACTATCTCGTCGCCGGCCCGGGCGCGGGGAGTAAGCTGAAAAAGGCCGGGGAATTGGGCGTGACAACGCTGACGGAAGCGGAGTGGTTGGAGCTGATTGGGTAGCTCTTGTATGAGCGGGAGGGGGGGTAAAGTTCTGCCTGACTAAACCGCCGCGCACGCCGCCTCAAGCCAAGCCTTCACATCTCCGTTTACTTGCGGGCCGACTTTATCCCAAACCTGCGCGTGATAATCATTGAGCCAATCGCGCTCCTCGGCTGACAGGATATCCACATCCACCAAATTGCGGTCAATCGGGGCCCAGGTTAGGTTTTCAAAGCCGAGCATGGCCCTCTCGCCGCCGTCAATCTCTCGGGCCTCATGGACGAATTGCAGGTTTTCAATGCGGATGCCGTAGCCGCCGGTTTTGTAATAGCCGGGTTCATTGCTGACAATCATGCCGGGCAGCAGGGCGATAGTATTCGGCGCTTTTGATATGCGCTGCGGGCCTTCGTGAACGCCGAGATAAGCGCCGACGCCGTGGCCGGTGCCGTGATCATAATCCAGACCGTCTTCCCACAATGCCATTCGCGCCAGTGCGTCCAGATTAGACCCGGTCGTGCCGGGCGGAAAACGCACAGAAGCCAGCGCAATATGGCCTTTTAAAACGAGGGTAAACCGGCGGCGCATCTCGGTCGTCGGCTCGCCTATAGCGACGGTGCGGGTGACATCCGTTGTGCCGTCCTGATATTGACCGCCGCTGTCCACCAGATAAAGCGAGCCGGGCTCCAGTTTTAAGTTCGTGTCTGTGTTAACGCGGTAATGACAAAACGCGCCATTACTGCCCGCGCCCGATATCGTCTCAAAGCTGAGGTCTTTCAGGCCGGGGAGCTGCGCGCGGAACGATTCTAATTTTTGCGCGGCCTGGATTTCGTCATAATCGCCGGATTGCGCCTCTGTCGCCAGCCAGTGCAGGAAAGCTACCAGCGCGCCGCCGTCTCGGATATGGGCGGCTTTTGTGCCGGCAATCTCGGCCGCGTTTTTAGCCGCTTTGGGCAGCATGACGGGGTCCATCGCCGTGTGCAGGCTGGCGCCGGCCTCAGTTAAGGCATTAAATAAATGCGCAGAGGCCGTACCGGGGTCAACCCAAACCCGCTTATTGCCCAGTGCATTCAGACCGCCGGCGAGCATGTCTTCGTCACGGATGACGACCGAATTGCCCAAATGGGCGCGGATGTCATCGCCGACTTTATCCGGGTGGACGTAGAGCTCTGCATTGCCGCTTGCATGCAGAATGACGGTAGAGAGCGGCAGGGGCGTACACATGACGTCTGCGCCGCGAATATTAAGAAGCCACGCAATCGACGCCGGCGAGGTCAGTACGGCAGAATCCGCGCCCGCGTCCGCTATCACTTTGCCGATGCGCGCGCGCTTATCGCCGTGGGATTCGCCGGCCAGCTTTATGGGCTGCACGACCAGCGGCGTCAGGGGCAGGGGCGGGCGATCATCCCACGCCGCGTCAATCGGATTTTGCTCCACCGCGACCAAAACCGCGCCGCTTGTCTTCGCCGCAGCTTGCAGGGCTTTCAGGCCGGCCGGGCTGTGCAGCCGGGCATCATAGCCGATGCGCATGCCGTCGCCTGCATTGCGGGCGACCCAGTTGGCCATGCCGCCGGACTCTAAGGTTTCGTAATCAAACAAATCATCGTCGACTTGGGCGCGCACTTGCAGCGTATAGCGCCCGTCGACGAACATGGCTGCGCGGTCCGTTGTCACGATGGCCGCGCCGGCAGAGCCGGTAAAGCCGCTCGCCCACATCAGCCGCTCATTGCAATCCGGCAGATATTCGTTTTGATATTCGTCTTCGTGGGGGATCAAAAAGCCGTCCAGTCCGGCCTCAGCCAGAGCGGCGCGCAGCTTGGGCACATTGCGGCGTCCGAATTGCGGCCCGCCTTGAACATCAAAATTTTGTATCATGGTGTTTATCCTCTCGCGCTTTGTAGGCGCGGCAAGGGCTCTCCGCAAGCCTGCGGAGTCTGTCGATTGCGAAACGCCTATTCTATTAATGAGGTGTGAAGATGTATGCATTTGTGCATAGCTCCACTTCCGAGTCCTCTGTTCTCAAATCCGATAGAATTTCATAGATACAAAACAACGAAAAAACATGATTAAAAGGAATAAGTCATGACTACACAATTTAACGGAACTGAGTTCACATCTGTTGAGACCCGCCGTTTTGCTCCGGCTTTTGAAGGCGCACAAGCTCGCCGCGAAATCGCAAACGGGACGCTTTTGACGCGCCGCACACTGCGCCGCAGCCGCCGCGAAAACCGCGCGCTGTAAGCAAGGTTGAGAGCCGACTAAGCGGCGCTCCCTGATAAACTTGTCCATTCCCCTATCGGGGGGTGGGCGACGGTTTTAAGACCGGCGGTATGAAACGCTTTGGCGACCTCTTCGGCCTGATTTGTCAGAATACCTGACAGAATAACCTGTCCGCCGGGGGCCAGAGCACGGCGGATATCCGGCGCCAGACCCATAAGCGGGCCGGCTAAGATATTGGCAAAGATTAAGTCAAATTTCTCGCCGTCTAGGGCAGGGCTGTCAAAGCCGTCTGCCGTGACGGCGTTAATGTATCGGCTGACGCCGTTTATCTGCGCATTATCCCGCGTGACCATGACGGCGTCGGGATCGATATCTGTGGCGAGTACGACCCGCCCGCTGTGTTTAGCTGCCGCAATAGCCAGCGTGCCGGCGCCGCATCCCAAATCCAGTATTTTGACCGGGTTAAACCCGGCGTCAATCATGGCATCATAAATCAACAGGCAGCCCTTGGTCGTGCCGTGATGCCCCGTGCCAAATGCCATGCCCGCATTAATGCAAATTGTGTGTTGCGCAGTTTCAGGCGCACCGGCCGCGTCATCATGATCGCCGTGAACCCAGAAGCGTCCGGCATTGACCGGCGGCAAGTTTTGCTGACTGCGCGAAACCCAGTCCAGATCATCCAGCTGTGTGACGAAACTTTCGAGATGCGCAGCATCGGGCAGAGCAGCCAGGGCCGCTTCGGCTTGCTCGGCCGTGCTGTAAAGCGCCTGAACGTGCATGGTGTCCGGCCCGTCTTCAAAGACAGAGACGGCGAGGGCCTCCATCGGGCTTTCAAAACCGAGCGTGTCGGACAAAGTAAAAATCTCATCGCTCGGCCCGCGAACGAAAAGGGCAAAAGGCGGCGTATCAGTCATCGTATGAAGTTTCCTTTGCCAGACATCCGCCGGACTTAAGTTTTGCGGCCTCGGCGCCGCACAGCAAGTATAAAACCAATTCCGGCTCTGACATATGTCCGCCATGCGCTTGCAACGGGTCCACAAGACCGTCGACCATAGGGATCATTTTGTCAGCAAATTCAAGCCGCATATCAATAATGTCCCAGCCAATGGCCTCTACCATGGCGGCTCGCGCTTGGGCGCTGTCAGCTCTGTCGCCCGCCGGCGCACTTTCAAATATGTTTGGCGCAATTTCCACCCTGCGCTCGCTGCGTTTCCAAAGCTGCTCATAAAACGGGATGAGTTCATAGGTCAGAAAATCATTAACTTCTGACATCGCGATAATTTTCGGACGATCTTTGCCCGTAAGTTGTTTGACGGGCGCGCGGGGGACTGCGGTTAAATCATTGAGGCTCAACAAGGCAATTTGATTGGCGAGCATGTAAAATTCGCTTCCGGCAATCATTTCATCAATAATGTTATCCTGCCCGTCAGTCAGGCTGTCTTGCATCACGTCAAAGACAATTTTACTGCCCAGACTTTCCGTGACAAAGGCGAATTGATTGGTCTCAAGCGTCTTCCAAGACGCCAGATTGCACGCATCGCCATAGGTCAATTCATGGCCCTGTTTGGCAAATTCATAGCCCGAGGAATCGAGGGCCGCGCTGCACATGGCGCCTTGGATGGCGCGGCGCAATTCTGTTCCCGCGGGGCCCAAATACATAACCGCGTCAGAGAAGCCGTAATTGACAAGTTCATCTTTCAACCGGCGGTTATATTTGCGGCGCAGGCCGGCAAAAGCTTTGGACGAGCCGACATCATCATCCTGTCCGACATGCGGAAGTTGCAGCGCATTCCAGAATAAATCATCCCAGAAGACGCGATAGACCACAAATTCAATGACATCGTTGACCGGTAAGACATGCTTATCCATGCAGACCAAGCGGTCGATTTTCAGGCGCGACCCGCTCAGCGCCGTTTGAAATCGGGTTTCGCCGTTCGGCGTAATATAAACAAACTCGCCTTCACGGCCTTTGGCTTTCTCGCGTGCCTGTCCGTTTTCGCCGCACAGGCTCTCAATACCCGAGGCGTAATTCTTCAGCCCGTAAGCATTGGCCACGCCGGCTATGAAGTCATTGGCCAGCGGATCACCGGCGGGATTTTCGGTCCAGCCAATACCGTGAACGTAAAATATATTGACCCGGTTTTTGATTTCACCGGGTAGGGCGTCGGCCAAAAATTCCAGACCTTGGAACTGCGCGCTGCCCGACTTTGCATTGGACAGGCTGTTGATTTCTAAAATATTTAAATCAGTCTTGCGCCCCGCCGAGGCGCAGGAAGCCAAAAGGCCGGCAAAAACAGTGATAAGAATCAGGCGAAGCATAGATGGGTTTTAAGGCCGGGAAACAAATCCGTCTAAAACTTTCTTTTCGCCCGCTTTTTCAAACGCGACGGTCAGCTTCGGCCCATCAGCGGATTTGATGGTGCCGTAACCGAATTTTTGGTGAAAGACCCGCTCGCCGACCTTATAATTACTGCCTTCATCCTTGGGCCGGCGGCGCACAGCATGGCCTTCAATTTCTAAAGGTTCGCGCCCGAACACTTTGTTTTTATTGGCTTTGTAGCGCTCCCATCCGGGCGATGTCCGTGTGGATTGCGCCGCGTCGAATGATGCCGCAAACCGTTCGGACACGCCGGCTTTGGCACTGAAACTGTTAGAGCCGCCGCCGTCATAATATCCGGTTTCGGACTTTGCTGTCACATTGGCGGGCGGCAGCTCGTCAATGAAGCGCGACGGAATTGAGGATTGCCAAGAGCCGTAAATCTGACGGTTAGCGGCAAAGTAAATTGCGGCCCGTTCGCGCGCCCGCGTAATGCCCACATAGGCCAGCCGGCGCTCTTCTTCCAAGCCGGCCAAACCGCTCTCATCCATAGATTTTTGTGACGGAAAACTGCCGTCTTCCCAGCCCGGCAAAAAGACCAGCGGAAACTCCAAGCCTTTGGCAGAGTGGAGGGTCATGAGGCTAATCTTGTCGTCCGTCTCTTGGGTCTCGATATCCATGACGAGGGACACATGTTCCATATAGGCGGCCAGCGTATCAAATTCGCCCATGGCCTGAACCAGTTCTTTGAGGTTTTCCAGACGCCCTTCGGATTTCGGATCTTTGTCCGCCTTTAGCATGAGTGTGTAGCCGCTCTCATCCAATATACGCTCGGCCAATTCTGTATGACGTATGTCTTGGCCCTCTTTACGCCAGCGGTCAAAATCGGACATGAGCGTACGCAGGCTTGTGCGCGCTTTGCCGCGAATTTCGTCCGTTTGAATGACCTTTCGGATTGTTTCTTCCAAAGGCAATCGAAGCGACCGCGCCGCCATTTGAAGTTTCTTGACCGTGGTGTCGCCAATACCGCGCTTGGGCTTATTGATGATCCGCTCCAGCGCTAAATCATCGGTTTCCGAGAGCATCAACCGTAAAAACGCATGGGCGTCGCGAATTTCTGCCCGCTCAAAAAAGCGCGGCCCGCCGATAACCCGATAAGGCAGGCCGAGCATGATGAACCGTTCTTCAAACGCCCGCATTTGCCGCGAGGCGCGAACCAGCACAGCAATATCATTATATTTACGCCCGCCGCTGCGCCAGTTTTCAATCTCTGTCGCCACGGCGCGGGCTTCGGCTTGGCCGTCCCAAACGCCGGACACGGTGACTTTTTCTCCGCCGGCATCTTCGGTCCAAAGCGTTTTGCCCAATCGCCCTTCATTGGCCGCAATCAGGCCGGAGGCTGCGGCCAGAATATGCTCGGTTGAGCGGTAATTGCGTTCCAGCTTAATGACCGCCGCGCCCGGGAAATCTTTTTCAAAGCGCAATATGTTGTCGACTTCCGCGCCGCGCCAGCCGTAAATCGACTGATCATCATCTCCGACGACGCACAAATTCTGCGAGCCCTGAGCCAGCAGACGCAGCCATAAATATTGCGCCACATTGGTATCCTGATACTCGTCGACCAGAATATATTTAAACTTGTCATGATATTTGCGCAGGATTTCCGGGTTTTCCATAAACAACGTCACGCAGTGCAAAAGCAAATCGCCAAAGTCCACGGCGTTCAGCGTCAGCAGCCGGGCCTGATAGGCGGCATATAGCTTCACCCCCGCACCGTCTGCAAAGCTCGCCCCGTCTATGGCGGAGAGTTTATCCGGCGTGCGGCCCTTGTTCTTCCAATTATCAATCAAGCTCGCCAGATGGCGGGGCGTATGGCGTTTGGGGTCCAGATTGTGCGCCTCAATAACTTGTTTCATCAGGCGCAACTGATCGTCAGTATCAAGGATTGTGAAACTGCTTTTCAGGCCGACAAGCTCTGCGTGAATGCGTAAAATCTTCGCTGATATAGAGTGAAACGTGCCCAGCCACGGCAGGCCTTCGGTTTGCCCGACCAATTTTGCCGCCCGTTCGCGCATTTCCCGCGCCGCTTTATTGGTAAAGGTCACGCAAAGCACTTGGGACGGATAGGCCCGGCCCATGCGGATGATATGGGCCAGCCGCGTGGTCAAAACCCGCGTCTTGCCGGTGCCCGCGCCGGCGAGCACGAGGACGGGGCCGTCAATGGTCTCGACCGCGCGGCGCTGCTCGGGATTTAAACTTTCTAAATAATCATCCTCCGCCGGCCGTAATCCGGCCATGGCCTGCGCGGAAATAGAGCGGCTTCCTGCCGGGGGCGGCGGGGCAGGGCGAAAGGAATCAGACTTGGACATAGACAGAACATAGGGGAAACGTTGGCAGGTTAAAAGGGGGCGGAGACTTATCCGCTCCCGAAACAACTGCTATTCGTCTTCACCGGGGCTATCTCGTCACCCTGCTTGGCCTGACCGGCCTTTGGACCTTAATCTGTAACGATAATTTGCAGGGTGTCAGTGCCCGAAACGCCTACGGTTGTCGTTTGTATATCCAAGGTCAAATCATATGTACCGGGCTGCGCGACATACGGGTCGCCCGGGATTGTAAAATCCCGAACCAGGTTGAGCAGGATTTGATTTGAACTTGCACTGACATCAAAGCCGTCACTGCCCGTGCCTGAAAAACTTGCCCCTGAAAATTGGTAATTATCAGGATTTACAGGTGTCAGATCCAGATTCCAAAAGCCGTCTCCGACAGCCTGTAAAGAGACAGTTACGCTGTCTTCAACAACGCCGATTTCCGGCTCTGAAACGGTGACTTCAATGGTGTCTGAAAACGGTTCTCCGAATTCTGTATCAAAGGTTACGGTCAAATTATATGTACCGACAGGAGCTGAATTGATTGTGAGCGTAGCGTTGACGGGCGAGCGTGTGTCAACACCGAAAAACTG